>CAKUGX010000045.1 GCA_934654765.1 uncultured Collinsella sp. | reverse complement strand
GCTATAAGCAGGAGCTGGCGGAGTACAAACAGCAGAACATCGACGTCACGAACTTCGAAGCCAAGATGGAAAAGTTCAAGGACGGTTTCTCGCGCAACTACAACCTGGCGAGTAAGCAATTCGAGTCGGCGATCAAAGAAATCGATGCTGCCATCAAGCAGCTTGAGAAGACCAAGGACGACTTGCGCCGCAGCACCGAGAACCTGCGCCTGGCCCATAACAAGGCTGATGAGCTTACAATCCGCAAGCTCACCTGGGGCAACAAGACCATGAAGGCGGCCTTCGACGAGGCGCGCGAGACGGCAACGGGCACGGGCGATGAGCCCGCCGAGGCCGATTCGTATGAGGTCGAGGATGCCGAATAGGGGATAGCGTATAGTGCAAAAAGCGGGGCCGCTGGCGATGTTGCCGGCGGCCCCGCTTTGTTTGCTCGGCTGATTCGGCTAGTCTTCGAGCAGGTCTTCGATAAAGCCGACGCGGTAGTGGGCGAAGATGACCTCGCCGCCGTCTTGCGTGGCATCCAGATCGACATCGCCCATGATGCCAAAGTCGTGGTCGCCATCCTCGTCGGCAAAGATTTGGTGCACGTGCCACACGTGGTCGGTTTTCTCGTCGCTCTCGTCGATGGTAAACATCGCCGAGCTGCGGGCGTCGCCGTTGGTGAGGATTTCCTCGTGCTGCTCGTGATAGGCGTCCAGCGCCTTTTGCCAGCGAACCTCGCTCATGCCCCAGTCCTCATCGAGCTCGCCCAGGTCGCGGACGTGCTCGCGGGCTGCAAGGGTCACGCGGCGGAAGAGCGCATTGCGCACCAGCAGGGTGCAGCCGCGGCGGTCTGCCACAACCTCGTCGATACCCTGAGGCGGCGCGGCGTCGAGTGCGGCCGGGTTGCCGGCGTTCTCCCACTCGTCCACCAGGCTCGAGTCGACCGAGCGCACCACAAAGCCCAGCCACGAGATAATGTCGCGCAAGCGCTCGTCGCGCTTCTCGATGGGCACAGTGCGATCGAGCGAGCGGTAGGCTTCGGCAAGGTAGCGCAGCAGGATGCCCTCGGAGCGGGCGATGCCGAGCTTTTGGATATAGCCCTTAAAATCACTCGCGCTCTCCAGCATGTCGCGCAGGACACTCTTGGGCGAGAGCTGGTAGTCGTTGGCCCAGGGCACTTCCCGGCAGTACTTGTCGAAGGCGGCATCGAGCAGGTCCTCGAGCGGCTTTTCATAGGTCACATCCTGGATCCGCTCCAGGCGCTCCTCGTACTCCACACCGTCGGCCTTCATCTCGGCCATAGCGCGGTCGCGCGCGGCGCGCTCCTGTGCGCGCAGCACCTGTTTGGGGTCCTCGAGTGTAGCCTCAACCATGGAGATGAGGTCCATGGTGTAGGTCTCGCTCTCGGGATCGAGCAGCTCCAGCGCGGCGAGCAAAAACGGCGAGAGCGGCTGGTCGAGCGCAAAGTCCTCGGGCAGGTCGACCGTCAGCGCGTAGTCGATGTCAGGCGCGGCGTCAGCCGGAGCGTCGGGCGCGGGCGGCACCTCGGTGCGCACGACGACGCCGGAGTCGATGAGCGTGGCGAAGATCTCGTCGGCACGAACCTCGAGCTTGGCCTTTTCCTCGGGCGTTTGCAGGCTCGTCTGGATGAGGTTGTGCACGCGGGTGCGGGCGTCGCCGCCCTGCTCGACCACGCTAATCACCATGGAGTGCGTGATGCGCAGACGCGGTTTGAGCGTCTCGGGCTGCGTCTCGATCAGGCGCTCAAAGGTCTGTTTGTTCCAGGTGACAAAGCCCTCGGGAGCTTTCTTCTTTTTGATCTTGCGGAGCTTTTTGGGGTCGTCGCCCGCCTTGGCCATGAGCTTGGCGTTCTCGATCTCGTGTTCCGGGGCCTCGGCGATGACCATGCCCTCGGTGTCGAAGCCCGAGCGGCCGGCGCGACCGGCGATCTGATGGAACTCGCGGGCGCGTAGGCGGCGCATCTTGTAGCCATCGAACTTGGTGAGCGCGGTGAGCACCACGGTGTGGATGGGCACGTTGATGCCGACACCGAGCGTATCGGTGCCGCAGATGACGGGCAGCAATCCCTGCTGCGCCAAGCGTTCGACCAGTAGACGATAGCGCGGCAGCATGCCGGCGTGGTGTACGCCGACGCCGCAGCCGAGCAGGCGTTTGAGGATCTTTCCGAAGGCGGTCGAGAAACTTGTGCCCTTGGCAGCCTCCTTGATGGCCTCGCGCTGCTCCTTGCTGGCAATGCCAAAGTTGGCGAGTGACTGTGCCGTTGCAAGCGCGGCATCCTGACTAAAGTGCACGATGTAGAGCGGGGCCTCGCCGCGACGCATCGCGAGCTCGACGGTGCCCTCGAGCGAGGTCGTCACGTAGTCGTAGCTCAGCGGCACAGGACGCGGGGCGTCGACGACCAGGTCGCAGGTGGCGCCGGTGTGCTCCTCGAGCGAGGCGGCGATTGCGGTGACGTCGCCGAGCGTGGCGCTCATGAGCATGAATTGTGTGTGGGGCAGGGTGAGCAGCGGTACCTGCCAGGCCCAGCCGCGGTCGGGGTCGGCAAAGTAGTGGAACTCGTCCATGGCGACGCAGCCAACGTCGGCATCTTCGCCCTCGCGCAGCGCGTCGTTGGCAAGGATCTCGGCTGTGCAGCAAATGACGGGCGCCTTGGTGTTGATATGCGTATCACCGGTGATCATACCGACGTTTTCGCGGCCGAGCACCTGCATCAGGTCGAAGAACTTTTCGCTGACCAGGGCCTTGATGGGGGCCGTGTAATAGCAGCGCTTGCCTTGCGCCATGCCCATAAAGAGCATGCCCAGCGCGACAAGCGACTTACCGGAGCCGGTCGGCGTGCCCAAAATGACATGGTCACCGGCGGCTAGGTCCATCAGGGCCTCTTCTTGGTGGTCCCACAGCTCGATGCCGCGGTCGCTCGTCCATTCAAAGAAGCGCTCGAAGGCCTGATCGGGCGTGAGCCATGGTTCGGGCTCGCTGCCGTCCTCGGGCTCCCACCAGGTGGGGGAGAGCGCACCGAGCGAGCCGAACTCGGCCTCGGTGCCCGTGCCGCCCGAGAACGAGCTGGCGGCGCCGGCGCCGGAAACGGTGCTGACGGAAGTATCTGTCGTGGTCTGTGCCATGCGGTTTGCTTTCTCTCGCGTTTGTCCGCCATCCATTATGGCGTAGCGGCGGCGCGGGGCGCCAGCACGCGAGAAAATGCAGGAAATGGGCGTTCTGCCCAGCCCTTTGGCGCAGCTGCCAGCTAAGTGAGTAGACTTTTTGCAATATCGCGAGCACACGGCTTTTGCGCAAGGGCTCTATCTGCGGTTTTATTTTTCGCTATGTGGGTTGTGCTTGGCTATTGCAAAAAAGTCTACTCACTTAGATTTGAGGGTCGTTCGCTGGCGCCTATTTGCGCTTGTTTGCCGACGCCGCGACCATCAGAGGCCCCTGGGACTCTTGCGGCAGGCGCTTCTTGCCTTTGCGGGCGCGGTTTCTAAAGTTCTCGACGGCTTCTTCCATGCCAAGGGGCACGTAGGTGAGCTCATCGAGGTCGTCGGGCAGATAGCAGGCGAGGCTCTGCTCCTGCGCCCGGCCCGCCGCGAGCTGCTCTTCGGTGGGCTTCGCGTCGGGTGTGGCGCAGATGCCGTAGACGACGGCACCCATCTCGCGCGTGCGGCATTCGTACTCGGTCTCGGGATGCTCGGGATGGTCGCGGCGCACGTCATCGCTTACCCAGAGCGTGCCGTAACCGGCCGCGGCAAACTGCCCCAGGGCGTAGTCGCGCAGCGGCTTGCTGTCGGTACGCAGCGTGACGGTGGCGCCGGCAGCAAAGAGCGGACGGTAGAGCATCAGATGGTCGACATGGACGAGTCGTTTTTTGGCGTACTTGGCCTTGGGCTGCGGCGTGGGAAAGTTGATGGTTATGGCGTCGAGCTCGCCTTCGGCAAACAGCTGCGGCAGCGATGCGGCGCCTCGGGGCAGGACGAGTGCGTTGGACAGCTCCTGCTCACAGATTTTCTGTGCGGCATAGGCGATGCAGATGGGCTCCTGGTCCATGCCGATAAAGAGGGTGTTTGGCTCGTGGGCCGCGCGCTCTACAAGGTATGTTCCCTTGCCGCAGCCAAGATCCAGGTGAAGATGCTCGAAGGGCTTGCCACCAGCCGGCGTACATGCTTCACGCCAATGTCCGGCATAGCTCTCGGGGCTCGTCTCGATGGCATCGGCGTAGCGCTCCAGGCGCTCCTCGAGCACAAAGTTCTTAGGCGTGCGAACGTGGACGGCTCCCATGAGGCTCCTTAGTCATAAGTGCAGAACGCATAGCTGCACGTTTCGGCGATGCGTTGGAAAGGGTGGACGCAATGTGGTCTTTTGCGGCAGCGCTGCTCAAAACGAACCGCAGGTTCCTACAGGCGCTTGAGAATCACATAGCGGTTGAGATCGCCACTGCGACCGTCGGCGTGAAAACGCTCAAGCTCGCGCACGGGGACCTCGCCGCTCTTGTAGAACGTACGGACTCCGCGCACCAGGTCGGTGATCTGCTGATCGTCAAAGTGATGGCAATAGCGGTAGGCGTGGCGGTCGTTTTGCCAGCCAATGAGGTGGTCGCCGGCTTCGAACTGTGCGGAGTCGTAGCCCTCAAACGGCGGGGTGAGCTCGGCGCGGGCCTCTGCGCGAACGGCCTTGCGCGCCATGCGCTCGTCGTTCATAAATTCCCAAAAGCTGATGGCGATGATGCCGCCCGGGCGCGTCTGGCGCACCAGGGCGTCGAGCACGCGCACGCGGTACTCGCACGAGGGCACGTGGTGCATAAAACCAAAGCAGACCGAGATGTCGGCAAGTGGCGCGTCGAAGAGCACGTCGGGCGTCTCGGCGGGGTTGAGCTTCATGAGGGCGTCGAGCACGTCGAGTTCCTGGAAGTGCAAGTTGGGGATGCGCAGGGCATGACCGCGCGCGTCGATGGCCAGATCCTGGCACGAGTCGACGCCGTAGAACTCAAAGGGGCAGCTGGCATCCGCCGAGGGGCTCGCGCCATCTACGCCCTTGGCGGCAAGCGTGCCGCCGGCGGCAAAGTTCTCGAATCGCATATTGCCGCAGGCAAGGTCGAAGACACGGACGGGATGCTCGATGGTGGCCACATCGAGCTGCTCGAGCGCGATGTCCATGGTGCGCACCCAGCCGGGCCACGGGGCCTGGCGCGTATCGGAAAAGGAGGCGGAGTGCTCGCGATAGAACGTATTGTTAAGCTGGATGAGCGATGAGGCGAAATCGCGGTTCACGGCGCGGGACTCCCTCCGTTGGCGGTGCGGAATAAACAGTACGACCATACTACCGTTAACGCCGCAACGGGGACAACCAAGCGACGGGTCATTGCTTTGTTTGGACACATTTCCGCAGCTCATATGCGCCCGCAACCGCCGGTTGTCAAAAATCTCACTAGAATAGGTGGCATGTTTTTGGCGGTGGCGGATAGATTTTTAACTGTGCAAGGCGCCTTAAGAACAAAAACGGTCCGGCGGCACGGCTGGCATCACATAGGAGGAACCATGAATGTAGAAACTGCGCAGCGGCTCGCCGACCTTCGTCGCAGCAAGGGTTTTAGCCAAGAAGGGCTGGCACGAAAGCTGGGGCTGTCGCGCCAGGCGGTCAGTAAATGGGAGCGCGCGGAGAGCTCGCCCGATACCGAGAACCTGATCTCGCTCGCCAAACTCTATGGCGTGAGCCTGGACGAGCTGCTCAATCCGAGTGATGAGATCGAGGACGATATCGAGTTTGAGAACGAGGACCGCGCCCGTCAGCGCGAGGCCGAGGCAGCGGAGCGCGCCCGTACCCATGAGGCGGCGGCGCGTGCTACTGAGGCAGCGACGCAGGCGAGTGATGCCGCGGCCAAGGCGGCGCAGGCGGCAAGCTGGAGTGCGCAGGCCGCCAATGCCGCGACGGCGCAGGTAACGGGCGGCGGCGCGGCTGCCCCGACTCCGGTGAAGGGACCGTTCCAGTCGTTCCCGTATTGGGCCGTGTGCTGGCTGCTGTTCTTTTTACTGATGTTCCTGGTTGGTGCCAGCCCCTTTCCCGCACTGATCTTCTTTACGATTCCCATCTATCACTGGGTGGCGCGTGCGCTCGATGGCGATTGGGCGCGCGGGGATATCCAGGTTGGTCCGGCACCGGTGGCAGGTAGGACCCAGGTGCAGGACGTTTCCGCTGCGGTTGATGCCGACGCGGCTGCTGCGACTACTGCTGAGTCGATTGCCGAAGAAGGTGATGAATGATGAAGCTCTCGCATGAATCCAAGGTGCGCCTGGGTGTTGGCATCGGGGCGTTTGTACTGATTGTCGGGCTTGTTTTTGGCACTTCGCGGACTTTGATTCATTTTGAGGGACCGTGGGATTTCGGCACCGCTACGCTCGATTGGCCTGGTCGGGATAGCGGCAACTATTCTGCTCAGCCTCAGAAGCTTTCGAGTGAGACCTTTGATGCTGACTCATTCCAGTCCCTTGATTTGGATGTGACATCGAGCACGGTCGAGATCAAGCACGTCTCCGGTGGGCCGGTGCGTGTCATCGAGAGTGGTCGCGTTGCGAAGGGGGCATCTGCTTCAGATGCGGCAACCCGGAACCTTGCAGAGGTCAAGGGCTCTACGCTTAAAATCAGCCAGTACGATTGCGACGACGAGCGCGCGATTAACCGTACGGTCACCATTGAGCTTCCGCGCGAAGTTGCCGAGAACATGGTCGGCATTACGGCAAGCGTTGAATCGGGCGACTTGACGTTTACGGGCATTGCATGCCGCGATCTGGATGTGACGCTTGGTTCGGGCGACGTTGAGTTTACCGGCGCCGTAACCGACACTCTGAGTGCCGAGGTTGGTTTGGGCGACGTGACGTTTGACCTGAATCAGGCCCCTGCGAAGTCGATGGACGTTACCGTGGGTTCGGGCGATGCGGAGATAACGGTTCCGAACTCTACGGGCTTTAAGGCGAGCCTCACCTTGGGTTGTGGCGACTTCGAGAGCGACTTCCTTCCGGATGGCTATGACGGTGAGATGGTTTCGAATCTTGAGTTCGATAACGGTGACAAATCCGCCGCGTATCGTTTTGAGGTCGGTGCGGGCGATATGTCGTTTGACTCGGAGTAATGGGGCGGATGAAGGTCTAGAGGCAAAAGCGCAGACGCACTCTTTGATGGAGGCGCCGGAGCCGTGGTCGGCTCCGGCGCCTTTGCCTTTACAATGGGGGCATGGAACAGATTATCTTGAACATACTCGAGGCCCTGCGTCGCGGCGAGACCGTAGACGACAAGGCGCTCGTCAAACTGATACATGCCGAGGCGCGCCGCGAGGGTGCCGACAAACGTGACCTGGCCAAGCGCCGTCTGCTGCCGTTCTATCAGCGGGTGAAGCGCGAGGAGCCGACTCGCTGGACGGCATGGAACGTCGACGCTGAGCTAGAGCGTCAACTGCTGCAGGTGCTGCGCATGAAGCCGCGTCGCACGGCTTCGGGCGTGGCGACCATTACCGTCATCACCAAGCCGTGGCCGTGCTCGGGCGATTGTCTGTTTTGCCCCAACGATCTGCGCATGCCCAAGAGCTATCTGCACGCCGAGCCGGCGTGCGCCCGTGCGGAGCAAAATTGCTTCGATCCCTATTTGCAGGTGAGTGCTCGTCTGACGGCGCTTTCGCAGATGGGTCATGCGACCGATAAGATCGAGCTCATTGTGCTTGGCGGTACCTGGAGCGACTATCCGGAAGGCTATCAGACATGGTTTATGTCGGAGCTCTTCCGCGCACTCAATGACGATGCCGTGGCCGGCGTGGCGGCTAACCCCATGCTGGCGCGTCCGGGTATCAGCCGTGCCGAGGCGGGGCGTCTGCTCGATGACGCTCCCGCCGATGCCCTGCCGCCGGTGGTAGCGGAGCGACGCGAACGCTATCGGGCTGCCGGTATTGCGACCGATGAGGTTGAGCTTGCGAGCGGTGTTGCCGGCGAACAGGAGCGTGTTGATGCTGCCGTGGGCGGCTATAACCGCGCGGTGCGTCGGCTGTACGGCCCCGGCACGCCGTGGGGCGAGGTCGCCGAGTGGCAGACGGCCACGATGGAGGAACTTGAGCGTCAGCAGCGCATCAACGAGACGGCGAAGCATCGCGTGGTGGGGCTCGTTATCGAGACTCGTCCCGACGCCGTGACGCCACAGGCGCTCACGCTTATCCGTCGTTTGGGCTGCACCAAGATTCAGATGGGCATCCAAAGCCTTGACCAGCACCTGCTCGATATCAACGAGCGTCGCATTTCGGTGGCTCAGATTGAGCGTGCGTTTTCGCTTGCGCGCCTGTTTGGCTTTAAGATCCATGCGCACTTTATGCTCAATTTGTTGGGCGCCACGCCCGAGGGGGACAAGCGCGACTACGAGCGCTTTATGACCGAAGGGGCCTTTATGCCCGACGAGGTCAAGGTCTACCCGTGTGTGCTCATTGAGGGTTCGCGTCTGGTGGGCTGCTATGAGCGCGGCGAGTGGCGCCCCTATACCGAGGAAGAGCTGCTCGATGTGCTGGCCGACGACATCGTGGTGACGCCGGCGTTCTGTCGTATCAGCCGTATGATTCGCGACTTTAGTTCCGACGACATCATGGTGGGCAACAAGAAGCCTAACCTGCGTCAGCTCGTCGAGAATCGCTTGGCGGCCCGCGGCGAGGGCGCAAAGGTGCGTGAGATTCGCTATCGCGAGATCAGTACCGCGGGCGCCGATTTGGATGAGCTCTCTCTTGATGAGGTTGCTTACGAGACGCCGGTGACGAGCGAGCGTTTTTTGCAGTGGGTGACGCCCGAGGGCAAGATCGCCGGCTTTTTGCGCCTGTCGCTGCCCGATCGCGCGTTTGTTGCCGCTCATGTGGACGAGCTGCCGACGTTGCCGGACGAGGCGATGATTCGCGAGGTGCACGTGTATGGTATGGCGGCGCGCGTGGGCGATCAGGGCCAGGCGGCTCAGCATCACGGTCTGGGGCGTTTGCTCGTGGAACGTGCGTGTGAGATCGCTCAGGATGCCGGTTATGCGCACATCAACGTGATCAGTGCGATTGGTACGCGCGAGTACTACCGCCACCTGAGTTTTTGCGACCATGACCTTTATCTGCAGAAGGAGCTCTAGATGAACAAGCCGAGTGTTTCCGCCGGAGTTGTTGCCGGCGTTGCCCTGGGAGCCGCGGCGCTGGGTGCGGCTGCCGTCGCTGTTCGCGCTGCCTGTCTGCAGGTCGCGCGAACCCGCAACGGGTTGGCGCGCGTGAAGCGCGTGCGCGATGAGAACGGTGACGAGGTCCGCGTGCTCGTGCAGGGAGGCGTCTACCAAAGCGCGAGCTATGTTGGTGATCGCTGGGCGGAGCCGGTCTTTGCGTACTATCGCGCATTTGACGATGCGTTTGAGGCCGAGGACGCAATGCGTGATGCTTGCGGGCATGGTATCGACCGTATGCTCATGCTGGGCGGTGGCGGGTTTGCCTATCCCAAATATGCGCTGATGTCGCATGAGGGCCTGCGCATGGATGTCATTGAGTACGATGCCGAAATTACGCGTCTGGCGCGTCGCTGGTTCTACTTGGAGGAGCTGGAGCGCACGGTAGGCGATCGCTTACGGGTGATTACCGCCGAGGCGCGCTCGTACCTGGGCGTGACAAGCGTTGGGCATCGTCGCTACGACGTGGTTGTGAGCGATTGCTTTGGCGGCGCCGAGCCCGTGCGTGAGCTGGCGACCGTTGAGGCACTCCGTTTGGTGCGGGGCAGCTTGAATACTGGTGGCATTTACGTTGCCAACATCGTGAGCGCGAACGAGGGAAGTGATGTCACGTTCCTGCGCGATTGTGCCGCCACGGCGCTTGAGGTGTTCGATCGCGCTTGGGTGGTCCCGTGTGGCGATACAGAGTTCGGCGGCGAGGAAAACTACCTGCTCATCGCCAGCGATGGCAACTATGCCTTCACCGAAGCCGTGCCCTTCGACACCGACTTCCTCGGCTCCCCGCTCCACGATTAGCTCATTGAGCCCCATTACAGTTTGAGTCGTCCGAAAGGGCGGCTCTTTTCCGTTGCATGGTTATACGATTGAGCCGTACCGGTGGTCGCTGGCCGACCGCCCCGGACGGCCGTCAGCCCCTGCCCCGTAGAGGGCCCGGGACGTGTTGCCGCCGGGGCGGGAGGGGCCGCGGGGAACGACTGATAGAGATGTGCCGGGCCCGGACCGGGCCACGGCCGGGTAATGTGGGTGTCGCTTCCGCGGCTTACGGCCGGCTCAAGGGAGAGGATACACCATGCCTGCAGCAGAGACGCCCGTGGCCTACCTGGGGATCGACGTCGGGAAGAGCTCGCACAGCGCGTGCGCGCTCGATGCGGGAGGGGGCGTCGCCTTCAGGGCCGAGCTGGCCAACAGGCCCGACGACATCGACCGGCTGCTCGAGCGGGCCGGCTCCGGCGCGCTGGTCGTCGTCGACCAGAGGCGAAACATCGGCGCGCTGGTCCTCGCGCGCGCCCATGCGCACGGGAACCCCTGCGCCTACCTGCCAGGATATGCCGAGAAGCAGGCCCGCGGGATGTTCCCCGGCATCGCGAAGACCGACGCCATCGACGCCGAGGTGATCGCGCGCACCGCGCTCGGCGTGCCCGGCGCCCTCAGGCCGGCGCCCGAGGAGCCCGAGGGGGCCGCCTCGCTGCGGATCCTGTCGTCGCAGCGCGAGTTCGCGTCGTCCGCCAGGACCCGCGCGAAGAACAGGCTGCGCGCGACCCTGCTCGAGGCCGACCCCGCGCTCGAGGGCGCGGTCGACCCGTCGAGCCGCTGGCAGGTGTCGGTGCTGGCCGAGTTCGGCGGGGCCGCCGGGTGCTCGGCCGCCGGCTGGCGCAGGTTCTCGGGCGCCGCCAGGCGCGCGGGCGCCCCCGCCGCGGGGGCCAGGAGGCTCTGGGTGGCGCTGCTGGCCTCGTCGCGCTCGGGAAGGCCGCTCCCGGCCGGCGAGGACGTCGCGGTCCGGATGCTCGCCCGGGAGATAGCCTCCCTCGACGCCGACATCGGGGAGCTCGACTCGCTCGTGGCCGACTCGCTGGCGGGCGACGAGGTCTACGAGTGCCTCCTCACGGTGCCCGGAATCGGCCCCAAGACCGCCGCGGCGCTGGTGACGTCGATCGACATATCCGCGTTCAGGGGGCATGACGAGCTCGCGAGCTATTGCGGCGTGGCGCCGTCCGACAGGCGCTCCGGGAGCAGCATCAGGTCGACGTCGCCGCAGCGCGGCGGGAACAGGCAGCTCAAGAACCTGCTCATATTCAGCTGCAACTCCCTCATCGGCACGGACAACAGGTTCGGGAGGTACTACGGGGAGTGCAGGGCGAGGGGGATGAGGCACGGCAAGGCGCTGAAGGCGGTCGCGAGGAAGAGGCTCAAGGTCATCTACGCGATCATGCGCGACGCCGTCCCGTACGCGGCCTAGCGGGCGGCGGGATCAACCGAAGGGGAAGCGGGGGCGCCGGGCGCCCGGATGCGTCATGCCGAAATGGCGCGAAGCACGCGGTTGACAAAACTATAGAGACACGTCCCAAAAAGACTGGGCTTAGGCGTTGTCGCGCCAACCGAGAACGCGCTGCTTCATGCCTTCGATGTCGAGGACGCCTTCGGCAAAGCCTTTGCGCACGAGTTCCTCGGGAACGAATTCGTCGTAACGATCGAAGTAAGGCACCTCGCCGGGGTAGACGAGCTCGATAGGGTCGAAGTCCTTCTCGGCCTCGGCGGCAAGCACCTCAAAGAACGTCTCCTCGTCGGCCTTCATCTTAAACTGCATAAAGTACGGACGCGACGGATCGAGCCCTCGAAGGCCCAGCTCTGCGGCGCATTTAATCTTGAGCATGCGTTCGAGCGCCAGGAAGGCGTAGCTGCCCAGCCACGGGAAGAGCACCCAGGTGTCACCGCCCAGGTTGATGAGCGGCTTAGCTCCCGCGCCCGAAATCTCGGCCGTATGGCGAGCCTGCGCGAGACGTGCCCGTGCATTACCCATAAGGTACGGATATGCCGCATGCTCGTTGAGCGCCTGACGCATGCGCTCGAGCACATGCGTATTGATGTCTCCGGGACAGTCGCCAAAGTAGGCCGGCACACGGCCCTTGACCTGCGTGGCAAAGACGGTGTGGCGCTTCCAGTCCACTTCCTCGACAATCCAGCAATGGCCGGCGATGGCAATGCGCTCGCCGGGCGGGGGCGGATTGACGATGGTGCCCAGCTCGGCCGATTCGCTGCGGACGGTGAACTCCTCGTTTTCCTGGAACACGGCGTAGAACTTAAAGTTGTTGATGATACGCTCGCCCGCGAGGCCTACGATGAGCCCGCCGCCCTCCGTGACCTGGATATGGTCGATCTTGATGAGATGGCGCAGCAGCACGCGGTAGTCATCTGCCGAGACGCGATGGAAATAGCTGAGCGTGAGCACGCGCTGGGCAAGTTCCGCCGGCGTGAGCTCGCCGGTGCTGGCGAGGGTCGACATGGTCTGGTGATAGAGCAGACTGTAGGGGAGTCGATCGAGCTCGGGCGGCTCGACCCACTTTTCCTCGCGATAGAGTTGTACGAGCGCGATGCCCTGCAGGAGCTTCCAGGGAATGGTCTCGGGCATCATCGTGCGTGGCTCGGGCTCTTCCTCGCGCATGACGAACCACATCTCGGGCGGAAGGTCGCGGCGGCCCGTACGCCCCATACGTTGCAAAAAGGAGCTGACGGTAAACGGTGCGTCGATCTGAAATGCACGTTCCAGGCGGCCGATATCGATACCGAGTTCCAGTGTGGAGGTGGTGACGGTTGTCTGCGCCTGTTCCTCGTCGCGCATGAGCTCCTCGGCCGTCTCGCGCAGCGATGCTGAAAGGTTGCCGTGATGGATGAGGAAGCGGTCGGGTTCGTGTCGACTTTCGCAGTAGCTGCGCAGCATGGAGCACACAGCTTCGGCCTCCTCGCGCGAGTTGGCAAAGACCAAGCACTTGCGTCCGCGCGTGTGCTCAAAGATGTAGCCCATACCGGGGTCGGCGTTGTCGGGCGCGGTGTCGGTGGGGTTGAGGAGCGCCTGCTCGGTCGCTCGCGGGATGTCGACTTCGCCCTCGGGAGCTGATGAAGCGCGACGGTTCTTGGGGGCAGTCTTACCCCGTGCCTGCTCGCGGCGTTGGCGGCGTTCCTCCTGTGTAAGTTGTCCACTGTGGCGCATATCTTGTCCGGATGCGGGCAGTGCCGCGGGTGCTGCCGCTTCAATGCGCTCGCATGCAAGTACCTCGGCTTCCTGCGG
>CAKUGX010000044.1 GCA_934654765.1 uncultured Collinsella sp. | reverse complement strand
GCCTGATAGGTCGATGGTTCCGTGCCCGGATGCGTCCAAAGTGGGACGCATTTTCCGGATGGGCAGGCTTTCGGAAAATGCGTCCCGGAATTTGCGCTCAAAGTGGGATGCGGTTTCCGGTTGAGGGTCTAAGGGGAAAGTGCGTCCCGGAATCGACGCTTGAAATGGGATGCAGTTTCCCGATGAGGCACTCGACGGAAAATACATCCCAGAAATGGCCTTTGAGCTGGGATAAGATTCCTGCGGCATCTCGGATTCTCAAAAATGAGACACGCCGTTGGCGAAAATGAGACACGGAATTTTGAGTGTCAGGCGTAGCATTTGAGCAAATGAGCCGACTCCACTCGAGTAAAGCGAGGTCTCCCATGCACGTTCCATACCCCCACATTCGTCGGTTGTCGAAAATCCCGCTTGTTGGGACGGCGGCGCTTGCTGCGTTGATCGCTGCGAGCGCCGCCTGCTTCACGGCCGCGCCCCAGACTGCCCAGGCGGCCGACACGCCTGAGATCACCGATATGACCGAGCAGGACTATAGCGACCTGGGCCTGGGCACGAGCGAGGACATTCCGGCCGATACCGTTGGCCCCTATTCCACCAGTGCTCCCACGACGTTTGCCACGCGCAGCGAGGTCTATATGGCAGCTAACGGTAGCCATGGCAATCGCTACACTCTGCGCGACAAGCTCGAGAACGTCGAGCGCGGCGACATTGGCGGCAGCAGCAAACTTACCGATGGCTATGGAAGTGTGTGGGGCGCCGCAAAGTTCTGGCAAAACGTCAACAATTTCGATACGAACAGCGACCTCTACAAGCATAGCGACTACGGTGGCGGTGACTGGTCGTACCTGAGCAACAACGGGTCCTCGACGGTGCTCGCCAACGACAATAACGGCTTCTCGGGCATTCACGCCACAAGCGTTGAGTTCTGCAGCGATGCCAGTACAGGCAAAAAGAGCCGCGTTGCCGAGCTTCGTGCCTACGGCGATAGTTCTTCCACGACGATCGACGGCAAGTCGTACGCCGGAAAGGTTGAGCTGGTCCTCTATTCGTTTAGCAACGGGCGCACGCGCAGCCTTGATACGCGCCTGCCGGTGACGGTCAACACCAATATGCTGGACGGAGGCCGTTTTAAGTATCTGAACGCCGGCTACCTGCAAGAGCACGACGCCGTCTTTGATGTCGAGGCGGGCGATGTCGATGGTGACGGCGTGGACGAGCTTTTTGTCTATGCGGGCTGCTATGTCGACGAGAGCGGCGTGCGTAAGGCTGTAGTCGATATGTACGACCTGGAGGGCGGCAACTGGAGGCAGAGTGTCGTCAAAATCGACGCCGGTAACGCCGCGGACTACACCACGCACAACGAGGGCGGGAACGACTCTTGGACGCAGCTGCAGTCAGCTCCTGTCGTTTCGCTGGCTGCCGGAGACCTCGACCGCGATTTTTGCGATGACCTCGCCATCGTGGTATCGGCACCCTACGGCAAAAAGAATATCGCCAAGTCAACGCATTGCGAGCTGTTCTCGTGGGATGCATCCAAGGGTGCACTCGTCCATGTCGATGCTCTGGGTGACGCGGGCGCAATCTCCCTCTCCGCGAACGGCAAGACCATGGTCGCTGCGAATGCGACGTTCGGCACGTTTGCCGCCTACGATGAAGAAGGAAAGAAGACGGGTGAAACCGTCACGGGCCTTATTCTTGCGGGCTATGACTGGCAACGCAGCGCTTTTGATTACGACGCCTATGACGGCAGCAAGGAGCTGTACGGCGCGCTGTACCGCTACGCGTATTTTGACTCGGAGTCTGGCGAGTTCAAACTATCCGATTGCAAGGAATACAGAGACGGGCTCCTCGCCTCCTATGGACTGATGCATGTGCCCAACAGCGCATGGAAGGATAGTGCTCAGGATAAGCGCTATCCGTGCACCTTGGCACCTATTGCCCTTGCCACTGCCAACCTTGACGGTCTGTCCGAGCAGCCGGCGGTCGACGAGGTGCTCGTGGGCGGCGATGTGTTCCGCGACTTTGCCTGCAACACGGCGCAGAGCGGGGCCCAGGGCTTGGGTTCTATGGTCGGAACCATGAGCATGAGCGGCCAGCAATACAACAGTAGCAACAAGCATGATCACAAGGGTATCGAGCAGGTGTGGATCAGCGATGTTAAGGCGGGCAGCGTCTCGGGTTCGGACCGCTATAACGAGAGCTTTATCGCCGTGGTGGGTAAGCACCGCGACGAGGACCTGCGCAAGAACGATGACTACTATTGGATGACCGCCTCGCATTTTTCGCTCGACGAGAACGGAAAGGTGCGCCGCGGCGAGGAGCAGGTGATTAGCGAGAGCAACCGTCGCGGCACTACCTACGGCACATTTATCTCGCTCGCGCTGCCCGATGTCGACAACGACAGCGTCAAGATTACGTACAAGGACCGCTACAAGGTCTATACCAACCCGCGCGTGCTCGCTGTGCTGCAGGATGCTCCCTATGTTGAGGATTTGGAGCAGGCATACGGCTATCTGGTGCTGGGCGGCACGTCATACGGAGAGGGAAAGGGCACGGGGACATCCCAGGGCTATACCATTGGCGCCGAGTTGGGCGTTGCCGTCGAGGTACAGACCGGTCCGCCCCTGGTCGCGATGAATGCTTCGGTCGATTTTGCCGCCGAGGGATGCTATGACTACCGGAGCGAACGCACAGTGAGCGCCAGCGTAAGTTATGAGTCGCATGCCGGTGAAGGCGACAAGGCCGTGCTCTACACGATTCCGATGGTCTATTACGAGTACGAGATCGAAAATGAGGAAACTGGTGGCAAGGGCGTGATGGCGGCGCCCGTGTCGCTCGGCGCGCAGACCTCGGTCGTTAATGTCGAGGCCTATGACCGCATTGCCAAACAGCACAATATGACGCCGCTCAGCTACTTTTTGACCAACCGGTCGGGAGAACCCGGAACCTATCAAACGACGCTCAACGGCGAGACTCCCGTTGGGGATTCCTTTGGCCTGGGCAAGCCTGGCGTAACGCGCGCCTACACGCACGATGGGTTTAACGGCGCCGTCGCGCAGTCGGGGGCGAGCATTGAGCAGACCATCGAAGTCGAGGAGGGCGAGGAGCAGGAGTTTGAGTACGGCTTTACGCTGAACGGCAGCGTTGTCATGGGCGCGAAGCTTGCAAAGCACGAGTTATTTGGCGGCCTGTGCTTTGGTGCCAACGCCGGCTTTACTACGGGTAACTCCTCGAGTGAATCGACCGAATACGGCGGCACCGTCGACAACCTGCCCGAGGCCGCGAAGGATAAGTACGGCTTTGCGTGGCGCCTGGGCGTCAACGCGGTGGATGTCGACAAGTTCGAGGCCAGCTCGGGCGACAAGCTCGGCACCAAGGACACTGATCAGTTCTGGATCGTGGGCTATGACGTCAAGGATGTCGAGATGCCCGAAGCGCCGGCCGTGACGGGCTTTACAGCAAACGCCGTTGATTCGACCAGTGTTACGTTTAGCTGGGATGACGTGCTCGCAAAGAAGGATGGCTTTAGCTACGGCGTGGGTATGCTGCAGAGCAATGCGGCGGACGCCGTCGTGAACAGCTGGAAGATTGCCGACAACACGCAGACCTCGCTCAAGTGGGATGGGCTGCAGCCCAATACGGAGTATCGATTCGCCATCGCCGCCGTTAAGAATGGATCCACGACCGAAACAGGTATTCGCTCGGCAATCATCACGGTCAAGACCATGCCCGATGGCATGACGATGACCGTGAGCGGACCTGCGGCGGATGCTGCGGAGGGGTCGGATCTTGGATACGACTCTTCGGTTGAGCGCACGGCGGGAAGCCACCTGACGCTCTCGGCGATTGGCCATGTGAAGCAACTCGGTGCCGACGATAGCGAAACAGAGCTGGCACCGACCTATATGTGGTACCGCAAGGGCCGCGGCGAGACAGAGTTTAAGCTCGTGGGTGCCGATGGCAACCTCGCGGCTGGAACGGCCTCGAAGCTCGAGATTGACCTGACCGCAGACGATGACGGTGCGCAGTACTACTGCCACGTGGGATACAACGACGTGGGCCTCGACACCGGCACGACGCTCGTGAATATCGAGGCCGAGGAGACGGCGCCCACAACGGTGAACGCCACCCCGATCCGCACGCGCCGCCTGTTCTCACAGGCAAGTGCGGGCGCCAAGAAGTTCCTGGACCATACGCTGGTAAACACCGCCGGCCCAACCGATTCCGAAGGCTCAAAGGACCCCGAGACTCCTGAGACCCCGACGAACCCGGACAAGCCCAAGTCCGACAACGGAGCTAAGACCGACACCAAGGTCGATACTACGACCACAGCGAAGAACCTCGCAAACACCGGCGACCAAACGTTCGCCATGGTCGCCATCGCAGCAGCAGCGGGAGCAACGCTCGTAGTGATAGCCCTCATCATGCTGATCAAGCGCCGCAAGACCCACTAGTAGCCAGTCGAACATATCGACAACCCAAAAACCCGGGTAGCCAAACAACTTGGCTACCCGGGTTTTCTCAACTGAAGTCTCCGCAACCGGAAAGTCCATCCCACAATCGGCGCGCGCAGAGTGGGACACAGTTTTCTCGATACGCATGACAGGCCACGCTTCTACTGTGAGGCGAGCGCAGTTTCTCATCAGCCCACTCAACCCGCAACGGGTGAGGGGCGCAGACGGGGAGGCCGGAGGGGCGAAGTTCGTCGCGAGTTCCGCACGAGCCGGAGAGCACTTAATGTGCTCTCCGTGCGAGCAGGACTGTAGAGCAGCGAACTTCGCCCCTCCGGCCTCCCCGCCTGCGCCGGGCCCCCGACCCCGTTACTTGATCCCCGCTACTTGATCTTGGTCGTACCCGGCGCCAGGTTGGGGTCGGTCTCGTTGGCCTCGGTCTGGAAGTGCTCGGTGTAGACGTTCTTGCCGTCGCGGAACATCTCGTAGTACTGCATCTTGGCGTAATCCTCGCGCGCCTTGGTGGCGGCAGCGGCAACGGCGTCGTCACCGGTGACGTTGGAGGAGAGCGCCCAGCGCAGGCTGGCGTCCTCGTAGCCCACCGAGTTGATGGCGGGCAGCGACTCGCGCAGCGTCATGTGCGCCTTCTGGTAGTCGGAAAGCGGCGCGCCGATCAGCTGCATGAGCTGGGTGGACAGGTAGTTGGTGGACAGGTCGTCGGTCTCGCTCGTCTGGTCGCAGCCGGCGACGTCGTAGTTAGCCCAGATGATGTAGTCGGTCTGCCACAGGCGCTCCTGGTGCGTGGCGTCGTCCTCGTCGGTAAACCACTTGTCGTTGAACTTGGACGGGAAGAACGGCTGGTGGTCGCCCCAGAACACCACGACCACCTTGCGGTCGAGCTTGCTCAGGGCGTTGAGGAAGTAGCGCAGCGCCTGGTCGGACTGCTCGATGCACGAGACATACTCGTCGACGTCGGACAGCGTGCCGTCCTCGACGGTCTTGGCGTCCAGATCGGTCGTGTCGATATTCAGGTGCACCTGCTTGTCGAGCGGCACCAGGCCCGTGTCGTAGCCCGAGTGGTTCTGCATGGTCACATCGAAGATGAACTGCGGGTCGGCGTTCTGGTCGAGCAGCTCAAGAATCTTGTCGTAGGTGGCCTGGTCGGTCACCATGCCGCGCAGAGTATCGGCACCCTGGAAGTCGTTGATGGACAGGAACTGGTCAAAGCCAAAGTCCTTGTACACATTCTCGCGGTTCCAGTTGGTCGCATGGTTGGGGTGCATGGCCGTGGTGGCGTAGCCGAGCGACTTGAACTGCTCGGCCAGGTTCTCGGTCGTCTCCATGTTGTAGATGGTGTACGGGTACACGCCCGAGCCCAGGTTGGTCATGGAGTTGCCGGTCAGGAACTCAAACTCGGTATTGGCGGTGCCGCCGCCGTAGGCACTCACGTAGAGCTTGCCGCGGCTGAGACAGTTGGACAGGCTCTTAAAGTACTGCGGGCCCTCGTAGCCGGCGCGCATATTCTGGTAGATGGAAAGGTCCGAGAAGGTCTCGTTCATGATTGCGATGACCGTGGGCTTCTCGCTGTCGAACTGCTCCTTAGCGGCAGCGCGCTCGTCGCTCTTGGCGGCGTCGGACTTGTCGTAGGCCTTGGCGTACTTTTTGAGCGTGGCCTTGGCGTCGTCGACGGAGTAGTCGGCGGGTTTGGGCGGCTTGATGGACTGCGCCGCGCTAATAAAGGCGGGCAGGTAACCCTCGCGCCAGTAGCTCTCGAGCGGGCGCCAGGTGTACACGGTGATACCGAGGGTGTTGTAGTAGTCGATGAGCGTGACATGCGCGGTCACGCCGCCCAGGCACAGCACGGCCACGAGCAGGTTGGTGAGCAGCATGCGCTTGGCGTTGGCGGCGCCCTTCTGGCGATGCGGCGCTACCAGGCCGGCGTACTCGCACAGCAGCATGCCGATGGCGGTAAAGCCCATGGACAGCACGCAGAACAGCGAGATCGAGAAGGTGTAGCCGTTGCCGGCGACTGCGGCGGCGGTGGAGATGGCCGAAAGGTCGCCCGGCTGGATGGGCATGGATTTAAACGTGATGACGAAGAACTCGGCAATGCCCAGGACAAAGAGGGCGAAGGTCAGGACGGCGGGAGCCGCGCCGTGGCGCTGGAACAGGAAGAACAGACCGGCCATGAGCACGGTGATGATGGCCCACTCGAGCAGGATGCACAGGGGGTAGACCCAGGTAAAGTCGTGGTTGGACGAGATCTCCATGCCCAGCAGCGCAAAGACGCCGGCGAGCAGCAGGCACAGCACGGAGGCGACGAGCGGGTGGCCCACAAAGGCGCCACGCAGGCGGGCGAGCTTGCCCGTGGGGGCGGGGGCGTCGGTTGAGGCGAACGCAAAGACGCGCGGTGCGATGCGATCGCGGGCGATGCTCGCCCAGGCGCAGCCGGTGAGAATGGCGTTGGTCAGGATGAGCATCACAAAGGCGAGCGGCTCGTTTTGCGCCACGAGGCCAATGGCGCCCCAGACGGTCAAAAAGAGCTGGAACAGGCCAAAGGCAACGCTCCATCCAAGAGCACTTTTGGCGACGGTGCCCGACTGGGCGCGAATGGCCTTGGCCTCGCGCAAAACAAGGTAGACGGTCGCCGCAAGACCGACGAGCGAGATAGCGGCTGCGAACATGCTGAGACTCCTCACAAACTTAGAACCTACGAAAGCGGGGGTTTACCCGATTGTTACCAAGATATGCGCAGCATTTGAGGGCTGCGTACAACAACCAGCCATAATAACGCGCACGTGTGGCGGTGTTGCGCAATGGAGTGGCGACCTGCGCGATAATGGACGGGAATTACACGGAAACGTAAAGGCTTCTTAAAGAATTGGCGAGGGTAGAGCTATGGGTGAGCAGGTTTGTACGACAGGTGTGGGTGTCAGCGCGGGCGCCGGCATGGACATTGGCGGCTATCCTCTTGAGTCCGCGGGCAACGCAACGCTGGACATGCTGGAGCAGCGCTCTTCCACGCGTGCCTTTGCGCGCGATGAGGACGGCCGCCCCGTGGCGGTGACCGACGAGCAGCGTGCGGCGATCCTGCATGCGGCGAGTCGCGCGCCGTCAGCGGGCGCCATGATGATGTACTCCATCGTGAGCATCCGCGAGCAGGCGACGCTTGATCGACTCGCCGATCTGTGCGACCACCAGCCCATGATCGCCAAGGCGCCCTGGGCACTTATATTTGTAGTCGACTATGCCAAGTGGATCGATCTGTTCGATCATGTGGGCTGCTTTGAGCCCGAGTTTGTCGAGCGCACGGGCAAGGAGCCGCGCCGCGCGCCGGGCTTAGGCGACTTTGCCATCGCGTCGCAGGACGCCGTGATCGCCGCGCAAAATGCCGTGGTCGCCGCCGAATCCCTGGGGCTGGGAAGCTGCTACATCGGCGACATCGTCGAGAATGCCGAGGAAGTGGCCGCGCTGCTGGGCCTGCCGCCCTATACCATGCCGCTGTCGATGCTCATCATCGGCACGCCCCGCAAGGAGCGCCCGGCCATCGCGCATCCCGTGGTGAACCTGGTGCACGAGGAGCGCTACCGCCGCGCCGACGCTGCGACCATGGATGCGCAGGTGGCCGAGATGGACGCGATGTTCCGTCCGCATGCTCGCGAGGTGGGGGAGCGCGTGGTGGACATCTATACGCGCAAGCACACGAGTCCCTTTATGGCCGAGATGAGCCGATCCATGGAGTGGTGGTTCAAAAACTGGCTCGGCAAGTAACGGATGCGACGGTGTGACAAAGGGACAGTCCCTTTGTCACACCGCATATCGCCGCGGTGGCATAAAGGCCGCATAAATGTTTATCTAGCTGGGCAAACAGTGCCGTGTAAGCATGGGCCGATTACCTATAATCCCTTCGAACATTAAAGTTGGGAGGAAACCGGCTTATGGAACAAAAGGCCAAAGAGACAGCTTCGCACGCTGCGATCCCGGTGAGCATCTCGGCGATGCTCGTCACGCTGGGCGTGGTGTATGGCGATATCGGCACCAGTCCCATGTATGTGACCAAGGCGCTCGTTGCCGGCAACGGCGGCATCGGAAGCGTCACGGAGGAGTTCGTGCTCGGCGCGCTCTCACTTGTCGTGTGGACGGTCACGCTGCTGACGACCGTCAAGTACGTGCTCATCTCGCTGCGCGCCGACAACCACGGTGAGGGCGGTATCTTCGCCCTGTACAGCCTGGTCAAGCGCTGCGGCAAGTGGCTCATCATCCCCGCCATGCTGGGCGGTGCCGCGCTGCTTGCCGACGGCATCCTGACGCCTGCCGTCACCGTGACCACGGCCATCGAAGGTTTGCGCACCATCCCGGCGGTGCACGCCGTGCTGGGTGACGACCAGAGTCGCGTCGTGGCCATCACGCTCGCCATTATCATTGTGCTCTTCTTGGTGCAGCGCATCGGCACGGCCAAGATCGGCCGCGCCTTCGGCCCCATCATGACGCTGTGGTTCCTGTTCCTGGGCGGCACGGGTCTGTTCTTTGTCTTCCAGCATCCCGCGGTGCTGCTGTGCCTCAACCCGGTGCGTGGCATTGCCTTTTTGCTGAGCCCCAACAACCATGCGGGCATCATGATCCTGGGCAGCTGCTTCCTGGCCACCACCGGCGCCGAGGCGCTCTACTCCGACATGGGCCATGTGGGCCGCGGCAACATCTACGCCACCTGGCCGTTCGTTAAGTGCTGCCTGCTGCTGTCCTACATGGGTCAGGGCGCTTGGCTCATCAACAACGCCGGCAATCCGGAGCTCATGGGCATCGCCGACCTCAACCCGTTCTACCAGATGCTCGCCCCGGGCCTGCGTCCGTTTGCCGTCGGCCTTTCCACCGTTGCGGCCATCATCGCCTCGCAGGCGCTCATCACCGGTGCGTTCTCGCTGGTGTCCGAGGCCAGCCGTCTGGACCTCATGCCCCACATGCAGGTCTTCTACCCGGCCGAGACCAAGGGCCAGCTCTACATTCCCATGGTCAACAACGTCATGCTCGTGGGTTGCATCATCGTGGTGCTGCTGTTCCAGAGCTCGGCGCACATGGAGGCGGCCTACGGTCTTGCCATCACGCTGACCATGATGTGCACGACGCTGCTGCTGTTCTTCTACCTGCATATCGATCGCGGGCTTAAGGTCGCGCCGTATATCTTCGCCGCTTTCTTCCTTATGCTCGAGGGCTTTTTCTTTGTGAGCTCGCTCACCAAGTTCTTCCACGGCGGCTACTTCACCATCCTTATGGCTGCGCTCATCATGGGCGTCATGGTGTGCTGGTACAACGGCACGGCGGTCGAGCAGCGCCAGTTTACGCTGCTGCCGCTGCGCAGCTACCTGCCGCAGCTCAAGCGTCTGCGCGACGACGACCGTTACGAGCGCATGAGCGACAACATTGTGTACCTCACCAAGGATACCCATACCGACTACATCGATCGCGACATTGTCTACTCGATTCTGGACAAGCATCCCAAGCGCGCCCGCGCCTGGTGGTTCGTCAACGTCGAGACCATGGACGAGCCGTACACGTTTGCCTATTCGGTCGAGACGTTCGACACCGACTACGTCTTCCGCGTGCACCTGTACCTGGGCTATAAGGTCAACCAGCGCGTTAACGCCTACCTGCGTCAGGTCGTTCAGGACCTTGCCGCTACCGGCGAGCTTCCCGCGCAAAAGCACGACTACTCGGTCTACAAGGATCCGGGCAACATCGGTACGTTCAAGTTCGTCATGATCCGCAAGCTGCTGGCGCCCGAGAGCGATGTGGAGCCCAGCGAGCGCACGGCCATCACGCTCAAGTACATCATCCGCCGCGCCGCCGGCACGCCCGCGCGCTGGTACGGCCTGGAGAACTCCAACGTGAGCTTTGAGTACGTGCCGCTGTTCACCAAGTTCAAGGCCGTGAACAAGATGCAGCGCCTGGCCCCCGGTGAGCGTCCGTAGACGTCGGCGGGCTACACGGAGTTGATTATCGATGGATGAAATGAAAGCCGGGGAGGTAAACATGGACGCAAGGACACTCGATGTCCGCGAGGCGGGCATCGACGCCGCCGAGGATCGGTTCTTTACGAATCGCGCCAACATGGACATGGCCGATCGCGTAATTTCGGTTGTGGCGTTGGTGTTTGCTGCGGTGTGCGTGTGCGCCCTGCTCGCGCACGTGCTGTTTGTCTAGCGACCGCAGACTGTAAAGGCTTTACACTAGAAACCACCACGAGGGAAACCACCACAAAGGTGCCTGTCCCCTTCGTGGTGGTTTTTGTTTTGAGGGAGGGCGCGGTGCGCATGGACGCTCGGGTGGATAGCGATCTTGCCGATAACTTTTGGTGGCGACGCACGACGCTGACGCGGCGCGGTCCCCTGTACGATCTTGGCGTCTCGGCGGGGTTGTTGCTGGCGGCGACGGTTATCGGCGCGCTGCTCGACCACCCCGGAATTGCCCCTAGCATTATGATCGTCTACGTGCTTGCCGTGCAGCTGTGCGCGTTTTTTACCTGGAGCCGCCTGTACTGCTTGCTCACGTCTGCCGCCGCCGTGGCGCTCTACAACTTTTTGTTTATCGACCCCCGGTATTCGCTGACGTTTATCGACCGCATCTATCCCGGCATGTTCGTAATCATGTTTTTGGTCTCGCTCGTGTCGAGTTCCATCTCCCTGGCCTTGCGCCGCGCCCTGGCGCAGGCCGCGGCCAGCGACCGCCGCACGCAGATGGTGCTCGAGACCAATCGCATGCTGCAGCGCTGTGCCGATCAACAGCAGATCGTGCACGCCATGGCCACGCAACTGGCGCGTCTTTCGGGCTGTCCGGTCGTGTGGTACAGCGCCGATGAAGAGAGCGATGACCTACTGCCGCGAGCGACGTACACGGCGGTGGGCGATGCCGCGTCGATACATCAGCTGGCGCCCCAGATGCCGCCGCTGCTTTCGGCCTCGGCTTACGTGGGAACGCCGCTTGATGCCACGTTTGGCGGCTCGGCGTTCTACGGCATTTATCTGACGGTGCGCTCGGGTGACACCATGGTGCGCGCAGGCGAGCCCTCCTCGGTGGTGGGCGTGCTCGCCATCGTTGCCGACCCCGACGCGTTGACGCACGAAGAACGGATGCTGGCCGATGCCATCGTGAGCGAAGGTGAGCTGGCGCTCGACCGCGCCCGCGCCATGGAGGCCCGCGAGGAGGCGGCGGTGCTCGCCAAAAACGAGCAACTGCGCGCCAACCTGCTGCGCTCCATCTCGCATGACTTGCGTACGCCGCTCACCAGTATTTCGGGCAATGCCGACGTGCTGCTCGACCAGGGCTCGACCGGCACCGCGGTGCTCGATGCCCAGACGCGCCGCGGCCTGCTGCTATCCATTCGCTCGGATGCGCTGTGGCTCAACGCCACCGTCGAGAACCTACTTGCCATCACCAAGCTCGAGGGCGGCGGCATGCATCTGTCGACAACGCTCGAGCTCATGGACGATATCGTTGAGGAGGCGCTGCGCCACGTGAACCCGGCCGTGCGCGAGCACGACCTTAAGGTGGTGCCGTGCGATGAGCCGGCGCTCGTCAACGTCGATGCGCGCCTGATGGTGCAGCTGGTGGTCAATCTGGTGAACAACGCCATCGCCTATACGCCCGCAGGCTCGCATATTGTGATCTCGATTGGCGCTGACGGCGGGTGCGTGAGGTGTTCGGTCGCTGACGACGGGCCGGGCATCGCACCCGAGGACCGTGAGCGCATCTTTGAGTCGTTCTACACCGCCAACCACGGCTTGGCTGACAGTCACCGCAGCGTGGGCCTGGGGCTTTCGCTCTGCCGCTCCATTGCGTTGGCGCATGGCGGTAGCATAGAGGTTTCCGCGGCGGATCCGCACGGCTCGGTCTTCACGATTGAGCTTCCCGCCGCCGATGTTTCGTTTGATAAGGAGTAGCACCGTGCCGAACTCTGCCGTGAAACCGCTCATCTTGGTTGTTGAGGACGATCCCGCCGTCCGCAACTTAATCGTCGCCGCGCTCGAGGCGCACGGCCTGCGCCATATGGCTGTGGAGACCGCCCATGCCGCTATCGCCGCCGCCTCGTCGCAGGCGCCGAGCATCGTGCTGCTCGATCTGGGCCTGCCCGATATGGACGGCGTCAAGGTGGTGGAGTCGGTGCGCACATGGTCGGGCATGCCAATCATTGTGGTCTCGGCGCGCAGCGAGGACGCGGACAAGATCCGGGCGCTCGATGCCGGTGCCGACGACTACCTGACCAAGCCGTTTTCGGTCGAGGAGCTGCTCGCGCGCATTCGCACCACGCTCAGGCGTCTCTCGTATGCGCAGGTTGGCATGGGTGCGTCCGAGGGCACATTCGATACCGGTGAGCTGCATATCGACTTTGATGCCGGCATCGCCACGATGGACGGCGAGGAGCTGCACCTGACGCCGATCGAGTACAAGCTCCTGTGCCTGCTGGCACACAACGCCGACAAGGTGCTCACGCACCAGTTTATTTTGCACGAGATTTGGGGCACGGCGACCAAGAGCGACCTGGCGAGCCTGCGTGTCTTTATGGGCACGCTGCGCAAGAAGATCGAGTCCGACCCCGCGCACCCGCGCTATATCCAGACGCATGTGGGTATCGGCTATCGCCTGGTCACCCAGGGATAGGCCGGCATCCTCCATCCCAATATGAGTTGCGGTGAAATACGGTCTAAATTTGCCTAATTCCAGGCAAAACAGTCCGTATTCCACCGCAACTTTGTTATTTGCCCTTGGGCTTGCTGGCGTAGAACTTCTTCTTTTTGGGCTTGCCGGCGGGGAAGGGCTTGCCGGCAAAGTTGGACTTGCCGTTGCCGGCCTGCGCGTGCGCGGGCGCCGTTGCGCGAGGCTTGCGAGCCGCGGGGTTGCGCAGCTCCTCGACGCGCTCGGCAATTTCCTCGGCGCTAAAGCCGACTTCGGCCATGGCATCCTCGATGGGCAGGCGGCGCACGATATAGCAATGGTGCACCTTCTGGTTGCGCGCGAAATCCTCGGGGATGGTCTGCGCCGTTATGTCCTGTAGCACCACGCCCGCGCGTGCGAGCTTGCGCGTCTCGGGGCGGAAGCCGCGCAGGTTGCAGCTAAAGATGGCGTGCCCGCCCTGTGCGAGCAGGCGCGATACGCCGGCCAAAAGCTCAACATGGTCGCGCTGGACATCCCAGGTGCGGCGGCCCATCTTGGATGAGTTCGAAAACGTGGGCGGGTCGACAAAGATCAGGTCCCAGCGGTTGCGCGTCTGGCGTTGGTCGCGAATCCAGGCGAGCACGTCGTCGCGCACAAAGTGATGCTGCGGACCCACAAAGCCGTTCTGGCGCATGTTGCGCTCGGCCCAGTCCAGGTAGGTGTTGGAAAGGTCGACCGTCACGGTCTCCTCGACGCCGCCGTCTGCCGCATAGCAGGTGGCGGTGCCGGTGTAGGCGAACAGGTTGAGGAAGCGGCGCGCCTGCTTGGCGTGCTCACGCACCAGGTTGCGGGTGACGCGGTGGTCCAGGAAGATTCCTACATCCAGGTAGTCGTCAAAGTTGACGGCAAAGGTAAGGCTGCCCTCTTCGATGAGCGGGAGGCGACGGCGCGCGATGTTGGCGCGCTCGCCCGAGCCGCCCTTGCCGGCGCCCTGCTTGCCGTACTGCGAGCCGCC
>CAKUGX010000043.1 GCA_934654765.1 uncultured Collinsella sp. | reverse complement strand
GTATTCGCCAGGGCCGCGGCACCGGTTCCTCCAAGAAGGAGGCCGAGGGAGCCGCTGCGCTCGAGGCGCTCGACCGCATGGGTTACACCACCAACGGCGTGATTCTCAACAAGAAGCCTGTTTAAGCGAGGAACCGTGTATCTCAAGTCCCTCACGCTCAAAGGGTTCAAGTCGTTTGCCGACCGCGCCCATATGACGTTTGAGCCGGGCCTGACCGTTATCGTCGGTCCCAACGGCTCGGGAAAATCGAACATCTCCGACTCCATCCTGTGGGTCCTGGGCGAGCAGAGCGCCAAGCAGCTGCGCGGCCAGGCCATGGAGGACGTCATCTTCTCGGGCTCGTCGGCGCGCAAGCCGGTGGGAGTCGCCGAGGTCACGCTGGTGCTCGACAACTCGGACCATATGTTGCCCGTCGACTTTGACGAGGTTGCCATCACCCGCCGCATGTACCGCTCGGGTGAGAGCGAGTACCTCATCAACTCGAGCCCGTGCCGCCTGATGGACATTCAGGATATTCTGCACGATTCGGGTTTGGGCAAGGATACACATTCCATCATCAGCCAGGGCAAGCTCGACGCCATTTTGCAGAGCCGCCCCGAGGAGCGCCGCGCCCTCATCGAGGAAGCCGCCGGCATCTCCAAGCACAAGCGCCGCAAGGAGCGTGCGCTCAAAAAGATCAAGTCGATGGATGAGCACCTGACCCGTGCCCGCGACATCAATAAGGAAATCGCCCGCCAGTTGCGGCCGCTGGAGCGTCAGGTCGATCGCGCGCGCAAGTACAAAGAGCTGTCCTCGCGCGCGAACGAGCTTACGCAGATGCTGGCCGTCGATGAGCTGCGTTCGCTGCAGTCGCAGTGGAACGATCTGGAGAGCCGCTCTAAGGAGGGTGCCGCCGAGCTGGAGCTCGCGCAGTACCGCTTGGGCGAAAAGGAGCGCGAGCTAGAGAAGCTCCAGGTCATGCTCGAGGAAAAGGGCCTGTTCGTGGGCGACTTGGGCGAGCAGCGCCGCCATATGCAAGATGTGGTCGGTCGCATTAACTCCGACATGCGCCTGCTCGAGGAAAAGGGCCATAACATGGTGTCGCGCCTATCCGATATGCGCGGCCAGATCTCGAGCTCTGAGCATCAGCGCCGTCGCGTGGTTGAGGAGCTTGAGGATGCGCGCGCCCAGCTTGAGGAAGTGACCGGTGCGCACATGCAGGCCCAGGAGGACGTTGACGCCGCTGGTCCTGCCGCCGCTGAGCTCCACGAGCGTCGCGTTGCGCTTGACAATCAGATTTCGCAGCTCACGCGCGAGCAGCGTGATGTCCAGCGTGTGGCCGATAACGCCGCGCTCGAGCTCGCCAAGGTGAAGGACTCGCTGAGCAATGCCGAGGTCGAGGACAACATGTATGCCTCGCGCCTGGAGCAGATCGATGAACAGCTCGAGGAGGTCACAGCATCGCTTGATAGCCGCCGCGACCGTGCTGAGGAGCTTGAGAGCGCCCTTGAGGCGGCTCGTCAGGCCCAGAGCGATGCGCGCGAGGCCACCGAGACGGCACGCGCTGCCCTCAAGGACCTGCGAGCCCGCGAGAGCGAGGCGCGCAACAAGCTGTCCGAGGTTCGCTCGGAGCTTGCCAGCCAAAAGAAGCTCGATGCCCGCATGGCAGACAGCTCACCGCTCGTGAGTCGTCTGGTGGGCGCGCTGGGCGACGATGTTTCGGGCCGTCTGGGCGATGTGCTCGAGGCACCGCGTGAGCTCGAGGGTCTGGTTGAGCAGCTGCTCGCCGGCGATATCGATGCTCTGTTGTTCGATAACGCTGCCGCACTCGAGCGCGCCGGTCGCGCTGCCCTGGACCAGAAGAAGGCCTCAGGCGAGGCACTGCTGATGGCGCGCAGCGTGAGCGGCTCTGCGGCCGCCGAGGGTGCCGCCGGTACCCGTCTTGTTGATCGCCTGTCCGTGCGTGCGGGCTACGGTCCGGTCGTCGAGGCATTGCTCGGCGGCTATTACGTGGTCGACGATTTGGCCACCGCGCTGGCTGCGCCGGTTGTGGATGGCGTGACCTATGTGACCCCCGACGGCGCCCGCGTTGCCTGTGGCGGCTTGGTGCGCGTGGGGCTCGATGCCGGCGAGGCTTCGGGTGCCTTGGAGCGCAAGCGCCGCATCCGTGAGCTCGAGGGCTTGGAGCCCGATCTGGCTGCTATCTTTGAGCATGTTTCGGACCAAGTTGTTGAGGCCAACGTTGCCGTCGAGGAGGCCCGTGCCGCCGAGGGCGATGCTGCCGGCGAGATTGCCCGCCTTGAGGGTGAGCGTCGCTCGCTGCTGTCCGAGATCGGCCGCCTTGAGCAAAGCGCCAACAATGCCGAGGTCGAGCGCGTGCGCATCTCCAAGCGCCGCGAGCAGGCCTCCGAGGCCGTTCGCGCTGCGCGCCCGCGCGTTGACGAGCTCACCCGTTCGCGTGACGAGGCGCGTGCACAGGCAAGCGACCTGGGTCTCCAGATTGCCGAGGCCAACGATGAGCTCGATCGCGTTCGCCGTGACGATTCCGAGGCCGCCGGTAAGCTCGCCGATGCCAAGGTGCGCCTGGCCCAGACGAGCGAGCGCCTGCGTTCGCTGAAGGGCCGCGTGCCCGACCTTGAGCATCGTCTTGAGGGCATCGACCGTCGTATCCGCGGAACACGCCAGGCTTCGCGCTCGCTCGAGCTGCTGCGCCTGCGCGTCGACCCCATGCACGAACGCTATTCTGCCCTGTTGGAACGCGCATCGGATTGGGCAGCGCGCCTGCGTGACCAGGCCTCTCTGGAAGAGGCGGACTCCGCTTCGCTCAAGAAGACCATCGAGGATGCCAAGGCCGGGGTCTCCCGTGCCAAGGAGCGGGTTGATGCCGCCACGGCGACGCAAAATGAGTTCAAGGTTGCGCGCGGCAAGCTCGAGGTGCAGGTAGAGGCGGCCATCAAGGCTATTACCGCCGACGGTACCACGGTGCTCGAGGAAGCGCTCATGCTGCCGGCGCCCACCGATCGCGATGCCGCCGAGCGCGAGCTCAACCAGCTTGTGCGCCAGATCAACAATCTGGGCCCCGTGAACCAGGTTGCCATGGAGGAGTACGAGCAGCTCAAGCGCCGCGCCGACTACATCGAGGAGCAGCTGGCTGATCTGGAGAGCGCGCGCAAGGCGCTCACCAAGATCACGGTGGCCATTGATCGCAAGATGCGCAAGGCGTTTCTGGTGACGTTTGAGAAGGTCGACGCGAACTTCCGCGAGATCTTCGCCATGCTGTTCCCGGGTGGCCAGGCTCATCTTGAGATGACCGATCCCGAGCATCCTGCCGAGACGGGCATTGAGGTTGTGGCGCAGCCGCGCGGCAAGCGCATTACCAAGATGATGCTCATGTCGGGTGGCGAGAAGAGTCTGACGGCGCTCGCCCTGCTCTTTGCCGTGTACCGCACGCGCACGGTGCCGTTCTATGTGCTGGACGAGGTCGAGGCGGCGCTTGATGACGCCAACCTGTCCAAGCTCATCGGAGCCCTCGATGTGCTGCGTTCCGATACACAGCTCTTGGTCATTTCGCATCAGCGCCGTACTATGGAGGACGCTGACGTTCTCTATGGCGTCTCGATGCAAGCCGACGGCGTCAGCTGCGTCGTCTCGCAAAAACTCGATCGCGAAACCGGAAAGGTCGTGAATGCATAATGGGATTCTTTGACGCTCTCTCGCGCGGACTTGAGCGCAGCCGCGAGGCCCTCAACGAGGTCTTCTACTTTGGCGGCGAGGTCGACGAGGACTTTTGGGAGGACCTTGAGGACACCCTCGTCATGGGTGACATGGGTGCCGAGGTCGCTATTCAGGTCTCCGATGACCTGCGCGATGCTGCTGCCAAGAAGAACCTTAAGACCGCCCCGCAGCTTCGCCGCGCTCTGGCCGAGCAGCTCGAGGGCCATTTTGTGCCTGTTGAGCGTGATCCGTTTTCCGATACGCCGAGCTGCGTGCTGTTTGTGGGCATCAACGGCGCCGGCAAGACCACAACGGTCGGCAAGATTGCGAGCGCCATGGCTGCCCGCGGCAAGAACGTGGTGATCGGTTCTGCCGATACCTTCCGCGCCGCCGCCATCGAGCAGCTCGATGTGTGGGGTCAGCGCGCCGGCGTCCCCGTCATCAAGCGTGATCGCGGTTCCGACCCGGCGAGCGTGTGCTACGACGTGCTCGATGAGGCCGACAGGCGCGGCAGCGACCTGGTGCTGATCGACACCGCCGGTCGTCTGCACACAAGCCCCGAACTCATGCGCGAGCTTGCCAAGGTGGTCAACGTGACGCGTAAGCGCGCCGCCAATATGGCCGCCGGCCCCATGCCCGTCTCGGTCGTGCTCGTGATCGATGCCGCCACCGGCCAGAACGGTCTGAACCAGGCGCTCGAGTTTAACGAGGCGCTGGGCCTGGACGGTATTATCATGACCAAGCTCGACGGCACGGCAAAAGGCGGTATCGCCATGGCCGTGGCTGAGAAGCTCAAGCTCCCGATCCTGCGCATTGGCGTGGGCGAGCAGGTCGATGACCTGCAGGAGTTCAATGCCAAAGATTTCTGCCGCGCCCTGGTGGGCGTGTCCAATTAAGGAGTAACCAGTGTTTGATTCTCTGAGCGATCGCCTCAACGACACATTTGACCGCCTGCGCGGCAAGGGTAAGCTGACCGAGGCCGATATCACCTCGGCCATGCGCGACATTCGCATGGCGCTGCTCGAGGCCGACGTTAACTTTAAGGTCGTCAAGGAGTTCGTTGCTAAGACCAAGGAGCGCTGCATGACCGCCGAGGTCATGGAGTCGCTGTCGCCGGCGCAAAACGTCGTCAAGATCGTGCTCGACGAGCTCACCGAGATGCTTGGCTCAACCGAGAGCAAGCTCGTTTTTAGCAACCGCATTCCTAATGTCATCATGCTCGTGGGCCTGCAGGGCTCCGGTAAGACCACGGCTGCCGTAAAGCTTGCCTACCTGCTCAAGAAGCAGGGCCGCTCGCCGCTGCTCGCCGCGTGCGACGTCTACCGTCCCGCTGCTGCCGACCAGCTTGCCACGCTCGGTGGCGAGATCGGCGTGCCGGTCTTCCGCGGTGACGGCGAGCATCCGGTCGACATCGCCAAGGGCGCCATCCAGGAGGCCGTCGACCACCTGCGTGACGTGGTCATCGTCGATACCGCCGGCCGCCTGCAGATCGACGAGCAGATGATGCAGGAGGCCGTCGACATCAAGAAGGCCGTCAAGCCCGACCAGGTGCTGATGGTCGTCGACGCCATGACCGGCCAGGATATCGTCAACGTGGTCTCGACGTTTGCTGAGCGCACCGACTTTGATGGTGTGATTATCTCCAAGCTCGACGGTGACGCCCGTGGCGGTGGCGCGCTTTCGGTGCGTCAGGTGACCGGCAAGCCCATCAAGTTTGTGAGCATGGGCGAGAAACCCGATTCGCTTGAGCCGTTCTATCCCGATCGCATGGCCAAGCGAATCTTGGGCATGGGCGACGTTGTCGGCATCATCGAGAAGGCCCAGGAGGCCGCCGATGCCGAACAGCTCGAGGCTGCCGAGCGCATGCTGCGCGAGGGCTTTACCATGAACGACATGCTCGACCAGATGAAAGCCGTCAAAAAGATGGGCGGCATGAAGGGTATCCTGGGCATGCTCCCCGGTGGCCAGCGCGCGCTCAACCAGATGGGCGGTAACCTGGACGAGGGCATCTTCGACAAGAACGAGGCCATCATCATGTCGATGACCAAGGAGGAGCGTCTGCGTCCCTCCATCATCAACGGCCAGCGTCGCGCGCGTATCGCCAAGGGCGCCGGTGTGACCCCCACCGAGGTCAATAGCCTTATGAAGCAGTGGGGCGAGATGAACAAGATGATGGGCCGCATGCGCACGATGGCCAATCAGGCACAGGCCGGCGGCAAGAAGGGCAAAAAGGGCAAGAAGGGCAAGAAGATGCGCATGCCCAATATTCCCGGTCTGGATGCCATGGGCTTGGGCGGCATGGGCGGCCTGGGAACGGGTGGTCCTAAGTCCGATATGGACCTGCTGCGCCAGATGGAAGCGCAGATGCGCAATAAGAAATAGGGCTGTAATTCCAGCTTGATATGGCAAAGGCCACTCGGAAGCTACCGGGTGGCCTTTGTTGTTGGCTTTGATAGTTGGGCTGCGTTCAGCGTCGCGCCCCGAGCTCGCGGTGCAGTGCCGTTAGTGGCAGCCGCAGCCCTCGTGGCCCTCGTGCTCGTGATGGCCGTGGCAGCTGCAGGACTCGCCATGTTCGTGGGCGTGGTCGTGGTCATGGCCGTGGCAGCCGCACGTGGCCTCGCCGTTCTGTGCGAGCGTTCCGGCGATAAGGGCCTCGACACAAGCGTCGCAGCTGCCCTGAGCTCCTGCGTACACCGTGATGCCGGCTTGGGCAAGCGCGTTGATGGCGCCACCGCCGATGCCGCCGCAGATGAGCGTGTCCACGCCACCGTTGGCGAGCAGGCCCGCAAGGGCACCGTGACCGGTGCCGTCGGTGCCCACGACCTGCTCGTTGAGTACCTTGCCATCCTGAATGTCGTAGATCTTGAACTGCTCGCTGCGGCCAAAGTGCATAAAGATGTTGCCGTTGTCGTACGTGGTTGCCACCCTCATGGTGTCGACCTCCTTTGCTGGCCATGCGGCCGTCGTTGCGGTGATGGGGGAGTACGCGATATTGCCGCCCTCGATGACGAGCGCCCGCCCGTTGACCAGCGCGTTTGCCACCTTGCGATGTGCGCGGCTGCAGATGGCCGCCACGGTGGCGCGGGCGATGCCCATGTGCTGGGCGACGGCCTCCTGATTGAGGCCTTCCAGGTCGCACAGGCGCAGTACTTCGAGCTCATCGACCGTCATCTCGATGGCGTCTCCGCTGGCAAGGCCGTCGGGGGTAAAGCCGCGATATTCGGGGATGATCCCAACACGGCGTAATTTTTCGCGTCTTCCTGCCATACTCTCTCCAAATCTGACATATGTCAGTAATAGGATAGCGTGTATGCGGTTCCGCGCAAGCTTTTTTAGCATATGTCAGAAATTCAAAGTTGTTACGTCTGCGATTGTGGGGGTGCTGGCTGCCGCGCATTGCGTGTGCCGACCCAAGTGTCCAATCCGACACTGCGCGCCTGGGATACAATGAATCTCGCTTTTAGGCGACTGACAGGAGGGTCAATGAGCAAGGCTGATCAACACTTTGTAACCATGTGCCGCGATATTCTGGACCATGGCACCACCACCGAGGGCCAAAAGGTCCGTCCGGTGTGGGAGGATGGCACCCCTGCCTATACCATTAAAAACTTTGGTGTCACGGCACGCTATGACCTACGTGAGGAGTTTCCGGCGCTTACCTTGCGTCGTACGGCCCTCAAATCTGCCATGGATGAGATCCTATGGATCTATCAAAAGAAGTCCAATAACGTGCATGACCTCAACAGCCATATTTGGGACGAGTGGGCCGACGAGACTGGCTCCATCGGCAAGGCCTACGGGTATCAGATTGGGCAGAAGAGCCATTATGCCGAGGGCGACTTTGACCAGATGGATCGCGTGCTGTACGACCTTAAGAACACGCCGTACAGCCGCCGCATTATGACGAACACCTATGTGTTTAGCGACCTGTCCGAGATGCACCTGTATCCGTGTGCCTACAGCGTGACGTATAACGTGACGCAGCGTCCGCAGGATGATAAACCGACGCTCAACATGATTCTCAACCAGCGCAGCCAGGATATTTTGGCTGCGAACAACTGGAATGTGTGCCAGTACGCCATTTTGCTGATGATGGTCGCGCAGTCGGTCGATATGATCGCTGGCGAGCTGCTGCATGTGATTGCCGATGCCCACATTTACGACCGTCATGTCGATATCGTTCGCGAGCTTATTGAGCGTCCGCAGTTTGCTGCGCCCAAGGTAACGCTCAACCCCGATGTGCATGACTTCTATGCGTTTACGACCGATGATCTGATCGTCGAGGGCTATGAGCACGGCCCTCAGGTCAAGAACATCCCCATTGCGGTGTAGGTGACGCGCATGAGGTGTAAGCTTTCTGCCATTGTCGCCGTGTGTGACGATTGGGGCATTGGGTGCGAGGGTGACATGGTCGTGTCCAATCGCGCCGACATGCGCCATTTTGTGGCGTGTACCAAAGGTTGCCCGGTCATTATGGGACGCAAGACGCTGCTGAGTTTTCCCGGTGGGCGTCCGCTCAAGAACCGCCGCAATATCGTGCTTACCCGCGACGAGAGCTTTGCCCCCGAGGGCGTCGACGTGGTGCATAGCGTTGACGAGGCGCTCGCCGCGGTTGCCGATGAGCCCGTTGCCTGGGTGATCGGCGGCGGCGATGTCTATCGGCAGTTTTTGCCGTACTGCGTGGAGGCCGAGGTCACGCATAACCACTGCGTCCATCCCGTGGACACGTACTTTCCCGACTTGGACGCCGATCCCGCGTGGGAAGTTGCGCGGCGCGAAGGGGTTGCCACGATTGCCGCGGGCGAGGGTGACGAAGGCCTCGATTATGAGTTCGTGACGTATCGTCGCGTTGAGGCGTAAATCTCCTATTTGCCCACGGTATTATCGGGTTGGAATGATTGAGGGGGCGGCGCCTAGCGTCGCCTCGTTTGATATTGATGCTGCTGTAAGAAGGGTGCGGGCTGGCTGCTATGACTGATGCCGTTGAGGTTCTGCGAATTGATTCGCTCGAGGACGAGCGGCTCGATGCTTACGTGCGACTGACCGAGCGCGAGCTGCGCTGCGTGCTGGAGCCGCAAAAGGGCATCTTTATCGCCGAGAGTGCCAAGGTCATAGAGCGTGCGGTGCGCGCCGGATACGAGCCGGTGAGCTTTCTGTTGGGTGAGCGCTGGCTCGATCAGATGATGCCGCTGTTTGAGCGCCTGGTTGTGCGCGCGGGCGCGGGTCCGGTTCCTGTGTTCGTGGCCTCCATGGAGCTCATGGAGCAGTTGACGGGCTTTAACGTGACGCGCGGTGCGCTCGCGGCGTTCCGTCGCCCGCGTCAGATTCCGGTTGATGAGTTCTTGGGCGGCGTCGTCGAGGCGGCGGGGGAGCGCCCGGTGCGCGTATGCGTGCTTGAGGGTATTGTCGACCACACAAATGTGGGCGCGATTTTCCGCTCGGCTGCCGCTCTCAATGTCGACGGCATTCTGGTGAGCCCTACGTGCTGCGATCCGCTGTATCGTCGCTCTGCCCGCGTGAGCATGGGCACGGTGTTTCAGGTGCCGTGGACGCGTATCGGCAGTGAGGCGCGCGTGTGGCCGCATGACGGGTTGGCGTCGTTGCATCATGCTGGTTTTTCGTGTGCCGCGATGGCGCTGACGGATGATTCGGTGTCGCTGGACGATCCCGTGCTGCAGGAGATTGACCGCCTGGCAATCTTTATGGGAACCGAGGGTGCCGGTCTGGGCGCCAAGACCATTGCGGGCTGCGACCAGGCCGTGCGCATTCCGATGGCCCACGGGGTTGATTCGCTCAACGTGGCCGCGGCGAGTGCCGTCGCCTTTTGGCAGCTGTGCCCGCACGTGAGCAACGAGTATCACTACCAGCCGGGTTTGTATCACTAGGCAAATATTTCGCACCGCGCTCTTATTCGGGGTGTTTGGTCGCCGCCGGCCGGTGCTAAGCTGGTTTTGGCTTTGGTTTCAAATCGCTGTTTTGTTGTTTGACGTACGCTTGTGGGGAGGGCGTGTGGCTAAGAAATCTACGGCTATCGATGTAACGCAAGGTGTTATTTGGCAGCAATTGCTTTCGCTGTGCGTTCCCATCTTTTTTAGTTCGTTTTTTCAGCAGGCTTACACGCTAATCGGCACCTATATCGTCGGTCAGTTTGGCGGCAAGCTCGCGCTGGGTGGCATTCAAGCCACGATGGTGCTCACCGAGCTCTGCATTGGCTTTTGCGTTGGCGTCGGTGCCGGCTGCGCGGTCATTACCGGTCAGTATTTTGGCCAGCACGATGATGAGCGACTGAGTCGTTCGGTCCATACGGCCATGACGCTCGCGCTGGTGGGCGGTATTGTTTTCTCGATTCTTGGCATAGTGTTCGTTGAGCCCATGCTGGTGCTTATGAACACGCCGCATGAACTATTGGCCGAGGGCGTGGCCTATGCTCGTTGTTATTTTGCCGCCATGGTTGCGGCGCTGCTGCTCAATATGGGAACGGCATTGCTGCGCGCCGTGGGCGACACGCGCGGGCCTGCTGTGATCATCGCTTCCGGCTGCCTTGTTAATGCGGTGCTGGATGTCATCTTCGTTGCCGTGCTTCATATGGAGGCTCTGGGCTGCGGCATCGCGGTGGCGCTGACTATTTGCTCCAACGCCACGATGATCGTGATTCGTATGATGCACGCACCGGGTGCGTGGCGGCTTTCACTGTCCAAACTCGGCATTGATCCTGCTATTTGTAAGAGCATGATCTCGTGTGGTCTGCCGCTTGGCTTCCAGTCTGCTGCGTATTCGATTTCCAACGTTTTGATTCAGGTGTCGGTCAATTCGTTTGGTGCCGATGTCACCACGGCGTGGGGTCTTTCGGGCCGTTTGGATGGCATTGTCTGGATGGTTACCGAGGCGCTTGGCGTTTCGATCACCACGTTCTCGGCACAGAACTTTGGCGCACGCAACTACGAGCGTATGCGCAAGGGCTACCATACGTCGCTCGTTCTGTCGTTTATGCTCATTGGTGGCCTGTCTGCCGTGCTGCTGGTGTTCTCGGGTCCGTTGTCGCGTCTGTTTGTCGACGATGCTTCGATTTCGGCGTACACCACGACGATTCTTCATTTTATCGCGCCGTTCTACGCGATCTTCTCGATTATCGAAAACGCGTCGGGCTCCATTCGCGGTGCCGGCGTGAGCTTGCAGCCCATGCTGCTCACGATTTTTGGCACCGTCGTGCTCAGGGTGATCTGGGTGTTTGCGATCATGCCGTTCGATCCGTCGCTTGAGCACCTGCTGCTTGTTTACCCCGTAACCTGGCTCATCACGGCCACAATGTTCACCATCTACCACCACAGCGGCAACTGGCTAGGCCGCGCCACCGCCTAGCCATTGGGGACGTCCGCAATGGCTAGTATTCGATGCCTTGGCGGGCTAGGAGTCCTTCGTCGAAATAGTGTTTGACGGGGCGCATTTCGGTTACTAGGTCGGCAAGGTCGGCGAGGGGCAGTAATCCGCGGCCGGTGAGCACGAGCTCCGTGGTGGCAGGCTTCAGCGCGATCAACCCCTCCACATCCTCGCGCGTCACAAAGCCTCGTCGCATGGCCTCTCCCAGCTCATCTAAGATCAGCACGTCTACCTGGCTAATCTGCTCGCGTGCGAGCTCCATGATCTGTGCGGCACAGGCTTCGGGCGTGTCGCGGTCGGCTTGTACGATGCGCAGACCTAAACGGGGCGCCGCATCATGCTCGGCGCAGTGTAGCTTCTTGGCAAACTGCAGCATAAGCACGTTAAGTCCATAGCCCGTGGCGCGCAGCGCGAGCCCCAGCGCGGCCGTCGTCTTGCCCTTGCCGTCGCCCGTATAGATTTGAACCTTGCCGACTTCCAGTGATGCCATCTCTGTCCTTTCGTGCCCGGCGTCGGTTTATCGCCGTCTGGGTTGGGTATTCTAGATAGCATTATCAACCCCAGTAGATGGAGTTCAAGCAGATGGAGATGGATGACAACAAACGTAGACGGAATATGATCCTCTACGTGCTCATCGCCTTCGTCGTCTACCTCGTGCTCTCGACCGTTCTGTTCCCCAACATCGGTCACACGCAGCAGATTACGAAGACCGATTACTCGACGTTTGTCAAAGCGCTCGATAAGAAGAGCGTCGATAAGGTCGAATACAATACCGACGATTACACCATTTATTACACCAAAAAGGGCGAGGACGAGAATATCGCCTACAAGACGACCGGCGTGCCGAATGATGCGGGTTTTACCGACCGCGTGCTTGAATCCGGTGCGTCCCTGGAGTCGGTCGTTCCCGATAAGAACTCGGGTCTGATGACCTACTACCTGCTCACGCTTATCCTTCCCATGGCCATCTTCTTCCTTATCGGTTGGTGGCTCAACCGCCGCATGAAGAAGGCTATGGGCGATGACGGCCCGTCGATGAACTTTGGTGGCGGCGGTTTTGGCGGCGGCGGACTGGGTAAGTCCGGCGCGCGCGTGATCGCCTCCAAGGACGTGGGCGTGACCTTTAAGGATGTCGCCGGCCAGGAAGAGGCCAAGGAGTCTCTCAAGGAGGTCGTCGACTTTCTGGAGAAGCCGCAGCGCTACGAGGAGATCGGCGCCAAGCTGCCGCGCGGTGCTCTCCTTGTTGGCCCTCCGGGTACCGGTAAGACCCTGCTTGCCAAGGCTGTTGCCGGCGAGGCCGGTGTTCCGTTCTTTAGCATTTCGGGCTCTGAGTTCGTTGAGATGTTTGTCGGTCGCGGCGCTGCTAAGGTACGTGACCTGTTTAAGCAGGCCAAGGAAAAGGCCCCGTGCATCGTCTTTATCGATGAGATCGATACCATCGGTAAGAAGCGCGATGGCGGCGGCTTTAGCGGCAACGACGAGCGCGAGCAGACGCTCAATCAGTTGCTGACCGAGATGGATGGCTTCGATAACCACAAGGGTATCGTTGTCCTTGCCGCAACCAACCGCCCCGACAGCCTCGATCCGGCGCTGCTGCGCCCCGGTCGTTTTGACCGCCGCATCCCCGTCGAGTTGCCCGATCTGACCGGACGTAAGAACATCCTCGAGCTCCACGCCAAGAGTGTGAAGACCGAGCCGCCGATCGATCTGACCGCGATTGCCCGCGCCACGCCCGGTGCCTCGGGCGCCGACTTGGCCAATATCATCAACGAGGGCGCCCTGCGTGCCGTCCGTGAGGGTCGCAAGCGTGCAACCCAGGACGACTTCGAGGAGTCGGTGGAAGTCGTCATTGCCGGCCAGCAGCGCAAGTCCACGGTGCTGTCCGACCACGAGAAGCAGGTCGTTTCTTATCACGAGATCGGTCATGCCATCGTTGCCGCTCGCCAGAAGGGCTCTGCGCCGGTCACGAAGATCACCATCGTGCCGCGCACGAGCGGTGCTCTGGGCTACACCATGCAGGTCGAGGAGGATGAGCGCTTCCTGACCACGCGTCAGGAGGTCCTGGACAAGCTCGCCGTCTATTGCGGTGGCCGTGCAGCCGAGGAGCTCATCTTTGGTGAGATGACGACCGGCGCCGCCAACGATATCGAGCAGGCCACCAAGCTCGCCCGTAACATGGTGACGCGCTTTGGTATGTCCGACGAGTTTGGCATGATGGCGCTCGGTACCGTTCAGAACGCGTACCTCAACCAGGATACGTCGCTCACCTGCGCCCCCGGCACGGCCGAGCGCGTGGACGCGATTGTCGCCAAGCTGATCGAGGATGCGCACGACCGCGCTCTGCAGATTCTGAAGGAGAACAAGTTTAAGCTCCACGAGCTGGCTCGTTATCTGTACAAGAAGGAGACGATCACGGGCGAGGAGTTCATGAATCTCCTCACGCGCGAGAATCCGCTGATGCCGAAGCAGCAGTAAGGCTGGTTACACAGCATCGAACGCCCCATTTGAGCTTCTATCTCAAATGGGGCGTTTTGCTTGGGAGGGATATGCATGAAGATCGTGGTAAGTGCCTGCTTGATGGGCGAGAGCTGCAAGTATAACGGGCTCGACAATTACCTTCGCGAACTGGTCGAGGCCTGCGAGCGTACGGGGACCGAGGTCCTCTTGGTGTGTCCTGAGGTCTTTGGGGGTCTTCCCACGCCGCGCAAGCCGTCCGAGATTGTGAACGGCGAGGTTCGTACCTGCGAGGGCATCTCGGTTGATCGCGAATTTCGCCTGGGTGCCCAACGTGCGCTCGATATGTGCGAGCAGGCGGGCGGCCCGGAAGAGATCGCCGCGTGCATCCTGCAGGACCGCAGCCCCTCGTGCGGGGCGGGCCGTATCTACGACGGCACCTTTAGTGGCACGCTCACTGCGGGCAACGGTGTTTTCGTCGACCTTCTACTCCGCCACGGTTACCGCGTGATTCCGGCTAGCGAGTTCGATCCGAGCATGTTGGAACATTGTCCACAGCACTCGAACCCAACACTTCCTCACGGGTGACCGTTTTGGCATCATCCGTGAAGTTGATATTGAGTACGACCGGGTCATCAAAGACGTAGACCGAGTTGACAGGCGCCGTACCCAGGCAGTCCCTCCCCGCGGCCCTCGCGCAGGAACGCGTACAAGGCCCTCCCGTCTCTTGCGCCCCTCCTGCTCCAAACCCTGCTAGGAACGAGTACAGCAAACTGGAATTTTTAAATTAGTCTTTGCAAATTACCTTTGAACCTTCACCATCAATTACAATTCCCTGACGGTTGTTAATTGGGCATAGATTCAAATCCGAAAACTCAG
>CAKUGX010000042.1 GCA_934654765.1 uncultured Collinsella sp. | reverse complement strand
TTTGGATACCTCCTCAGTCCGGCCTGTATTGCGGATGGAAGTATACCCACGAAGCAAAATATCCAACAGCGCCGAATAAGTTGCGGTGAAATAGGGACTGTTTTTGCTGTTAGAAGGCCTATTCAGTCCCTATTTCACCGCAACTTAGGCTGAGGGACAGAAAAGCCCTGCCGCGGGGTTGCGACAGGGCTTTTGGAAGGGGACTTGGTTGTGAGAGTTCGTTAGGCGAGCTTGGCCTCGAGCTCGGCGATGCGCTTGTAGGCATCGATGGTAAAGCGGGTCTGCTTCTCCAGGATCATGGTGGTCATAAGGGTGTCCTGAGCGTGAGCCATGATGAAGGTCATCTCCATCTCGCCGCCGCCGGCCTCCTGCGAAAGCAGCTTGGTCTGCGTGTCGTGAGCACCGATGAGCGCATCGCTGGCATCCTTGTGCAGCTGCTCGGCCTTCTCAAAGTCACCCTCACGGGCAGCATCGAGTGCAGCGAGCAGGTCGGTCTGGGCGTCACCCGCGTATGCGACGATCTCGAATCCAACCATCGAGATTTCTTCTTTGGTTGCCATATTGCGTTCCTTTCACATATGAACCAATGGAGAGCATCGCGTCCGGGCATACGCGCTGCGTTGTGTATGCCAGAAACATTAACATTCAAACAAAAAAGAACAATCCAAAACGCAATTTCAAGCTATGAACGGTCGATTTTCACCCGTGAACGGTTTTTAAACCATTTCGAACAATATCAAACACAATTAATGGCGACCCAAACAGGTCCGCACCCTAACGCAGACTGCGTACCGTATCGCCCTCGACGAGCACACCGGGGATCAGCATGTGCTCCACGCCGGCCACGACGCCCTCGGCGCCGGCAATCTTGTCGACCGCCCACATGCCAACGCGCTTGTTATCAAAGCGCACCGTAGTCAGGCGGCGATCGGGCACGATATCGCCCAGGCTATCATCAACGCCCACCACGCTCACGTCCTCGGGCACGCGCTTCCCGCGCGACTCGAGCCCGCGAATGCAGCCATAGGCCATGGCGTCGTTCGAGGCATAAATAGCCGTGCAGCTCGGATCGTCCGCCAATGCCTGGCCGGCAGCATATCCGCTCTGCGCCGTCCAATCGCCGCGGATAAGCCGCGGCGGCTCAATGCCATGCGCGCGCAACGTCTCGCGCCAGCCCTCCTCGCGCTGCATGCCCGAAAGCGAGCGCTCGGGGCACGAGATAAAGTGCACCGTCTTGTGCCCTTGCTCCAGCAGGTACTCGACCACTTGGCGCGAGCAATCGAACTGGTCGTTATCGACCGTCGAGCACAGCGGATGCTCCAGCATGGTAACGAGCACCGTCTGCATACCGGGCAGCGGCTCAAAGGTGCCAAAGTCTGCCGGCATACGGTTCATGATCACAACCATACCGTCCACCGGAAGCGCGCTCATGCGCGACGACGCGCTCTCGAGGGTATAGGGATGTCCATCTACTTTAGTAAGAGTGATGGCATAGCCGTGTTTGTCGGCCGCGGCAGCAAAACCCTCCATGCGGTCGAGGTTTCCGGTACCGGTGATGTTGAACATGGCAACGCCGACGGTCTTGAACTTGCCGCGGCGCAGCGACCGGCCGGCAAAATTGGGTCGATACCCGAGCTCGCGCATGGCGGCACGCACGCGCTCCTTGGTCTCGGGGCGCACGCTGGGTGAATCGTGCACGGTGCGCGAGACCGTCTGCTCCGAGACGCCCGCAAGACGCGCCACGTCCTTAACGGATACCGATTTTTTAACAGCGGCCATAGGTCGATCTTTCTATGTCAACGATGCCATCGCGGGCATCCCAACAGACAAAATGAACGCCTCCAAGTATATCCAACGCCTCCCCCGCCATACGCTCACCACCCAAAACCTACCGTTCACCGACAATCCGGCGTCCCCGAACGGCTTTTGTCGCCCAAATGTTAACGTTGCCATTGTGCAAACACAGAGCCACCGGGCGGCTCAAACGTTTACGCGCAAGGAATCGACGGTCCACAGGCACAGGGGCCACCGGTTCGCGTCTTTTTTTGTGTCACAAAATGGCAACGTCAACATTTTGGCAAACAAGGTCCAAACGTTACCATCGTTGCTAACCCACCGACTCTTAGGAGCTTTGCATGGAGCAACTCATCGCCACCATCGAAAAGGGCCAGCCCCTTTTCAACGCGATCGCCCGCAACAAGTACCTCAAGGCGATCCGCGACGGCTTTATCTCCGTCATCCCCATCATCATCTTCTCGTCCATCTTCTGCCTGGTGGCCTCGGTCCCCAACATCTGGGGTTTCTACTGGCCCGATGACATCAACAACGCTCTGTGGAAGTGCTACAACTACTCCATGGGCATCCTGGCCATCGCCTGCGCCGCCACCACGGCCAAGCACTTCGCCGACGCTCAGAACCGTGACCTGCCCAAGAACAACCAGATCAACTTTATTTCCTGCATGTGCGCGGCCATCATCGGCTTCCTGCTGCTCTCGAGCGACACGATCTCCACGGACGCCGCCAGCGGCTTCAACACCACCTACCTTGGTTCCAAGGGCCTGTTGACCGCCTTCATCGCTGCGTTTGTGACCGGCATCATCTACAAGTTCTTCATTAAGCGCAACATCACCGTCAAGATGCCCGAGCAGGTTCCGCCTAACATCTCGCAGACCTTTAAGGACATCATCCCCTTCTCCGTCTGCATCACCGTCTTTTGGGTCTTTGACATCGTCTTCCGCTCTGCCTTTGGCTTCTGCTTTGCCCAGGGCGTCATCCAGGTGTTCCAGCCCCTGTTCACCGCTGCCGACGGCTACATCGGCCTCGCTGTGATCTACGGCGCTATGAGCCTCTTCTGGTTCGTCGGCGTCCACGGCCCCTCGATCGTCGAGCCTGCCATCGCCGCCGCCCTCGTTGCCAACATGACCGACAACCTGGCTGCTTACCAGGCCGGTCAGCACGCTTCTGCCGTCCTGACGCAGGGCGCCCAGTACTTCGTCGTCTGTATGGGCGGCACCGGCGCCACGCTCGTCCTCGTCTTCATGTTCTGCTTCCTGGCTAAGTCCCAGGAGATGCGTGCGGTCGGTAAGGCCTCCATCGTCCCGGTCTGCTTCGCCGTCAACGAGCCGCTGCTGTTCGCCGCGCCCATCGTGCTCAACCCCGTCTTCTTTGTCCCGTTTGTCTTTGCCCCGATCGCCAACGTCTGGATCCTCAAGGTCTTTATCGACTTCCTGGGCATGAACGGCTTTATGTACACCCTGCCCTGGACCGTCCCCGGCCCCATCGGCACCATCATGGGCCTGGGCTTCCAGCCGCTCGCTTTTGTGATGCTCGCCGTCATCCTGGTCGTCGACTTCCTTCTGTACTATCCGTTCTTCCGTGCCTATGACGCTCAGAAGTGCGCCGAGGAGGCCGAGATCTCCCAGGAGGAGCTCGCCGCCAAGAACGCCGAGAAGGCTGCCAAGCTCAACGACGCCTTCCAGGGCAAGGCCGATGCCAAGAGTGTTGCCGACGGCGCCGCTGCCGAGGCCGTAAAGGCCGACGCCTCCCCCGCCGCTGCAGCCCCCGCTGCCGAGGCCACGGCCGCCAGCGACCTCAACGGCAAGCGCGTGCTCGTGCTCTGCCAGGGTGGCGGCACCTCGGGCCTGCTCGCCAACGCGCTGGCCAAGGCCGCCAAGGAGCGCGGTATCGACCTGGAGACCGCTGCCGACGCCTATGGCAACCACGTGGACATGCTCCCCGACTTTGACCTGGTCGTCCTGGCCCCGCAGGCCGCGAGCTACCTGGCAGACCTGCAGAAGGACTGCGAGCGCGTGGGCAACAAGTGCGTCGCCTGCCGCGGTAAGCAGTACATCGAGCTCTCCCAGAACGGCGACAAGTCTCTCGCCTTCGTGAGTGAGCAGCTTTCGAAGTAAGTAACGCGTAAAGGCCAGCCGAGCAAATCAGACCGGCTGGCCTTTTTACTAGACGATTGGATCATCATGTCCGTTTCCCCCGCTAGCGTCACCAACCCGCCTGCGCAGTTTCCCGAGGACTTTGTCTTTGGCGGCGCCACCGCTGCCTACCAGGTAGAAGGCGAGACCCGCACCCACGGTAAGGGTAAGGTTGCCTGGGACGACTTCCTGGAGGCCCAGGGCCGCTTCTCCCCCGATCCCGCTTCTGACTTCTACAACCAGTATCCCGTCGATCTGGAGCTGTGCGAGGAGTTCGGCATCAACGGCATCCGTCTCTCCATCGCCTGGAGCCGTATCTTCCCCAACGGCACCGGCGAGATCAACCCCGAGGGCGTGCAGTTCTACCACGACCTCTTCGCCGAGTGCCACAAGCATCACGTCGAGCCGTTCGTCACGCTGCACCACTTCGATACGCCGCTCCCCCTCTTTGAGAAGGGCGACTTCCTCAACCGCGAGACCATCGACGCCTTTGTGGACTTTGCCACCTTTTGCTTTAAGGAGTACGCCGACCAGGTGACCTACTGGTTCACCTTTAACGAGATCTGGGCCGACGCCTCCAACACCTACATCGAGGGCACCTTCCCCGGCGGCGTCAAGGCGCATCTTGCCGAGGCCTTCCAGTGCGAGCACAACATGATGCTCGCCCACGCCAAGGCAGTGCTCGCCTTCCACAACGGTGGCTTTAAGGGCAAGATCGGCGTCATCCAGTCGTTGGAGTTTAAGTACCCGCTCAACGAGAACGACCCTGCCGACATCAAGGCCGCCAACAACGAGCACGTGCTGCAGAACCAGTTCCTGCTCGACGCCACCTTCCGCGGCGACTACGCGCCCGACACGCTCGAGTGCGCCAACCGCCTGGCTGCCGTCTCGGGCGGCACCATCGAGATCCTGGACGAGGACCTCGAGATCATGCGCGAAGCCGCGCTCTACAACGACTACCTGGGCGTTAACAACTACCAGTGCCGTTTCCTCAAGGCCTACGATGGCGAGAACGACCTGCACCACAACGGTACGGGCGAGAAGGGCACCGGCCGCTGGCGCGTCAAGGGCATTGGCGAGCACGTGAACAAGCCCGGCATCCCCACCACCGACTGGGACTGGATCATCTACCCCGAGGGCCTGTTCGATCTGCTCGTCTACATTAAGCAGCGCTACCCCAACTACAAGCAGATCTTCATCACCGAAAACGGCATGGGTTACAAGGACCCCTACAAGGACGGCTTTGTGGACGACCAGCCGCGCATCGACTACATCGAGCAGCACCTGCGCTGGCTGCTCAAGGCCATGGAGGTCGGCGTCAACGTGGGCGGCTACTTCCTGTGGAGCCTGCAGGACCAGTTCTCCTGGACCAACGGCTACAACAAGCGTTACGGCTTCTTCTACGTGGACTTTGAGACCCAGAAGCGCACTCCCAAGGCAAGCGCCTACTGGTACAAGCACGTGGCCGAGACCCGTCGTCTGGACTAGCGGCTGGCTACTGGCGGGGTCTGACCCGCTCACATAACCTGCCCCCCATTTCTCAACCCGGGGGCGGCACGCTGCATGACGTGCCGCCCCCGGGTTTTTGTTTGAGCGGGTGGGAGGTGGGGCGTTTGTCTCAATCTGTAACATCTAGCAGGGATTTTCGCTCCCAACTGTTACAGAACGAGACAAACCCGAGGACCGTTCCATCAAAATCTCAATCTGTAACACCCAGCCAGCTTTTAGTCGTCTAACTGTTACAGATTGAGACAAACGAATGGGCCGCCCCGTAAGATCTAAATCTGTAACACTAAGCCGAGTTTCTTGAACCTAACCGTTACAGATCGAGACAAACGGGATCGCCCGTGCCGAAAGATCTAAATCCGTAACATCTAGCCGAGATTTTCGGCCCTACCTGTTACAGATCGAGATGAATGAGCCGAGCACGTCTACGCCCGCAGGTCCTTTACGCTGGAGCGCTCGACCAACACGCCCGAGACGAGCGTACGGCTTCTGGAGCTCGGGGCTTCCAGGCCTGCGACGACCTCGTTAAGCGCACGGATGCCCAACTCACGGTGGCGGAACTTCACCGACGTCAAAATCGAATTGGGGATCGTCTTATAGAGCTCGTCGTCGAAGCCGATCACGGACACGTCGTCGGGCACACTGAGCCCTTTGTCACGTAGAGCCATCATCACGCCATTTGCCATGCAGTCGTTAGCAGCGAGGACCGCCGTGCAATCGGGCTTATCGGCAAGCACAAGGCCCGCGGCATAGCCACTATCCGCATTCCAATCGCCTTGCAGAGGCTCGGGCGGCTCAATGCCACGCGCCTCGAGTGCCGCACGCCAACCTTTCATACGACACTGGCTCGACAGCGACTCTTTCTTACCAGAGACGAAGTACACGTTCTTGTGCCCGCGATTTAAGAAGTACTCGCACGCCATGCGCGCACCATCCTCTTGATCGTCGCTAACGGTAGAGCAGGTAGGATGCTCCATCGGCGTGATAATCACCGTCTTGAGGTCCTTCGGCGCCTCAAACGTATCGAAATCGTCGACCATCTGGCGCAGGTTGAAAATCATGCCGTCGACGGGAAGTTGCGACATCCTACGCGCCGCTTCGGCAAGGGTCATCTTCTCCCCCGCCCGCTTTTTGATCATCGTGAGCGCAAAGCCTCGCTCTTCGGCGGCATCGGCGATACCGTCGATCATGTCCACGGCGCCGCCCGACAAGTGGAACATCACCACGCCGATGCACCCGTAACGGCCCAACTTGAGTGAACGCGCGGCAAAGTTCGCCCGGAACCCAAGCTCCTCCATGGCCGCATGGACCCTATCGCGCGTCGACTCACGCACGCTATCAGGCTCGTTGATCACGCGCGACACCGTCTTGAGAGAAACGCCCGCGGCAACTGCCACATCGTTCATTGAGACATTTTTCTTGTCCATCGTTGCCACTACTTCTCCAGTCGGTTTTGCATCGCTTGTTTTTTGCGTTCTAGCATACACTACCTGCCCGACTGACAAATCAGCCGTTTATCGGACAATATCGACCGTTCACCTGTAAATCCTTGTTACGCTTTCAATAATGTCTTACGTTGTCATTAACGAAATGACAACGTTGTCATTTCGCAATGCCTTCCTTAAGCAGGAAGGTTTCCGGGCAGTCCTAACCATCCATCGACGACCAGTTCCATCCACATGCATTGCGCATCGAGCAGCAAAGGAGCTCTATGGACGCCATCGTAAAGATGCTCGAAAAGCATCAACCGTTCTTTGAGAAGATCTCGAGGAACATCTACCTCCAGGCCATTAAGGACGGATTCCTTGGGTGCATGCCCATCGTCCTCACCTCTTCGATCTTCCTGCTGATTGCCACCCTTCCTGGCGTAGTTGGCATCACGCTGCCCCAGCCGCTCATCGACTGGTGCAACAAGCTGTACAACTTCACCATGGGCGTCATGGGCATCATGGTTGCCGGCACCACTGCCAAGAACTTTACGGCTTCCATGAACCGTCGCATGCCCGCCGGCAAGGTGCTCAACGACGGCTCCACCATGGTGGCCGCCCAGTGCAGCATGCTTTTGCTCGCAGTCACGCAGTTCACCACCAAGTTCAACGGCTCCGAGCTTTCGGTCTTCGACTGCACCAGCATGGGTACGCGCGGTCTGTTCTCGGCCTATATCGCCGCGTTCATTACCGTGTGGGTCTATAAGTTCTGCGTCTCGCGCGATCTGACCATTAAGCTGCCCAAGGAGGTCCCGGGCGCCATCGCTCAGAACTTCCGCGACATCATCCCCTTTGGCGGCGCCGTCATCATCTGCGGCATCATCGATGTCGTCGTGCGCAACCTCATGGGCGTTCCGTTCTCCGAGCTGCTTATCAAACTGCTCTCCCCGCTCTTTACCGCTGCAGAAACCTATCCTGGCCTTATCCTTATCCAGGCAGCCACCGCGTTCTTCTGGTTCATCGGCGTCCACGGCCCCTCGATCGTCCAGCCGGGCATCGACCCCATCCGTCTTGCCAACCAGGCCGAGAACCTGCAGGTTCTGCTGGCCGGTGGTCACCCCGCCCACTCCCTCACCTTTAACATGTCGCTCGTGGGCGAGTTCGGCGGCACCGGCGCCACGTTCATCGTGCCGCTTCTGCTGATTCTCTTTATGAAGTCCAAGCAGCTCAAAGCCGTCGGCAAGGCCTCGATTGTTCCTGTTGCCTTCGCCGTCAACGAACCGCTGCTCTTTGGCGCTCCGATGATCCTTAACCCCTACATGCTCATCCCCTTTGTTGCCGCCGGTTGCGTCAACGTGAGTGTTGCCAAGTTCTTTATCGATAACGTGGGCATGAACGGCTTCTCCTTCGTGGTGCCTTGGGCCACCCCCGCCCCCATCGGCATTTTCATCACCACGAACTTCCAGCTTATCGCCCTGGTATTTGTCGCGATTATCATCTTGCTGGACGCCATCATCTACCTGCCGTTCTTGAAGGCATACGATAAGCTGCTCTGCGACCAGGAGGCAGAGCGCGCCGCCGAGCTGGGTCTCGAGTCCAATGGCGCCGCTGCCATCGCCGCCAACGCCCCTGCACCCGCTGTCGAGCAGACTACCGCTTCCGTCGAGCCGACTGCCGCCGACAGCAAGACTGTCGCCGATCAGCCCGAGCCCGCCGCCGACGCATCCGCCAAGAAGGACGTCGATGGCCTGAAGGTCCTCGTCCTGTGCGCCGGCGCCGGCACCTCTGCCATGCTCGCCAACGCCATCAAGGAAGGTGCCGCGCAGACCGGAGAGAACATCGCTTCCTCCGCAGGCGCCTATGGCCAGCACACCGCCATCATGGATCAGTACGACGTTATCGTGCTTGCCCCGCAGGTTCGTAGCTACTACAACGACATGAAGGCCGACACCGATCGTCTGGGCATTAAGCTGCTCGCTCCCCGCGGTAAGGAATATATCGACCTTACTCGCGACCCCGCTGGCGCCATCAAGTGGCTCCGCGAGAACCTCGACTAGTTCCTCCCTCTGTTGGTGCCCGGATCCCCAGTTCGGGCACCTCTCCCTATTCGTATCCCACAGAAAGGATGACTCATGACCAACCCCATGCAGTTCCCCGACGGCTTTGTGTTTGGCGGCGCCACCGCCGCTTACCAGGTTGAGGGCGAGACCCGCACGCACGGCAAGGGCAAAGTGCCCTGGGACGATTTCCTGGCTGCTCAGGGTCGCTTCTCCCCCGATCCCGCAAGCGATTTCTACAACAAGTACCCGGTCGATATCGACCTGTGCCAGCGCTTCGGCATCAACGGTATCCGTGTCTCCATCGCTTGGAGCCGTATCTTCCCCAACGGCACCGGCGAGATTAACCCCGAGGGCGTCGCTTTCTATCACGAGCTCTTTGCCACCTGCAACAAAGCTGGCGTTATCCCCTATGTCACGCTCGATCACTTTGATACGCCCGAGGCCTTCTACCAGGACGGCGGCGAGGGATTCCTGACGCGCACGACCATCGACGCCTTCGTCGAGTACGCCAAGTTCTGCTTTGCCGAGTTCACCGAGGTCAAGCACTGGTTTACCTTTAACGAGATTCCCGCGACCGCCGAGGGCAGCTTTATCGTCGGCAACTGGCCGCACGGCGAGAAGTATCGCCTGGACAAGGCCTTCCAGCTCATGCACAACATGATGGTAGCCCACGCCAAGGCTGTCGTCGCCTTCCATGAGGGCGGCTTTGAGGGCGAGATCGGCATTGTCCAGAACCTGGAGCCCAAGTATCCCCTCGACCCCAACAACGCCGCCGACTGCGAGGCAGCTCGCATGGCCGACGTCATCAACAACCGCTGGGTGCTCGACGCCACCTTCCGCGGCCACTATGCAGCCGACACCATGGAGGCTGCGACCAAGCTGGCCCATATCGCCGGCGGCGAGCTCGACGTCCGCGACGAGGACATCGCCGCGCTGACCGCCGCGCTCCCCTACAACGATTGCCTGGGCGTCAACACCTACAAGTGCCAGTTCCTGCGTGCCGCCGAGGGCGAAAACGACATCAACCACAATGGCACTGGCGACAAGGGCTCTTCGCGCTGGTTCCTCAAGGGCGTTGGTGAGTCATGCGTGCGCGAAGGCGTACCCACCACCGATTGGGACTGGATTATCTATCCCGAGGGCCTGTACGATCTGCTGCTCCGCATTAAGAACGATTACCCCAACTACAAGAAGATTTACATCACCGAGAACGGCATGGGCTATAAGGACGACTTCGAGGACGGCTTTATCGACGACGCCCCTCGCATCGACTACATGCGTCAGCATCTCGCGTGGATCCTCAAGGCGATTGACGGCGGCGTGAACGTCGACGGCTACTTTGTGTGGTCGCTGCAGGACCAGTTCTCCTGGACCAACGGCTACAACAAGCGCTATGGCCTGTTCTACATCGACTTTGAGACCCAGAAGCGCTATCCCAAGGCGAGCGCGTACTGGTACAAGAACGTCGCGGAGACCGGCCTGCTCATGGCCTAGTTTTTGCCGCACACCCCTTGTCGGCCGCATGCGAATCCCCCACGGGCTCGCATGCGGCCTTTTTTGTTTTTAGCTCGGCCCGCGCCACACGTTTATCTCAATCTGTAACATCTAGCCGAGTTTTTCGGTCCTACATGTTACAGATCAAGACAAAGGTCACAGCCCGAGTCGGAACATCTCAATCCATAACATCTAGACCGGTTTTTGCCGTCCAGTTGTTACAGATTGAGACAGTTAGATGGCGGAATCCACTCTTTCCAAGCAGTTATGGAACGCAGGCTCGAGTTTTCGGTGTCACGAACATACTTTCGGTATCATTTTATGTTGGTATGATACCGAAAGTATGTTCGAGCATGCGAAAACCCCGTGCGTTGACTCAACCAATCCACGGGCCTACAAACTCCGTCAATCTTCCGAGCGCGCCTGAATCCCTATTTGCGCGTCATTTCGTGTCACGTTGACACGAAATGACGCGCAAATTTTTTTCTGTCATATTTTTGACGCGCAAAATGACGTGTAAAATTTTACGTGTCATTTCTCACGTCAAATTGAGGCGAAACGGAGCACCACGATGCAAGAATCCAAAGATCTTGAATTCAAGGAATGCGTCACCAATTCGTTCCTTAAAACCGTCTCCGCTTATGCGAACAGCACGGGAGGACGCGTTCTATTTGGAATTAACGACAACGGAGAAACCGTTGGCCTCGATGACCCCAAGCAGACCTGCCTGGATATCGAAAACAAGATTAACGATTCGATCATCCCCCAGCCTGATTACTCCTTAAAAATCAACGAGCCCGATGCAACGGTAGAGCTTACGGTCTTTCCCGGCAGGTCGAAGCCTTACCTATACCGCTCGAAGGCATACAAGCGCAATGACACCACGACCATGCCAGTTGATACCCTAGGCCTTTCGCGTCTTGTACTCGAGGGTCAAAACCTCTCCTTTGAACAGCTCCCGGCAAGCAAGCAAGATCTATCTTTCACCGTTTTAGAGAATCGCCTAACAGCAAAGCTCTCACTTCAGTCATTCACAACCGATACTCTCAAAACCCTCGGCCTGCTCGATAAGACCGGAACCTACAACAACGCGGCAGAACTGCTCGCGGACGAGAACGATTTCCCAGGTATCGACATGGCGGTGTTTGGTGACACCATCAACCTCATTAAGCAGCGCAAAACTCTCGAACATGCATCGGTTTTAACGGAGATTGACGGCGCTCTTGAGCTATTTGAAGCTCAGTACTGCTACGAAGAAATCAAGGGCATGGAACGCATCCGCAAGGAGCTCATTCCGCTCGAAGCATTCCGCGAGGCCATTACCAATGCAATCGTTCACAGGACTTGGGATGTACCCGCGCACATTCGCATCTCGATGTTCGACGACCGCGTGGAAGTTGCCTCGCCCGGCGGCTTGCCAGCAAGCATGACTGTCGATGAATACCTGTCCGACATGCTGTCCGTTAGACGCAATCGTATTCTTGCCGAAGTCTTTTTGCGCCTAGGCCTTATCGAGGCATTCGGAACGGGCATTATGCGAATTCGAGACACCTATAAAGACAGCATCAAAAAGCCTCGTTTTCAAGTATCGGATAACGCCATTGTGGTCACGCTTCCCCTACTCATGGATAACCCCGGGCTCGAAGGCGACGAACTTACCGTATTCGGACTGCTGAGTGGAGTACACCCTCAATCGACAAGCGAGCTTGCGGCCAAAGTTACCTTTAGCCGCTCGAAGCTGCTTCGCATCCTCAAAAAACTCGTTGAGACAGGCCTGGCGACAGTTGAAGGCACCGGCAGGGGGCAGAAGTATCGTCTGCTTCGCTAGTTAGCAAATGACCTGCGTGTGTTCTTCGATGGCGGCGCGGTCTTCTGCCGAGATGCTCGGCTCGCACACTACGGCGTCCAGGCTGTCCAGACGGCAGAAGGTATAGAAGTCGCGCTTGCCGATCTTGCTGGAGTCGGCGATCAGATAGCGCGAGTCTGCCTTGCTAAAAGCGAGCTGCTGGATACGGCCCTCATCCATGTTTGACGTAGACACGTCGCCATCCAGAATGCCGTTGGCGCCGATAAACGCCGCATCGATGCCCAGCGCGCGAAGGGTATCCTCGGCCGTTGGTCCCACAAAAGCGGCGGTGCGGCGACGGTACACACCGCCCACGAGGCACAAGTCGCAGTCCTCGCGCGCCTCGAGCAGGTTAAACACCGAAAGCGAATTGGTCACAATGCGCAGGCGAAACGTCGGCAGCATCGAGGCCATCTGCTCAACCGTGGTGCCCGTACCCAAAAAGATGGTCGAGTCTTCCTCGATAAGCTCCACAGCACGGCGCGCAATCTGCAGCTTTTCCTCGGCATGCTTAGTTCGCTTTTCGCTGTGCGAATACTCATGGCGCAGCATAGCGTGCGGACGGCCCTGTGCACTGCGGGCTCCGCCGTGCACGCGCTCGATCTCGCCCAGGCTCGCAAGTTCCTCAAGGTCGCGGCGAATCGTCATGTCCGAAACGCCCAGCGCATCAGAAATCTCTTTGACCGAGACCGTGCCCTGCTCCTCGAGCAGCTGCCGAACCTTATCCTGTCGCTCCGCTTTAATCACGATGAGTCCTCGCTGTTCCACGCTCACGTCAATCCAAACAGTAACGAACAAATTGTATCAGAATCGCGCGCGCTAAAAATGAGCGCCCACACAGCCCAAATCATCACTTTTTTGAGAAAAATACCCCCTGCTTTAGTGGGGTGTAGTGATAATCTCGCCTGTTCGCGCTACAGTTTGTCCGGAATACCTCGATGTTAGGAACTAAATGATCACTTCCGAGCTTTTCGGCACCGCGCCGTGCGGTACCCCCGTTCATCGTTACACCCTCAACGGGCCCGAGATCTGCGTTCGCATTATGGACTATGGCGCCATCGTGCTGGGTATCGATGTGCCCGACATTCCCGGCAACGTGCGCGATGTGGTGTTGGGCTTCGACAAGCTCGAGGATTACTTTGACAACCCCGCTTGCTTTGGCGCGACCATCGGCCCCGTGGCCAACCGCACTGCGGGTGCCACGATCACCATCGACGGCACAGACTGGCATATGCCGGCCAACGAAGGCGTCAACAACCTGCACAGCGATCTTGAGCACGGCCTGCACAAGCGCGTGTGGGACGTTGAACTCGACGAGGTCCACAACGCCGTGCGCATGACCACCTCGCTTGAGGATGGCGAGTTGGGTCTGCCCGGCAACCGCACCTTTACGGCCGTGTTTACCGTTACACACACCGGCGTCTTTCGTATCGAGTATGGCTGCGAGAGCGATCGCGCCACCTACGTGTCCATGACCAACCACACGTACTTTAACCTTGCCGGTCATAACGCCGGCATGGACTGTGAGCACTTCTTTGTTGCTAACGCTGCCCACTACCTGCCCATTGATGACCAGAATATCCCCACCGGCGAGATTGCTCCGGTCGAGGGAACACCATTTGACTTTCGCGAGCTGCGCCCCGTCGCTCCCGGCATGGAGGCCGACGACCCGCAGATTAAGCAGGCCCGTGGCTACGATCACTGTCTGTGCATTGACGGCTATCAGTACGGCCGTAATCTGCGCCGCGCCCTGCATGTTGAGGAGATGTGGACCGGCCGCGAGCTTGACTACTACACCACCGCCCCGGGCGTGCAGCTCTACACCGGCAACTGGCTGGGCGACGAGCACGCCAAGGACGATGCTAACTATGGCTGGGGTGCCGGCTTTGCCCTCGAGGCAGAGATGTACCCCGACACGCCGCACCAGCCTCTGTTCCCACAGGGCATTGTGGGCCCGGGTCACCCCTATAGCAATGTGATCGAGTACCACTTTATGAGGCACTAAGCCCATAACGCAACATATCGCACAGCAGCGCCCGCCGGCAACACCGCCGACGGGCGCTTTTTCATCTTTTAGGCTCATTTTAGCTGTGACTGTATGAGTGACATATCAAAACTATGCCCATTTACTACGTTTAGCCCGGGATGCTCGACCATGCACCGCTTTTTGTTAAATTCGCGAGCCGTCTACCTGCGGTTTTGTTTTTCCCAAATTCGACATGCTCGGCGATAGCCGATCAAAAGTAGTGAATGGACATAGTTTTTGACAGGTGGCATCGCGCGCGTCCCTCGCAAAGGCAAAATGATCCGTTTTCCTCCATCCCCAAGGGATCAGTTAAACAGATTGCTGATGGAGTCGGGGTCGGAGCTGGGGAGGTAGCGGATTTCTAGCTCTATACCGAGTGCTTGCAGCTCTTTGAAGGCAGCGACGTCTGCGTCGTCTACGGCAACTGCAGGCGTTATGGGGCGCTTGCCTTCCCCTGCTTGCATGTGACCGATGCTGATCTTGGTGATCGGCACACCACCCTTAACC
>CAKUGX010000041.1 GCA_934654765.1 uncultured Collinsella sp. | reverse complement strand
CGGCATTGACCTTCTGGTCATGCCGCCGAAGTTGAAAGGCAGATTGCCGCTCTGGCGGGCTTGCAGCGTCGGCCGGTTACGGCGTTTGGCAAAACGCCGTAACTACATAAGATTACAGACGGCCGCGGCGAAAGCTACGGGGTCCTCGGGGAGGATGCCCTCGACCAGCAGGGCCTGGTCGTAGAGCAGGCCGGAGTACTGCTTGATCTTGTCGGTATCGCCGGCCTTCTGGGCGGCGACGAGCTTGGCAAAGACGGAGTGCTTGGCGTTGAGCTCGAGCACGCGCTGGCTCTTGGGCATGCCGTCGGGCGCGCCCTCGGGACCCTTCTGGAGCACCTTCTCCATCTCGAGCGAAAGCGGGCCCTCGGTGGTGATGCACGCGGGAGCATCGGTCAGGCGCGCAGAGACGGCGACCTTCTCGACCTTATCGCCGAGCGCCTCCTTCATAGCGCTAAAGAGGTCCTCGTTTTCCTTGGTGGCGTCCTCGGCCTCCTTCTTCTCGTCCTCGGTCGCCAGATCAAGATCGCCAGTCGCAACGTTCTTGAGCTCCAGGTGACGATCCTCGACCTCGGGCTCGGCACCGTCGGCAACGGCCTTCTCGGCAGCCTCGCGGGCGGCGTCGTCCTCGTAGATCTTAGGCATATCGGCGGCAACGTACTCACGCATAGCCTGGAACGTGAACTCATCCACATCCTGCGTCAGAAGCAGCACGTCATAGCCGCGGTCGAGCACGCCCTTTACCACGGGCATCTTGGCCAGGCGCTCACGCGAATCGCCGGCGGCGTAGTAGATGGCCTTCTGGCCCTCGGGCATACCCTTGGCATACTCGGCCAGGGTAATCATCTTCTGCTCCTTGGCAGACCAGAACAACAGCAGGTCGGCGAGCTCATCGGCCTTCATGCCATAGCTCGAGTAGATGCCATACTTAAGGCCGCGGCCAAAGTTCTCAAAGAACTTCTCGTAGGCCTCGCGGTCGTTGTCACGCATATCCTCAAGGTCGGCGGTAATCTTCTTTTCCACACGCTTGGCGATGGCCTTGAGCTGACGGTTCTGCTGCAGCGTCTCGCGCGAGATGTTGAGCGACACGTCGGCGGAATCCACGACGCCACGGACAAAGTTATAGTAGTCGGGCAGCAGGTCGCCGCACTTCTCCATGATCAGCACGTTGGAGCTGTAGAGCGCCAGGCCCTTCTCGTAGTCCTTGCTGTACAGATCGAACGGGGCGCGGCCCGGCACAAACAGCAGGGCGTCGTACTCGAGCGTACCCTCGGCATGGAAGCTGATGGTGCGCGCTGGATCGTCAAAGTCGTGGAACGTGGACTTGTAGAACTCGTCATAGTCCTTCTGCTCAACATCGGAGCTGTGCTTCTTCCAGATCGGCGTCATTGAGTTGACGGTCTCGAGCTCCTGGTAGTCCTCGTACTCGGGCGTGTAGTCATCGCCAGCATCCTCGGGCTTGGGCTTCTGGCGGCTCTTGGACACCATCATCTGGATCGGGTAGCGCACATAGTTGCTGTACTGCTGAATCAGGCTCTTGAGGCCCCACTCGGTCAGGAAGCGATCGTAGGTCTCGGCCTCGCCGTCGGCATCGAGCTTCTCGTTCTCGCGCAGCGTCAGGATAACATCGGTACCGTGCTCGGCGCGCTCGCCGTCCTCGATGGTATAACCCTCAAGACCATCAGACTCCCACACGTGAGCGGTGTCCTCGCCATAGGCGCGGCTGACAACCTTTACGTGGCTGGCAACCATAAAGGCAGAGTAGAAGCCTACGCCAAACTGGCCGATGATGTCGACATCGGAGCCCTGTTGCTCGGCGTTCTCGGTCTTAAACTCCTCGGAGCCGGAATGGGCGATGGTGCCCAGATTGCGCTCGAGCTCCTCAGCGGTCATGCCAATGCCGTTATCCGAAATGGTAATGGTGCGGGCGTCTTTATCAAAGGAGACGCGAATAGCCAGGTCGCCCTGGTCGAGCTTGACGCTCGGGTCCTGCAGGCTCTTAAAGTTGAGCTTGTCGACGGCGTCGCTCGCGTTAGAGATAAGCTCGCGCAGGAAGATTTCCTTATTGGTGTAGATGGAGTTGATCATGAGGTCGAGCAGTTTTTTGCTCTCGGTCTTAAATTGACGCATGTGCAGTCCTTTCGCGCTACCCCCGTCCGCAAAAACGGCCCGGTTGCCCGAGCCGCATCGCAGACCTGCTATGTCCAGACTTAGATTTTATAACCCATTAGCGCGCATATATACATACGGAATCGAAAAACTGTATGTCCAAACGCTCTGATGCGCCAATTGCCAAGGAGTGTCCCCGACTGCCGGCAGGAAAGGAACGTCCCTATCTGCCATCTACGCGCTTGGCCATCCAAACATGGGGCTGGCCCTCGTCTTCGTAGTCCACCGGGGCAATCTGCGTGTAGCCCGCCTTGGCATAGAGCGGCAGCACGTATTCCTGCGCATGCAGCTTAATGAGCTTGGCGCCGGCATCACGCGCGCACGTATCACTGGCCTCGACAATCTTGCTCGCCAGACCGCGACGGCGCATGCTCGGCAGCACAGCCACGCGCCCCATAATGTAGGTCTCCCCCGCCGCGACGCCTTCGTCCAAGTCGCACGCCGGCGACACCGGAGCCTCTGCGTCAGCCGCGCGCTCAAGCTCTTCGGGAAACGCGCGCGAGCAACCGGCAAGCTCGCCGTCTACATAGAGCGTCACATGAATGCAGTTCGGATCCTCGTCGATAGCGTCAAACTCATTCTCGTAGCCCTGCTCATCCATAAAAACGACGCGGCGCACCAGCGCCGCGTCTTCAAAGCATCCCGTCTTAAGTTGGATATCCATGGCTGCCCCTTCATTCAATGCGAACGTTAGGGACAGATTTTAGCGAAAATGAGCTCCGCGCACGCTGAACTTCGCGCGAGCCTTTGCCAGGCAGTCGTAATGACCCACGTTATGGGCATCGCTCGCGATAAAGCTGTACAGGTTCTGATCGAACAGGCGCTGCGCGGGCTTTTTCTCGCGACCGAAACGACCGCCGGCAATAAAGTCCGCCGAAGCCTGCAGCTTACAACCCATATCGACCAGGCGCTCCGCCACGCTCACATCCTTTTGGACCGCGCGATAACGCTCAGGGTGGGCAATGATCACCTGGTAGCCAAGGCACTGCAAATCGTAAATCGTGTTCTCGTACTCTCTAAACGCATACGCATCGGCATGCGTCGAAAGCTCGAGCAGAAACTCATTGGTCCCATCGAAATGCAGGTGCTCCGCGGCATCAATGCCAAGCTCGACAAGCTTACGATGGTTGACCTCAAAGCCCATCTGGAGCGGAAAACCATCAGCGTTATCACGTAGCAGCTCAAAAGCATCCCACATCTTGTCGTAGTCAAAATAGGGATCGCGGCAGTGCGGAGTGCAAACGATTCTGGTTACACCGGCCCGCTTGGCAGCCTCGAGCATCGCCAGGCTCTCATCGAGATCGGCGGCGCCGTCGTCTACACCCGGCAAGATATGGCAATGAATGTCACGCATAGGTCGGCCTTAATCAACTAAACGTTTGCTCGGTTGGTGAAGATACCCTTTTTAGAAGCGCCCTGATCGCCAGAGCCCTTCTTTACCTTCTTACCGTCCTTGGTGTAGTAAGAATAGTAATACTCGCTGGTCTCGGTCTCGCAGTAGTTCATAACGGTACCGATGAGCTTGACCTTCTCGGACTTCTTGAGCTGACCGATGGCGTTGAGTGCTTCCTCGCGCTTGGTAAAGTCCTCGCGCACCACGAACAGCGTACCGTCAGTCAGGCTGGCGATCTCGGCAGCATCGATGAAGGTGCCAACCGGAGGAGCGTCGAAGATAACGTACTGGAACTTAGCAGACAGCGCCTTTACCAGCTTGGAAAAACGATGGGAGACGATGATGTCGGCAGGATTGGGAATGTGCGGCTCGGCATCGAGGAAGTAGAAGTTCTTCTGGCCCGTCTCGACGATCGCCTGGTCGATGGAGATCTGCTCGGACAGGACCGCGTAAAGTCCGCCGCGCGAACGAACGCCGAGCATATCGGAAAGGGACCTGCGGCGCATATCGGCCTCGACCAGGAGCACGGACTTGCCGCTCGTGGCGATTGCCTGAGCAAGGTTGATGGAAACCGTAGACTTGCCCTCGTTGGGAATCGAGGACGTAACGGTGATGGTACGAATGGGATCATCCACGCTCGCAAAGCGGATGTTGGCCAGAAGGGTCTTGGCGGCATTCTGTACAACGAGCTTATCGGTGTTCTTTGCCTTAGCCATGCCTATTTACCACCTTTCATAGCCGGAATTCGGCCAACAACGGGAATACCCAGGAGCTCTTCTGCCTCTTCAGCACCGCGGATGCGGGTGTTGAGCATGTCTGCCAAGACGACATAGGCAACTGCGATAAAGATGCCCGCGAGGAACGCGACGGCAACGTACAGCATGCGCTTGGGACCGCTGGGGACCTCGGGGGTCTTGGCCTCGTCGATAACGTTGATGCTCTGGGCAGCGCCGACGTTCTGGGCGACCGTACTCACCGAGCTGGCCATGGCCTTGGCAACCTCAGCCGTCTCCTTGGCATCGGTGCCCGTGACCGAAAGGGTGATGACACGCGTCGTGGTCTCGGAGGAAACGGAGACCTTATAGTCATCCAGGTCAGCAAGGCCGAGCTCTTTGGCGGCGCCGCCCTTAACGCTATCACTGTCGAGCAGCGTGGCGATATCGTTGGAGAGCATCTGGCTCGCCGAGAGGTCGTTGTAGCTCATCTGACCGCTATCGTCGGTCTTGGCGAGAATGTACATGCTCGTCGTCGCGGTATAGGTGTTGTCCATCGCAACAAAGGACACGATGCCCATGGCGATCGCACAAACCACCGGAAGGGTGATGACCAGCTTGAGATGCTTTTTGAGCAGCTGGAACAATTCGAGAAGGGTCATGCAGCTTGCCTTTCAGTTCCCCAGTTCGTATTGACAAAACTGTCCGTATGTTATCGCATCTTTTTACTGAGACCAAACTCTATACATAAGAAACAGCCTCTCCAGTAAAAACAAAAGCTACGACGGTAAAATTGCGCAACAACAACGCCGCACGCGTATAGCGATGCGGCGTTAACGTCAATGACTATTGTGTCGCGCCGCTATGCGAACGACGCATCCTGCTGCACGGGAAACGTTACCGTGATGGTAGTCCCCTCGCCCAGCTTACTCGATAGGTCGATGGTGGCGTGATGATATAGGGCGGCATGTTTAACGATCGCCAGACCCAGGCCCGTTCCACCGCGTGCCTTTGATCGACTCTTGTCTACGCGGTAGAAACGCTCGAACACCTTGCCCTGCTCCTCGGGCGCAATGCCAATTCCTGTGTCGGCAACCGCAAGGAACGGATGGCCCCCGTCGTTGGTCCCGCACGTAAGCGTCACCGTACCACCGGGTCGGTTATAGCGGATGGCGTTGCTCGCCAGGTTATAGATGAGTTCGTCAATCAGACGCGATACGCCTTCGATGACCACGGGCTGCGCCTCATGGCCTATCGTCACGTTTGCCTGACGGGCGACCTGCTCAAGACGCTGTTCCACCGTCGAAATGGCTCGCGAGAGCTCGATGGGCTCCGTGGACCCAATCGGCACCGCCTCGCCTTCGGTCGCGCGCTCAGCCTCATCCAAGTTGGACAACGTAAGGATGTCGTTGACGAGTGCCGCCAGACGGCCCGCCTCGCGATAGATACGACCGCCAAAGATGCGCAGGTCGTCCTCGCCCTCGACCATACCGTTCGCGATAAGCTCGGCATAACCCGAGATAGCCGTAAGCGGCGTCTTGAGCTCGTGGGTAATGTTGGCCGTAAACTCACGGCGCATACGGTCGTTATCGGCCAGCACCGCCATCTGGCGCTTGAGCTCCTGTCGTTGCGATTCGATACGTTCCAGCATGGGGACCATCTCGGCATAGGCATGCTCATAGCTACGGCGCGGGTGGTCCAGATCGACCTCTTGCAGTGGCGCGATAATAGCGCGGGACTCGCGACGTGCCATAAAAAATGAGAGCACCGCACCTGCCGCCGCAATAAGCAGCATCGGCGCCACGAGCGAGAGCAAAATCGCCCCAACGCCAGGTTGGGCTTGCGCCAAGCGAACAACTTGACCGTTATCGAGCCGGACGGCGCGGTACAGCATAATTTCGTCGAGCGTAGAGCTCGAACGCTCCGCGGAGCCCGCGCCGTTCTCGAAAGCCTCGGCGACCTCGGGACGATCGCTGTGGTTGGGCAGCATAGAGGGCGAGGCCTCGTTGTCGTAAGCAACCGATCCATCATTGTTGATCAAAGTGATACGCAAATCCTCGCGATCGAGGCTGCGCAAGAACGCAATAGGCTCCTGCTGCTCGTTGAGGGCGGCGGCGATGAGCTCAGTTTCCTGCGAAAGGTTGGCGCTCGTGGCATCTGCCAGGGTATTTTGCACAAAGAATGCACCCAACACCGTAAACGCCAAGATGACCGTCATGGCGCAGATAAAAATCGTCACAAACACACGGTGCGACAGCGTGCGCTTTCCCTGAGGGGCGAAAACCACGGGTTACTCCTCGGGCGCGCTAGCCGCAACGCCGGCGCCTTCGGCATCGTCGCCGGCCGAAGGCTCAGCCAGGCGATAACCCACGCCGCGCACGGTCTCGATAGCGCTCGCATGCTCACCGAGCTTTTGGCGAAGCGTCTGTACGTGGACGTCGACAGTACGCGAACCGCCGTCAAAATCCCAACCCCACACGCTCTGCAGCAGCGATTCGCGGGTAAAGACCACACCGGGCTTGCGCATAAGGTACTCGAGCAGGTCGAACTCGCGTAGCGTGAGCTTAAGCGGCTCACCGACAACGGTTACCTCGCGGTGGCTGGGCGAAAGCACGATATCGCCCACGCTAAGTACATCGCTCGCCTGCTTGACCATACCGCCGCGACGGAGCAGCGCACGGCAGCGGCTCGCGAGCTCCATGAGCGAAAACGGCTTGGTCAGATAGTCATCGGCACCGCCGTCGAGCGCCATGACCTTGTCGAGCTCGGTGTCCTTGGCGGTGAGCATCATGATGGGCACCGTCGCCGTCAGGCGATCGGCGCGCAGGCGACGCATGATCGCCAGGCCGTCGGTATCGGGCAGCATGATGTCGAGCAGCACGGCATCGGGCACCCGTCGCGCCACGGCAGCTTTAAACTCGCCATCGCACGAAAAGCCCTCGGCCTCGATCCCCTGCTTGCGCAGAGCATAGACCGTCAAATCCCTGATGTTGTCATCGTCCTCGACGTAATAGATCATGTTGAACCCCTTTGCGGCCGGTATGACCGCATCTTAACCCTAAAGGCGCCTGTACTAGACGGTATCAGCCAAAACGGCCCGTCAAATAATCCGCTGTACGCGGATCGGTCGGATTCTTAAAGAGCTGCGCGGTAGGCGCATGCTCTACCAGCTCGCCCAGCAAAAAGAACGCGACCGAGTCGGAAATGCGCGCGGCCTGCTGCATGTTGTGCGTAACGACTACCAACGTGCAGGTCTCCTTGAGCTCGCAGGCCAGCTGCTCAACCACCAGCGTCGACACAGGGTCGAGGGCGCTCGTGGGCTCATCCATCAGCAGGATGTCGGGCTGCACGGCCAGCGCACGGGCGATACACAGGCGCTGCTGCTGTCCGCCCGAAAGACCCAGGCCCGACTCCTTGAGCTTGTCCTTAACCTCGTCCCACAATGCGGCGCGGCGCAGGGAGTCCTCGACCAGCTCGTCAAGCACAACGCGATCGCGCACGCCCATGCCGCGAGGGCCATAGGCAACGTTGTCGTAGATGCTCATAGGAAACGGATTGGGGCGCTGGAACACCATGCCCACGCGCTGACGCAGGCGGCAGATATCGTAATCGCCCAGGATATCCTGGCCGTCGAGCGCAATCTTGCCCTCGATACGACAATCCTTGATGCTATCGTTCATGCGGTTAAAGCAGCGCAGCAGCGTCGACTTGCCGCAACCAGAAGGCCCGATAAACGAGGTAATCTGCTTGTCGCGGATCTTGATGGACACGTCCTTGAGCGCATGATGGTCGCCATAGAACAGGTCGAGGCCCTCCACATCGATGCGCGTCGGCGAGGCAGCAAGGTCCTCTGCCGTGGGGCGAGTCGCATCCCCAACTTCGCGCTCGTGCGCGGCCTCGGCCTGCGCTTCCGTGAGTTCCTCAAGCTCCGTGGGCTCCATAGCCGCAGCAGCCGTCATACCGCATACCTCCATATCGATATCAATTCAGCAGTATCGATAGTAGGAATCGCGGCTCATACGCACGTGAGCGCATTGTCAAGTGTTTGTAAGGGCACCTTGGCTATGCAGCGGGCAGCTCGATGGTGAATACCGTGTGTTCGGGCGTTGATTCGCACGCAACGGTGCCGCCGTGCGCCGCGATAATCTCCTTGGCAATGGCAAGACCCAGACCGGCACCGCCGCGATTGGTCGCACGAGCCGCATCCAGACGATAGAACTTCTCAAAGATCACCTTGAGCTTCGCCGCGGGGATGGGATCGCCCTGGTTGATAAAGCGCACCCTCACGCCGCCATCGTCCTTGCGCCCAGCCTCAATCGTGATGGTCGAGCCTTCGTAACTATAGGCGACGGCGTTTTTCATAATGTTGTTGAAGACGCGGGCCATCTTGTCGCCGTCCACGAGCACCGTCAGGTCCTCGCAGATATCGACGTGAGCCTCCTTGTGCTGCTCGTTGAGGATGGGATAGAACTCGTCGGCAACCTGTGCCAGCAACAACCCCAAGTCGACGTAGCCGCGCGTGAGCACGATGTCGTGGAAGTCGAAGCGCGTGATGTCGAAGAACTCCTCGATGAGCGCATCGAGGCGGTGTGCCTTGTCAAGCGCCACGCCTGTAAAGTGCGCGCGCTGCTCGAGCGGTAGATCAGGGGCCTCCTGCAAGAGCGAAAGATAGCCCACCACGCTGGCGAGCGGCGTGCGCAAGTCATGGGCAAGGTAAGTAACAAGATCGTCCTTGCGATGCGACTCGTCGCGCAGAGCCTGCTGGACCTTGCGCTCGCTATCGCGCACGCTATTGAGTGCGCCCTCGACCTCAAGAAAGTCACCGTCGATGTTGTCCCACGCGTCGGGGTGATCGATCAGGCGATCTTGGATACGGGCGGCAAGCACGCGGTCGGCATGCTGTTCCCCCTGTTCATAGCCCTGGTAGTACAGGGTGCGGCCGCAGAAGAACAGAACGCACACGGCAAGCGCCAAGACAAAGCCGAGCATATTGAACACAAAGCCGGCATCGAACAGCACCGGCCCCTCGATGCCACCGAGCGCCATGGCGCCAATCGCCAGCGTGATAGCCCACGCGGCACCGCCAATCACCACGCAACGACGTACGATTTCAAAGCGATCGATCAGCAAAAAACCGACGAGCAGCACCACCAGGATGCCGATGATGTTGTCAATGCCGATCAGCAGCAGGCTCAACAAAAAGAGCAGCACCGTCGCAAGCGCACGGTTATCGACGACCGCCCGTACGTATTCAAAAAGTCGATCGGGTACCTCAAACGCCTGCCCGTTGCTATTTGTCATATCCGTTTTCCTCACAAACAAAGGCTTTATTCGATGATGTAGCCGACGCCCCAGACATTCTTGATAAAGCGCGGCTTTTGGGCATCGTCGCCGATCTTTTCGCGCAGATGGCGAATGTGCACCATCACTGTGTTGTTGGAGCCGGGCATAAAGTCCTCGTTCCATACCGCGCGGAACAGGTCCTCCACGGGCACTACGCTGCCGCGATGCTCGACCAGATACAGCAGGATGGAATACTCGATGGGCGTCAGGCGCACCTGCCCGCCGTCCACCGCCACGGCGCGGGCGTCACGGTTGATCTCGAGGCCGTCGAGCTGAATGAGCGGGGACTCGGTCGCTTGCGCGCGGCTGCCGTAGCTGGTGTAACGGCGCAGCTGGGCACGCACGCGCGCGATGAGCTCCAGCGGGCGAAACGGTTTGACAACGTAATCGTCCGCGCCGAGCGAAAGTCCCTCAATCTTGTCTTGTTGGGCATCGCGTGCCGTCAGCATAATCACGGGATAGGTATGGCTGGTGCGAATCGTGCGCAACAGCTCAAAGCCATCGATATCGGGCAGCATGACATCTAACAGCGCCAGATCGAACTCTTGCTCCAAGATCGCCTTGGCCGCATCGGCTCCGCTGTAGGCGATCTGAACATCAAAGCCCTCTTTTGTAAGGTAGATGCCAACCAGGTCGGCGATGGCCTTCTCATCGTCAACCACCAAAATGCGCTCGTTCATGCGTGCTCCTCTCGCGCTCCATTATGCCCGAGGGGACGCCCGGCACACACAACAAGCGCGGGCGATTAAGTCGACCTTAAGCACCGCCATGCCCGTTCGGGCGCAGACGCAGCCCGCGCACGCACGCGACGACCGTCATCACCGCCAAACGATATACTCTAGAGCCAGAAGAGACCATCCCGTCGAAAGCGAAATCTGTGAAGTCCCTCACCTCTTTTGCAAAGCGCTCTACCAAGCTTGCCGCTGGCTTTGCCTGTGCCGTTGCCCTTGCTCTTGGCATACCCACCGTTGCCGGTGCCCAGGTGCTCACGACCGACAATGTTTGCGGCAAAACCGCCGATGCACGCGGCATCACGGCCGAGAACCTACCCGATATCGATGCGACCAATGCCCTCGTCATGGGCAAAGACGGCACCGTCTACTATGCCCGCGATGCCGACAAACAGGTCAAGATTGCCTCGATCACCAAGGTTATGACCGCAATCCTGACTGTCGAGAACTGCAAGATGGACGAGAAGGTGACGGTGAGCAACGCCGCGGCCACCGTGGGCAACTCGACTGCCGGCCTACTTGAAGGCGACGAGCTCACCGTGGAGCAGGCACTGCGTGGCTTGATGATTCCCTCGGGCAACGACGCTGCCATCGTGCTCGCCGAATATGTGGGCAAAAAGATCGACCCCAAGACCAAGGACGCCGAGGCGACGTTCGTTAAGGCCATGAATGAGCGCGCCAAGAAGCTCGGCTGCACCGGCACGGTCTTTGAGAACCCGCATGGCCTGGACTTTGATGAGTGGGCCGGCGACATGCACTCGACTGCACACGACGTGGCGCTGATGATGCAGGAAGCCATGAAGAACGACACAATCCGCGAGGTCGTGGCGAGCGAGGATTCCTGGATCGAGGTCACGGGCGCCGACGGCACCGACCATTCGCATTCCATGGACACGCATAACTATTTGCTGGGCCAAGATGGCAACATTGGCGGCAAGACCGGCACCACCGACGACGCGGGCTACTGCTTCACGAGCGCCTACAACCGCGACGGCGACGAGATCTACACCGTCGTTTTGAACTCCACCACCACCGACCAGCGCTTTACCGATACCGCCACCCTTGCCAACTGGTACTACGGCCACAAGGTGACGGTCGCAATCGCCAACACACAGGAAAAGACCGCCAACGGCAACCCGCTTATGGCGCGCATTGGCCAAACCGACTGGACGGATAAGACGATCGACGCCACACTCGCCGATCCCACGGCGCAAGCGACCGTGTTTTCCCTTGCCGGCGAGGTGACCGAAAAGGTTAGCTACGACGATCTTTCGGGCACGGTGCATGTGGGCGACAAGGTGGGTAGCGTCACGCTCAAGCAGGACGGCACCAAGATCGCCGTCATGGACCTGGTTGCCGACGAGGAAGGCGCAGGGCCGAATCCCATTGAATGGCTGCTCGTGAAGCTCGATCGCTTGGGCCGTCGCATCGACAACCGCCCACTCACGGCAGAAAGCGAGACCGTCGCCAAGGCTCCCGAGGTGTAGTGCGCAAGAATAATAAGTCCATTGAAAGGAGGCGTCCGAAAGGATGCCTCCTTTTTTGAGGGTTCGAATCCCCAGCTAACGCTCTTGAAACTAAAAAAGGGCCCCAAATGGGACCCTTCTTTAAATTTAAACTGGCGGAGAGCTGGGGATTCGAACCCCAGATGCCCTTTTGGGGCATACTCGCTTAGCAGGCGAGCACCTTCGGCCTCTCGGTCAGCTCTCCGTAACAGCCGTTCTATAGTAACCAAACAGTCGATTATGGGCAAGAGGGAATTTTCTAATTGCCTAGCATCCTTTCCTCCTTGGAAGCTTCGCCTACCCCAGCGAGCGGTTGAGGGAGCCGAGCTCGTCGTTGCCCATGGTGCGCCACATTTGGAAGATACAACCGCGCGCCAGGAAAAAGAAACCGTTGTCGACCAGTTGCACAGCGGCATCCGCCAGCTGATTCGTCACGGCGGACACTGGCGGCAGCTCTAGTCCAGCCTTGTGGATGGTCTCGACCGCTTCCTCGAACGTCGGAGGCTCGCTGACGCCCATCTCGTTCATAAGGCCCTGCATTTCTTCCAGCGCGCTGCTACCCGACTCCTCGCCGCGCGGCACCAGACGGTAACAAGCCAGCGCCAGGTCGAGCTGATCGCAATTCCAATAGGCAAACGCCAAGCGATAGAACAGGTAGCCGATTGCAGAACGATCGCTGGCAATACGTAGGCCGTGGCGCGCCACCTCGATAATCTCGTCAAAGCGCTCCAGACGCGCAAGCACGTTGATGAGCGCAAAGTGCGACTGCATGGACGAGCGCGCCAGATCGTAAAGATGGCGCACCTCGGGCAGTGCTCGTTCAAAGTCCTCTTGCTCGGCGTAAAAGCTGCAGATCTCGTGCTGGGCAAAGTACAGCGCATCGGGCGCACGAAGGATTCGCACAGAGCGGTCTTCTTCCAACACCGGTAGCACCATGCGCACCAGCTGGTTATCGCAAAACTGCGTTTGAACCGGACCTGTCGCCAAAAGCTCGGCGACGGCGCACTTGGCCTCCAACTCCTCAACAAGACGGGAAAAGCCTTCAAAAGCACCTGTACGGTCGACTTTTGCCTGCTCGCGCAATTCAACAACACGGGCCACGTATGGGTCGTCGTCCTCTTCCATGACCTCCAGCTCGTCAGCCGTATCGGCAAGCAGCAGATCGCGCAGCGCCGGCGGCAGCATGCGATGGTCATCACGCGGACGAGCATGAACCTCCGCAGGTTCAATCGTCTCCGGAGCGGTTGACTCATATGCCTCAAGCACACGCTTGCACGGCATATCGTCCATGTCCATGCCCTCAAGATCCTTGGCGACAGGCACGCAATCGGCCAGATAGGCCGCGCGCCCAAAGAAATACGTTGCGACAACGCGCTCGCCCTGCTCACTGTCGGGAGCAGCAATCTGCACATAGCAGCGCGTGATGCAGGTGCCCGCGGCAAAACACGCTGCCGCAAGCGCGAGTGCCACGCGCGCATCGTGCTCCGCGGCCCAGATCGCGCGCGTGTCCTCGTCCAACTCGCGCCAGGCGTCATCTTGAGCGTCGTATTCACGTTGTGGCATAGCATCAACGACAGACTGCCCAAACCGAACGAGCATGATCCCCTCGGCAACGTTTGCCCGATAGGTATAGTCGAGCCGCGTGACCACGTTAAGTGCCTCGACAATACGCGCGAAGCGGGTACGCACATCCCACTCACCGCCCGGCTGGCAAGCCGCCGTACCCGGTTTGCCCCACGGGTTATCGCTCGAGGCCGTATCGAGCAGTCGGGGAACACCGTTGGTCGTCTTGGCGATATGCCACGCATCAAAGAGCGCGCAGCCCTCAAGGCTCGGCGAGGATGCCGCAGGGACCAATCCGGCCCCGATGTGCTCAAGGATGCCGGAGAGACGGTTAAGACGGCACTCGATGGCAAGCAGCATGTCAATCTCATCCTGGTCCAGCAGGCTGCGATCAAAATTGAGATAGAAAAGCTTTGAGCGATCGATGCGAGCCAGGCTCATCTCGGACTTAGCGGCGATGGTGCGCAAGCGGGGCAAGTCAATTTCACTCATAAGGGCAGCGGCATAGCGCTCGATACCGCTCGGATTCTCGGCATGGTCAACGCGGTAGAGCAGCGTCTCGATAGCGTCAGGTAGCGGTGTCGTGTTAAAGCCCAAAAACACCTCGACCGGCTCGGGCAACTTTACGAGCTTAATCTTGTCGACAACGTTTTGCATACCCTCGTCGAGTCCGTCGGCGTCCGCCGTGCTCGCAATGGTATTTTCGGAGTCAGCGAATATCACGTAGCGCAGGAACATCGATGCCATGAACTCACCGTAAGGAAGGGAGCGGGTCGAATTCCATGTCTCGTGATCGGACTGTTCGCGCATGGGACCTTCGGGAGAGCCGACGGTTCGCGCGCACGCGCGCATCGTGCCGTTTGCTCCCCTCACCATAATCTCACCAATACCGGAGTCCGACTCGTCAAGGACCAGTTCCATGTCGGGATCGTTGGGCAGCGGAGCCTCGCTAACGGGGCGGTCCACCTTGTACACCTCACCCGAAACGCTTACGTAGCCCAAAAGCGACACATGGCTTTTGCCAACGAATTCGACGACATAACAAGATTCATGCTGATCCTCGCCAAAGAGTTTCCAGACCACGCCATATGAGCGTCCCGCAGGCTGCTCGGGCATCGCCGGAAAGCGCTTCTTGGGATCGAGAAACCTGAGCTTGTATGTCGGACGCTCTGCCACGAAATATCACCCTGATCGGTCGCTTGAGAAGGAGTGGTCGCGAATAAGTCGCGACATCTACTCGGAATCTTACACGAGTCGACAGGAAATCGTCCCTTTGGACAAAAGCACTCAAGCTGGCGCAAAAGAAAAGCCCCCGTTGCCGGGAGCTTTAATCTCAAATGGTGCGGCGTATAGGATTCCGCGCATCCGCTGCGCGGATCCGCAC
>CAKUGX010000040.1 GCA_934654765.1 uncultured Collinsella sp. | reverse complement strand
CGCTGCTCGGCGGAGCTGATGGCTCCCACGATTGGATCCCCTACGATGTTGCCATTCTGATCGATGACATACGTCGTCGGGAACGAGAACAAATTTGACGTAAACTTACCGGCCTCGCTATCCGACTTGAACCAGATGTTCTTATATGTCACGCCCTTCTTGCTCAGCACGTCCTTGGCATCTGCAATCTCGCCCTTGTTGCCATCGAGCGTAAAGGAATTGACGCCCACGACCTGGCCGCCCTTCTTGGCAAGCTCCTTATTCAGTTTCTCAAGATCGCCCAGCTCGCCCACGCACGGCTTGCAAGTGGTGAACCAGAAGTTCATGACGGTGACCTTGTTCTTAGCGAACAGCTCGTCGCTGCTCACGTCGTTGCCATCCAGATCCTTGCCCGTAAAGCTGGGGAACTTCGTCGCCTCGCTCGAAGCATTGGCACCAGCCGTCATGCCAGCGGTCGAAGCGTCGACGCTCTCGCCTGAACTCGGCGTGCTTCCACAGCCGGGGAACTCCTTCTCCAGGCTCTCGAGCTTGTCCTCGATCTCCTTGATCTGCTGTGCACCGGCCTTGAGCGTCTTAAGCTCATCCGCCGTGAACTCATCCTTGGCGCCGTCGATGGTCTTGAGCAGGAAATCGCCGTAATTGCTGCCGTCCTCAATCATTGTCGACTCTTTATTTGCCGCATTGAATACCTTTTCCCACAGCGCATTATCGCTCGAAAGGATATCGTTCTCTTTTTGCATGAGCTTCGCATACAGCTCGGCAGCCTCGTCGGCGTTGGCCGGCTCTTGCGCAATGAGCTCCGCGATCTTTGGATCGGAGCCCGTAGATTCGCTCGCGTTGCCGCCGGGCGACGAACACGCCACAAGACACAAGGCCAGCACCGGCACCATAAACAGGGCCGCAATCTTAGAAAGCTTCATGGTCATTCCTCCGTTTTGTCGAAGCTTGTTTACTTTTTATCGGCGGTCAAGGGAAGCTTTTCCGCCGACACATCCAGGCCATAGCGATAGCTGATGGCATCGACAGGGCAGGCCCCAATGCACTTTCCACACCGGATGCATTCGGCATGATTGGGCGCGCGGACCACATCAACGTCCATCTGACAAACCCTTGAACACTTGCCGCACGAGACGCATTTGCACGCGTCAACCTGAATCCCCAGTAGGGACACCCTATTCATGAGCGCATAGAATGCGCCGAGCGGGCAAATCCATTTGCAGAAGGGGCGGTAGAACAAAACGCTCAGCACTACCACGGCAATGAGAACGGCAAGTTTCCAAGTAAAGAGCTTCCCCAGCGCAGATCGAATGCCGGCGTTGGCAATGGCCAGCGGAATGGCACCCTCGAGCACACCCTGTGGACAGATGTATTTGCAAAAGAACGGGTCGCCCATGCCCACGTCGTTAACCACCAAGACAGGCAGCAGCACCACGGCAAACAGCAGCACGACGTACTTGATGTACGTGAGCGGCTTGAGCTTTTTCGTGGAGAACTTTTTGCCGGGAATCTTGTGAAGCAGCTCCTGCAGCCAGCCAAACGGGCACAGAAAGCCGCATACAAAGCGTCCCAGCAGCACGCCGAGCAAAATGAGCGTACCGGTGACGTAGTAAGAAAAGTTGAACTTGGATGAACCTACCACCGCCTGGAACGACCCGATGGGGCACGCACCCGATGCCGCAGGGCACGAATAGCAATTAAGTCCAGGTACGCAGACTGTTTTTCCCGCGCCCTGATAGATGCTGCCTTTGGCAAAGTTTGGCAGGTGAATGTTGGTGACGAGCGTCGCCGCCGCCTGAATGAATCCGCGAAATCGGGCCAAAACATGCGACGCAGTGTTTTCTCTTTTATCCAATTCCGATACACTCCAAGCACAGCCTAATCGCTTTGGCCAGCACGGCATCCGCCTCGCCACGCATAACGCCAAAGCACACCATGGTAATTCCGACGATCAACAAAGCGACCTGTACCACGGGTTTTACCGCTTTGAACAACTCGACCACTCCTTTCGTTACGCGACCATTGGACCATATCGACTATAAAATCCGTGTTAAGCGCGATTTGGAATGTGCAAGGAGACTGTTATGCGTATTTTGATCGTCGAGGACGAGCGAGCACTGTGCGATGCAATCGCGCGCAGTTTGCGAAACTTGGCGTACAGCGTCGACTGCTGTCACGACGGACAGGAGGCGCTCGACCTACTGGACGTTGAGGCCTTCGACCTCGTGGTACTCGACCTCAACCTTCCCCGCATCGATGGCATGACCGTACTCAGGGAACTTAGGAAAACTGACTGCGAGACTAAGGTACTGATTCTGTCCGCGCGTGGCGAAGTATCCGATAAAGTCGCCGGACTCGATGCCGGCGCCAACGATTACCTCACCAAGCCGTTCCATCTAGACGAGCTGGCGGCACGCATCCGCAGCCTCACGCTCAGGCGCTTTACGCAAAGCGATGTTATCCTGACCTGCGGATCGCTGAGCTTTGACACCAAGGCGCGCATCGCTTCCGTGGACAGCGAGGCTCTATCTCTTACGCGCAAGGAAACGGGAATCTTGGAATACCTGATGCTTAATCAGGGGCGACCGGTAAGTCAAGAGGAGCTTATCGAGCACGTTTGGGATAGCACCGTGAACAGCTTTAGCAACGCAACCCGCGTTCATATCTCGTCACTCCGAAAAAAGTTGCGCAGCGCTTTGGGATACGACCCGATTCGCAATCGGATTGGAGAGGGCTACGTTATGGAGGATGGCGAATGAAAGGGCTTTCGCTGCAATGGCGCATAACGATTATGACGGCACTGCTCACGTGTGCGGCATGCGTGCTGACGAACTGCCTGGTCGGCTATACGGGTATGCGCTATATGGAAGCCATCGGCAGCGATATCTCGGCCTTTAACGCTGCCGGCGAAGATTCGCTCCAGGCGTTCGACCCAACGAAAGCAGCCCTCGATGACAAGGTCACGATCGTCGTAAACGACGCACAGGAGTCTTTTGGCACGACAGCCTGGTGCATCACGGCTGGAGTCACACTCCTTGGCGGCGCGCTGGCATACTTTGTGAGCGGCCGTGCACTCAAACCGCTACGGGCTTTTGCAGCTCAGGTTGAGCGCGTGCAGCCTGACAACCTAAGCGAAATCAGACTCAATGAAGATGTGCCCACCGAGCTACAACGATGCAGCGCCTCTTTCAACGACATGATCGCTCGTCTTGGCGAGGGGTTCTCTGCACAGCGTCAGTTTACCGGCAACGCCGCACACGAGCTGCGCACCCCGCTCGCCCTTATGCAAGCGCAGATTGAACTGTTTGTCTCCGAGCACCCCACATCACAACCCCAAACAGCCGAGCTGCTCGGCCTGCTACAAGAACAAACCGAGCGGATGTCGCGAATGACCAAGGTGCTGCTTGAGATGAGCGAGCTCCGCAGCGTTCCCTGCGAGGACGATATTGAGCTTGGTCCCCTGTCCGAAGAAGTCCTCACCGACCTCACTCCGCTTGCCGAGCATAAAGACATCGTCCTCAATTGCAGTGGAGGCGCTTTGATAATCGGAAGCGACACGCTCCTCTATCGGCTGGTGTTTAACCTGGTCGAAAATGCCATCCGTTACAGCCGCCCCGGCTCGACTGTCAACGTCTCCATCTGCGATAACAACAGCCACGTGTTCCTGCGGGTCGAGGACCAGGGCTCGGGAATACCCGAGCAGTACCGTGAGAGCATCTTCCAGCCGTTCTTTCGCCTGGATAAATCCCGCAGCAGGGCATACGGCGGCGCAGGACTCGGGTTAGCGCTTGTTTGGGAGATTGCGGCGCTGCACGGCGGCACGGTTGAGGTCGAAGCAAGCTCCAAGAACGGGACCACCATGCTCGCGACCCTTCCAAAACGGACCGCAGAGCCAACCGAACAGTAAAACGAAAGGGGTCCCGCACACGTTTGCGCGGGACCCCTCTCTGTCAATGTAATTCGCCCAAAAGAGTAGAAGCTTACTCCCACTCGACCGTGCCGACGGGCTTTGGGGTCAGGTCGTAGCAGACGCGGCAGATGCCGGGAACCTCCCTTTATACGTTCGGCATAATCGTAGGCGATACCAACAAATTCCAGTCCCGAGCAACAGGAGTACAATTGCTGCTATTGTTGCCAGCCGTTGGGAGATGGAAGATGAACTGCGATGGCTACCCATGCGTTCCCATGCCGTTGATGTGCACCGCCTTTGTGCCGGGACAGATTGACGCTGCGGTTGCAGGCATTTCCGACCCCGATTCGCGCGCCATTGCCACGGCAGAAGCGCTGTACTTTCGCGGACAGGCCACCCTCGCTGCCAAGACGGCGCGCCCCTATCTTGGCGCCACCGATCCCGCGCTGCGCTATTCCGCATGCTTTATCTGCGGATATGCCAGTCTGTCGCTCAACCGTATCGCCGATGCCCGCCGTTGCCTTGCGGGCATCCTCGATACGCCAGCTGACGAGGAATCGCCCACCGTTCACGCCATGCACATCCTGTTTGCCTCGGCCGCGAGCGTCCTGCTGCACCTGCCTTCCCCGTATTCTGCCGAAGAGTTTTATCCGCTTGCGGCGCATCTGCCCGAAGGCCTGCGCCTGTTCGCCAGTTACGTGATGGCGCATGCCCTGTACCTACGCGGCGAATATGGCCGCAGCCTGGGCATGGCGGAAAACGCCCTGATCATGAAACAGGGGAGTTATCCCATCTCGGAACTGTTCCTGCACCTGGCAGCTTCCATGGCATGCATGAGCCTCAAGGACATCGACACCGCAAAAACGCACTTCGGAGCTGCTTGGAACATTGCGCGCCCCGACGGCCTCATCGAGCTCATCGGCGAGCACCACGGCCTTTTACAGGGGCTCATCGAGGCATGCTTAAAATCGCAATACCCTGACGACTTCGCGCACATCATCGAGATCACATACCGCTTCAGCTACGGCTGGCGGCGCATCCACAACCCCGATTCGGGCGAGGACGTGGCCGACGACCTGACGACCACAGAGTTCACCATGGCCATGCTCGCCTGCCGCGGATGGACCAACGCCGAAATCGCACGCCATATGGGAGTATCGCCGGGCACTGTCAAAAACCGCCTATCCAGTGTGTATGCAAAGCTTGGCATCGGCACGCGCGCCGAACTGGTCGCGCATATGCTGCGTTAGCGGCCAGACTGCCTAGCGCAGCATGCGCGTTCCGGAGCCCCGGCGCTTCACTCGCTCAAATTGGACATTTTGGCCATCGAACGGCACTACCGCCACGAAGCGTCTTCTCGCAAAATTGGATTATTTCCACCGATATTTGCGGGATGGGAGCCCAAGATGCTTGATCGCCGTTCGTTACTTGTTGCTGGAGCGTCCTCGCTAGCGAGCATTATGTTGCCCCGCGTGCCGGGAAGCGAAAATGCCTTCCTGCTGCCGTTCGCGCCCACCGCGGCCTATGCCGACGAAGAAGACCCCTTCAAGGTCCTGGTACTCTCGCGCACCATGTTTGGTGTGGTCGTGGTCGACGTCGCCAACAAGAATACGCCTATCGCGGGTGCCCAGGTCACGCTCACATCGCGCTATGCCGCAGGCAAGCAGCTCACCGCCACGACCGATGAAGAAGGCACGGCCATCTTTGAGGTCGCCCCTCTTTCGGAAGGCTACGTGGACGAGGCAACGCTCCTTGACGCGTACGACTTTAACGGCGGCATCTCCATTAGCATGGCGGGCTACCGCGATGTCGAGATTCCCCTTGCGCGTATCCAGGGCGGCACCGCCATAACCGCACCCACACGTCCGCTCTCCGATGGCGAGCCGTACTTCCGCCAGCTCACGTTCGACGAATGGGACATCCAGTACGCCGACGCCACGTTTATGGCAATGCCAGCGGACGAAGCGGCAAACGACCAGCCCGACACGCACGCTTTTACCGTGCAGGCTCATCTGCCGCAGGGCGGGCAGGCAACATTGCATATCAATAAAGTGATGCCCGCTGCGGGCAGCTCAACCGAAACCGTCACGCAGATTGGTCAGATCAAGGCCAGCGCATCGGGCGTGGACAATCTGGCGACATTCACGCTGGAAGACAAGTTCCTCGATGCAGCGTCGAGCCTTCTGGAAGAAGGATGCAAGTTGCGCTTTGTCCTCGACTACCAGGGCAAGACCTACACACTCTCCTCCCCCATGGCCGTTGTCACTGCGCCGGCCGCAAAGGCAGAATCGGGCTCGACCACTATCGTCCCCACTACCATGGACCAAGAGATCACTCCGTTTGATTTCCCCGCGGCGTTTCCCGGCATCGGCGGCAATAAGTTCACGTGCTGGATGCCCTCGTTCCCCATTTTGTTCGATTTCTCGTTTGCTGGATACGTGCTGTTTGGCGGAGGATACAAACCAGCCAGCTATATGAACGATTCGGGCAACCCTGATCCGGAATACTGGAAGAAATCGCCGCGCGAGTCGGGCGCCAAGCAGGCAAACCGCTACCTCGACGAGATGGAGGGGAAGTGGAATCAGTACAAAAGTATGAGTGCCGGTTCGGGCACCGATCCAAGAAACACCAAGCTCCTTCGCCACCATTGCACGCCGCTGTTCACGATGGATATCGCCACACAGCTGTACGGCTCGCTCGCCTACGATTGGGTGGGCAAAACCTGGGGCAACAACAACGACCCCGCATACGGCAATATTAAGGCCCTCTTCCAGGTAAGAACCGACCTCAATTGGACCGAACAGTTTACCCTAGGACCGGTGCCATTTTTCCTAAACGTCAACCCTTGGGTGCTGGCGAAGCTGGCGCTCGCTGTGGGTGCTCACACGCACGGCAGCGGCGCGGCGTTTTTTAAAAACATTTCGCTCGACTATTCAAACACGTCGGGCTCGTTCACCATCCAGATCGGGCTTGCCGTCACCTTTGGAGCCGGCGTTGCAGGCGTCGCTTCGTCCGCTGTGCGCGGTGCCGCATCCCTCACGCTGTTCATTGGGTACGAGAAGGCAGATGGACACCAGCTTCCGCGGCTGCGCGTAGGTGCAGACGTCGATGTCGATGTGATACTCCAGTTCGTAATGTTCAAGTGGACCACCAAGGCTTGGTCGGGGTCGTGGCCCACACTCATCGATTCGTGGAATATGTCGGTGAACAATGGCGACCAGTATGTACTCCAGCGCTCTGAGCTGGCATTGGGTGGAAATACGCCTTATACGTTGGATGCCTGCTTCGGCACGCCCGGCAACGCCGAGGCAGGTGGTGTGCCGCAATTTATCGCATCGGCCACCATCGTCACCAACGCCGAGCTGCTCGCACGCGCCGAGGTTAAGGCCACTGCCGTAAACGCCGCGCCTGTCGTGCGCGATTGGGATCAAGCGGTCACGCGCATTGAGCTCGAGGCGAATTCAGAAAGCGACGACACGGGACAGATCGAGCATTTCGTCCATGCACTGGTAGAGAACGACGAAAACGCCGCGCCGATGTATGAGTACACCTACATCGGTCAGTCAACGAACGCCGTTGCTGACCCGAACGCCAATTCTGCCGGCGTGTCGGAAGACGAGCGTGGCGGCATCAAGCCCTCGAGCGACAACGTGCTGTTTTCCGGCGTGCTCAGCGAAGCTCACATGAAGCTGGCAATGATTGCCGGCGTAGAATGCCTGTTCCGTATCGCCTCGGTGCGCTACGGCGACAATGGCCGCTCGCGCCTGGTGGTGCACACAAAGGCAAACGGCACGTGGTCCGCTCCCACGCCCGTGGACTTCCCCCTTGGGTTTGGCGAGGGCGACGTGGGGCGCGACGGCATATTCGATTACGACTTCGACGTGGTGGAATATACAGACGGGAGGGAAAACCAGGACGCCTACGTGCTGCTGGTCTCGGGCGAGCGCCCCGCCGGCGACAACACCCTTTTCGATACGGCGAACACATCCGGCATACTGTCCGTTGTGCGCCTGCGCATAAGCAACGACGGAGTTCGCGTGATATCGCACACGTCGTGGCGCAGCATCTCGCGCGGCCGCCTTCAGGAGGATGGCTACCATTGCCTGCAGTGCCCACGCATCACGGTAGGCAAGACGCTGGTCGACGGACGCCTGTCGGGTGCCTACCTCCACCGCCGCGGAGCCACCGCAGAAAAGGCGCTCGGCAGTGAGGCTGAGGTTGCGCTGGAGTGCTTTACCCTGTGGTCGGACGTTTCGGGCGACAGCCTGACGTTCCGCCAAGTTCTTCGCTTTCCGCAGGCACCGTCGAGTATCGAGCTGAGCGAGCCCGAGAATATCAACGGCAAAATGGTGGTGCCCGTTGCGTACGAGACCGCAGACGGTTGCGGCTGCGCATCGTACGCCGTGATTGGCCAGTCCATTGCGGGCTGGGGCGTTATGCCACCAGACGCCACGGTACCCCATGCGGTGCCGTGGCCGCAACATTCGGGCTTTTTGGCCACCGTCAACGAGCAGCTGCAGCATATTACTTGGACGCGAGGCGCATCGGCATTTGCAACGCAGCCCGTGGGTGCCGCAGGCTGTGGCCCGGCGTCGTTTAGCGTAAGCAACAACGGCAGGTGCGCGCTCTATGTAGAGAACACCGATGGCAAGGTGGGGCAAACCTACGACGAAGAAGGCAACCCGGTAGCAGTGATGGGCAAGCACTTCCGCATCTTCGCCAGCACCTTGGCAGGCGATCTGTTCACGGAGCCGTTCGTGATGTGCGAGCTGGACCATCCCATCGATCAGATAACGACATTTTTGACGTCGGGAGGCATGCTCTCCGCGCTCGCCACGCACATTGTGAGCGCGGAGAGGAGCGAGGCAGAGCTGCACGGCATCGAAGTGCCCTTGGTGGCGTGTGCCACTCCGACGGGCGCGGTCGCTACCTCGGGCGCGGTGGTGCCCGGAGCAGCAGGCGAATCCTTCGTGGTCACGGTGCGAAACGACGGCAACACCTTGCTGACCGCCGGCACGATCGATTTGTACCGAGAGGGCTCCAGCCAGCCGTTCTCCAGCGCATCCATCGGGTTCGGAGCGAACGCACGCATGGCTTCGATCTACGATCCAGAGCTTGCCGAAGATACTTCGGCCAACGACATGGCACACGTAAAGTACGCGCTCGAGACGCTGGGCGCGCGTTTTGCAACGCACCCGCTGGTAGCCGACAACGGCAACGCCGTGCTGGCGCCGGGTTGCACGGCACAGTTCCGCCTGAGCTTCGCCATCCCCGAGAGTTGGAGCGACGAAGTGGGCAAACGCGTAACGCTGTATGCGAAGGCACGTAATCTGGTGGCGCTCGATCCCGTGACGCTCGAGGAAATTCGACCGGGCGCAAACTCGACGCTGGGTGCCGTACTGCACGAGCTTCATGTGCCCGACGCGGCATGCGAACGCTCAGAAGTTCAGGTCGGCGTATGCGACAACGCGGATACGACAGGGCTTCACGATGCACCAATGACGGCGGACGGCGGTGGCGGCTCGAGTGGCGGCGGTACTGACAAGGGCGGCGGCTCCGGCGGAAGCAGCTCCAGCAGTGGCAAGGACCACGGCACTAACAAGCGCTCCGGAAAAGCGGGCGCGCTTGCGGGCACGGGCGATGTCAACGCTCCCCTTACGGCAGCCGCCGCAGCACTCGCAGCGGCAGGCGCCGGCCTCGTCGCCTACAGCGCCCGCCGCACGGCGCTCGAAACCGACACCGCCAATGAGGTCAATTCGGATGAGCCTCGCTAGCTCCTAGTTACTTTTGTGAGAGACGCCGACTCGGCTCATCGAACATCAAAATGGGCTGGTTCTGAATACCCAGAGCCAGCCCATTGCGCATTAAATGTCGTCTGAGGAATCGAGTTCTGCCTCGAGCTTGGCACGGCGTCTTTTCGCCGTGAAAAACGTTGCGCACAGGACAGCAAACGTGGCCGCGAAAATCGTCGCACCGCAGAACACGCCCGTGGCCAGGTTCGCCAACCAAAAGACGCTTTCGAGCGGTACGATCTGCGCCTCAGCGATACAGCGCATCGCGGCAATGACAAGCGCAAACGCGGCGCCGCTAAGACCGCTGACAAGCAAGAAGTATCCAACGGGAAGATGCTCGGTTTGCCCAAAACGATTGGTGTCGACATAGCCCTTCCGCGTTTGGAGTCCTGCACAAATCAACATCACGAGAACGAGCCACACATACATGGCGGCCTCAAACGGCGTTGCAAAGACATGCGGCATTTCACAGGCGTCGCTGTGAACCCACGCTACCTGTCGCGCTATAAACTGGTAGAAAAAGATCATCAACATACCAAACGAAAGCAGCCCAAAACCAATCTTGTAGATCTTCGCGTTCTCAGCCTCCAGGCGTTCATCCTTTGGGCCGGCATATTCGCGCCACTTTTGCACGAGTTTTAAATCTTCAAATTTCATAGCGAACTCCTAAAGAGCGTTAGGGTCGACGTCGATCTCGTCTTCCCAAAACAGGTCGTTCAACGTGACGCGCAGCGCTTTGCAAATTGCCACGCACAAGTTGAGCGTGGGATTGTAGCCGCCCGCCTCGATCAGGCCGATGGTTTGACGCGTAACGCCCACGGCTTCGGCTAAGTCGGCTTGCGAAAGGCCAGCCGCCGCGCGCGCCGCCTTCATGCGTAGGTTCTTTTTGCCCGGCATGGAGTTCCTTTCGTAGTAATGGACAGATATCCGTTGCAACATGACAGAAATATATTGCATCCATCAATGCATGTCAACTATATCTGTCATTATGAAAACCATGTCTGTCATTGCGCGCACGGTGCCCCGCTGTACCCGAAACCGCGCGAGGCACTGGCCCTGCTCATCGCACACCAAAAAGGGCTGGCCCCGATAAATCGAAGCCAGCCCCGAGTCGCCTAAAGTGGGAATCGCAGTCCGCTATTTGAGCTTCAGCGCCTCCATCATGGGCACGGCAGCATCCCAGTCAATCTTCCAGCCAATCGACACGCGGACGGTCTCGCCCGTTGCGGGAGCCGTCGCAAACAGCGTATGGCCGTTGTCGGGACCGGTAAAGCGCAGCCACGTTATGCCGTTGTACTCGACCTGGTCGGTTGTCGTTTCCTTGCCTTCATAGATCTGCTCCAGGCTTGCAACCTCTTCCTCCGGCGAGCGCGGGAAGATGCTGATGTGCAGGCGTCCTCCAGTCTCGTCATGGAAGAAGTCTGCCTTTTCGTGCTCTTCGTTGGACGAATCCAGCGTGTAGCCATCGGCGGCCTCGATGCTGTACGATGCGCAATCGATGCCGGTCATATTGGCCGCGTCACCAGAATCGGCCACGCCGCCGGCCGCCTTGAACTCCTTAGTCTCACACCCCGTGGTGTCAAAGTGCATGGCCTCATGATTCTTGGCGGGGGCGTAAGCGTCTACGAACTCGACAGTGATGGGCCCGTAGTACGCCGTCTTGGGCGCCCAGAAATACACGTACTCAACGGTCTCGCCCGGACCGATATCTTGCCTCTTGGAAAGATCGATGCCCTCGTGAAGCTCATCGGGAGCCTCGCTTGCAACGTAGTCGAGCACGGCCGCCTTGCCGGAAGTAAACAACGGGTCGCCTGCCTCAAGATCGCCCTGGGCAGCATGCACGTTAAAGGAGTTAAACGTCCTGTTCTTCGCATTGTTGTTGGTGATCTTGACGTGCAGGTAAAAGCCGTCCTGCAGCTTAGCGTCGCCGCGATAGAACGTACCGTGGGCTACCGACTCATAGGTTATGCCAGCCACCTCGACCGTCTGCGACTCATAGGCCTTGGCCTTCTTCTCTACGGGAGCACTGCCGCCCGAGCTGCCAGCCGAGCCGCTCGGAGCACTACCGCCACAACCGGCCACCGAACACGCCAGCACGGCCGAAAGCGTCACGGTGGGAATTCCTAACAGCAGCTTTTTCGTCATGGGCTTCATCATCCTCACCGCTCCTTTCGGCTTGCAGCTCATCCGCTGCCCGAGGCTTTCGTCGGCCCCGTGGCATCGGCTTCCACTATGAGCGTATGACGAAAAGCGGCACGGGCGAAGTGACCAGCGGCCCAAATAACGCCCCGTTAGACCCCCTTTCAGGCCAAAAGGGCCGTGGTTCGCATACCCTCGGCCCATAAAACGAGACGCATGTCCCAATTCGAGCACAAAACCAAAGTGTCAGCGATACCCATCAGAGCGTATGATGTCCTCAACGTTTTCGGACGGTGGACATGTTTCGTCGTCAATGGCCAGACCATACGCCCGAACCGAACTACTAATTGGAGGGGACAAATAATGGAAGAAGCAAAATGTGAACAGACCGTCCTGAGCGAAGAGGAGCGTCTGGTTATCGCCAAGGCTGTCGATTCGCCCAAGTTCAAGGCCTCCCCCGTCTCCCCCGAGCTCATTGATTCCTTTAGCGACGACCTGGCGAGCTTCGTATCGATTCCGTACACCTCAAAATCCAGGCTTTCGAGCCTCTATGGACCAGGGCTCGATGTTATGGCACTACTTTGCGCCGACTGGAAAGAAGCATATGCCCAGGGCGCGCTCTACATGCGCGATACCAAAACGGTCAGCTTTGCCACGCACCTGGAGACGGCAAACGGGTCGGCCGTCGAGCTGTCAATTGCCGAAAATGCACAGGACGGTCTCCCATGGTTTCTATCGTATGTCCCCATTGCCGATCGCATGAAGCTGCGCCGAGATTTTGAGACCAAGGCCCCGAGCGTCGACGCCCATACGCAAGCCGTTGCAAGCACGAACGCCGATGCTAACGACCGCCCCGCCGCGGCCTCGCAGCCTGCGCTGCTGGCGCGCAATCTTGAACGCATACAGGAGACCGAGGACTATCTCGACGGGCCCGTTCCGCAGGACCTCGTCGAAGAATTTGCTTCCTTTGGTGAAGAGTTCTCTTCGTTCGCATGGACTTCGCAGCGATGGAACGAGACGATTGTCGAGTACGCAAAGCGCGACATCGACGTCACGGCCCTTTTGGACCGCGACTGGAAATTCGCCTTCTCCAACCGGATTATCCGCTTCTACGAGGGTAAGGTCATCTTCCCGATCAGCGTCCTTCGAAACGATGGGGAAACTCCGGTCGAGGTATCGATAACACGCGATCGTAAAATGGATCGCCCGGGTGCGCTGCCTTGGCGCGTCTGCTATGTCGATAACTTCGCTTTCCAAAAGGTGCGTGCCGGTCGCGCGCTCACCGACTGGGCATATCTGGGCAACATCGACAGCATGATCGAAAGCCTGGCAGATTACGCGCTGGACGAAAAATGGGGCTTTGAGCAGGACGAGGACTCCAAGGACTATTCGATTCTGCGCAGCTACCTCATGTATACCTTCTATCGCCTTCAGTCCGAAAACAAGGTGCTCGAAGACAGCGACAAGGGAATCGCGGCATTTAACACCGGACTGGTCGATCCCACCTACGAGGCCATTTATGCCTGCTTCTCGCCGTCGAGTAGCGGATGTCCCTGGCGCTTCGAGGCCTTCTGCAAGGCAGGGTCAAAGCAGTGGGGTAAGAAACTCGTCGCGTCGTTTGACCCGCTTCCGCAGCGTGCGTCCTACTTCGAAAAGAAGGAGGACCTGCTCTTTGACGGCAACAGGACACTCCAACGCGACGTTGACCATATTCTGCTCGACAACATCGACCGCCTGCCCGAGGCGTTTCTCGCCGAGGAGCTGCGCGGAAGCAGCGATGCGCTCGAGGCGCTGTCGAGGGCGGTTAACGCAGATGACGACGCATCGAAGAAGGCCGCCTACGACGAGCTGCGCGAGGCAGTAGAGGACAACGCCAAGGTGAAGCGCCGCCTGATCAACAGGCTCGACGATGCCATTGAGCTCGCCCAGAAGCGTGTCGAGTGGAACTTTAAGACCGCCGTTCCGGCGTTCTACCCCACCAAGAACACCATGAGTCTGCTGCTGCCGCTCGACCTGACCGAAAACGACCGACCCGATGTTGCCCTGGTGGTCGAACTCATGGAGTCCGGCGCCTACATAGGCCAGACGATCCTGACCATGAAGATGGCCTACAACAACGCACGCCTGATCAGCCGTCCGGACAGCGATTGGCTCAACACTTCGCTGCAAGTTCCGAGCTGCTAGGCCATCCGCTTCTCTTGCCCCGCGTTCTGCTAAAGAGCGCGGGGCTTTGCTATGTATCGTTTACTCGGACAGAACCGACTCGGTTTCGTCCGAGTAAACGTGTTTCTTAGCGCAGCAATTCGCTGGACTCATTTCAAGCTCGATCATTCGAATTTGTTTAGTAGATCTGTGTCTCTATTAAATAAAACTCATCTGTATCCAAATTCGTTTAACAATGCCGAGCTGCAACTAAATACTTTAGCTCCAGCTCCGAACGATTGTTCGATGGATTTCGTGTTGGATGGAATCGTCCACGGGCTGGGCTATGCTACCTTGACTATCTATACGACTTAAATGCACAAGAGGAAGCACCAAGAGAGCGAGCATGGCAAAAAACACCGCAAACTATGGTAACGACAGTATTCGTCAGCTCAAGGACGAGGAGCGCGTACGCCTACGCCCCGCCGTCATCTTTGGCTCGGACGGACTCGACGGCTGCGCGCACGCCGCCTTCGAGATCCTGTCCAACGCCGTCGACGAGGCGCGCCAGGGCTACGGCAAGCTCATCACCCTTACCGCCTTTCGCGATGGCTCCATTCAGGTAGAGGACAACGGCCGCGGCTGCCCGCTCGACTGGAACCCCTCCGAGAAGCGCTTTAACTGGGAGCTCGTCTTTTGCGAGCTCTACGCCGGCGGCAAGTATAACAACAACCAGGGTGGCGATTACGACTTCTCGCTCGGTACCAACGGCCTAGGTTCCTGCGCGACCCAGTACGCTTCCGAGTACATGGACGTCACCGTCTGGCGCGACGGCAACAAGTACTCCCTGCACTTTAAGAAGGGCAAGGTCGTCGGCGCCAAGAAGAAGGCGCTCGAGATTGAGCCCAGCGACGAGAACCGCACCGGCACCACCATCAAGTGGCGCCCCGACCTCGAGGTCTTTACCTCCATCAGCATTCCCCACGATTGGTATCGCGAGACCATGCGCCGCCAGGCCGTGGTCAACGCCAACGTGACCTTCCGCCTGTGTATTGAGGGCGACGATGGCGAATTTAGCGAAGAGGACTTCTGCTATCCCAAGGGCATCGAGGATTACGTGCTCGAGAAGGTCGGTACCGACTACCTCACCGAGCCCTTCTTTATCGAGGCCGACCGCCGCGGTCGCG
>CAKUGX010000039.1 GCA_934654765.1 uncultured Collinsella sp. | reverse complement strand
GCGTGCCGTATTCCAGCTGGTGGCCTCAGGAGCTCCCGGACGAGCGCGATTTCGATACCGCGCGGACAAAGCTCGACAAGGTCGGCTGGAAGGTCGACTGCGTCATCACCCATACCTGCTCGACGCGCATGCTCTCGCCGACGCTCTACCCGGACCCAGACTGGGAACGCCCGGATGTGGACCGGCTGACCGGATTCCTCGACGAGCTCGAGGGCCGCCTGGACTACAAGCGCTGGTATTACGGCCATTTTCACCGAGACGGCAACCCGGACGAACGTCATACCGTGCTGTACGACCGGATTGTGAGGCTCGGGGACAAGCTCCTGCCGTGGGGTGCGTACTGATGACGGTCTATGTGACAGGCGACGTGCACGGCAGGGCCGAGTACGGGTCCAGCCGGTTTGCTTTCAAAAATTGGCCGCTGGGCCGGACCCTGACGTGCGATGACGTGGTGATCGTAGCCGGCGATTTCGGCTTTGTCTGGGATGGATCCAACGCCGAGAAATACTGGCTCGACTGGTTCGAGTCGAAGCCCTGGACCACGTGTTTCGTAGACGGCAACCATGAGAACCATCACGCCTTGGCCAATCTACCGGTACGGGAGTGGAACGGCGGGCTCGTCCATGAGGCGCGACCGCGCGTGCTGCACCTGATGCGTGGAGAGGTGTTCGACATCGACGGGCTCACGGTCCTTGCCATGGGCGGTGCCGCGAGCAACGACAGGCAGTATCGCAGGGAGGGGAGGAGCTGGTGGCCCGAGGAGATGCCGAGCGAGGAAGAGATTGAACACTGCCACTCCTCGCTCGATCGCGTGGGCTGGAAGGTCGACCACGTTGTGACCCACGAGGCTCCTGCCGCCCTGGCGGAGAAGCTGTGCCGCGAGCGCGGACGCGAGTATCGATGCGACCGGCTTCAGCGATTCCTTGGCGAGCTCGACGGGCGGCTCGGCTACCGCGCCTGGTTCTTCGGCCACTACCACGGCGACGAGTGGCGTGACGACAGGCATCGCCTTATCTACCGAGATATCGTGCCGATCGAAGATGCTGCGCCCGGTTCTAGGAACCTTCTAGAAGCGCTCTAGAAGGTTCCTAGAAATCAGCAGACTGACAGGAGAAGCGCGGGGCTACTCGCCCCTCATCTGGGTCATGACCTCGACCTTGGCCTCGGCCACGGCCGCCCGCTGTTCGGCAACAGCAAGGCGGTCCTTGAGGGCGGCGACCTCGGCCATCAGGTCGCGCTGGGCCAGAAGCGCATCGCTCAGCTCAGCCTGGGCTTTCAACGCGGCGTCACGCTCGCCGCGCAGCCGCTCGATCTCATCGACCATGGTCTCAGCCTCGGCGTGGAGCTGGACGACCTGCCTGTCGAGCTCCCTGGCATCGGCGAGATATCTGACGCTCGCGGCGTGGAGCTCGTTATTCTCGAGTTCGAGGTTCGCGGTATCGAGTTCGAACTTCTCCTCGATGAAAGCGACCCTCTCATTGCAGTCGGCCTCAAGTCTTTCGTTCCGGTCCGTCGCCTCGACGAGCTTGCGGCTGAATTCATCCACCTGGGCCATGAGCAGTGCGTTCTCGGTCCTGAGGTCGGCAGTCTCGCGCAGCAGCTTCTCCCGCCATGTCGCCTCGATCCGCTCGGCGGCCTCATCGAGGACGGCCTTCACGCCGGATGTCTCACTGATTTTCTTCTCGTCTGCCATTTCGGCACTCCAATCAACAATGGGCATGGCTCCGCCATGCCGTACGGCTGGGAACAAATACGCGGCCGCTGTTGATTTGTAGTTGTCCTGCGATCGGTGAGTTCTAAAAAGGCGTCTCAAGTCATGCATTCACGCAGGTTTTCAATTGGAGAAATACCGCACGTTTTCATGGTATCACGCGCCTTAAAGACCATGAATGGACGGCCATATCGATTCGTTGAAAATGGCACCTACGACGTGTTGGTGGCGGGAGAGTGATGGCGTTAAAGATGTCGAGAATGATTATGGGATTGTTTTAGATGCGGGCATGAAAAAGGGTCGAATCGAAGTGTCTGGCCGGACGCCAATTGTCCGGGAACTGTTTCGGTTCGACCCTGTTTCATTTTACATCCGCGGCATGCTCTTATAGACGCTCGGCGATTACCGACCTTCACGACCTCGATAGTCGGGCTATGGACTTAAGATTTCTTGGGCTCCCAGCCGTTTTCGATTGCGGCGGGGTAGACTGCGGCGTAATTAAGCATCCAGCTGCCATCGCCCGCTTTTTGGATAAACCCCTTATCCTTCAAAGAGGTATAGGCCCGGGAGATCGTGTTCTTACTCAGGTGGTAGCGCTCCTCAATCCATTTGCTTTTTGCGTAAAAGCCCATGGCTCGTTTGTTTTTGGAAGGATTTCCAAGCTTCCATACTAGGCCGAGGATGAGGCGCTCGGCAGCGACAGTGGTGGCACAACACGCCCAGTCGGGCACCGAAATAAAATTCGCGTTATCCATTTTCCTTCTAATCTCTCGTTGCTCAGTAACATCATCGGAATATTTGTCGGAAATCGACGGTAGTTCGCTCATGTTTACCGCCTAGTCAAGGTGGGCGGTACGACCTTCAAGCTGCTTGAAAAGTTCGTAGAACGAGCTTTCAAACATGTAATTCGAGCGATGGATTTGGATGAGCTTGCCGGACTCGCGCATAAACTTGCGCGCGGTGTTTTCGCTCCAGCCAGTGAGTTCGCGGATATCGTTAACGCGGAGCAACCGATCGCACTGAGCGGCACCAGTGGGGAAAGTCGGTGTGGACGCCTGAGTGCTAATCTTTGGAGTAGCCATGATGAGCTATCCTTTCAATGAGGGCCCTCCCTGTGCTTGTAAGACTTACCAGGTTCATAAGCACTTGGGGGGCCAGTTTTTATGACTACGTGCGTAGCCATCTGACAGCTTTAGCATGTAATAAAACTCATTAAATGTCAATCAAATAAAGCATCTACCTGCGGAAACGGTATTATAGTACCGTAATATTATGAAAAATACGATGAATGAAAAACATGCTATTTCTCGCTTCTCTGTATATAGGCGTTGATGAAGTCTTCGTAGCCTTTAACTGCTTTTATTTCTGATTGTTGAACGAGGCTTGTATACGTTTTGAGCGTGATATTGGGGTCCGCGTGGCCAAGAATGCCTTGCACACTTCTAACGTCCGATCCGTTCGCCAGCATAAAAGTGCTTACACAATGCCTGAGCTGATGCGGGCAGATGCCCTTATATAGTTTTCCGCCAGTCGAATTGTTCGGCTCATAGATTCCAAGATTGCAGCTAACTGCGAAATCGCGAAACCAATGGTTGTAGATGTAGTTTTTCATGTGACAAACAGTAGGGATTCCCTGTGCGATAGCAATATCACTAATGATGGGGGTGCTGTCGGTCTGTGACAGTCCCAGAGAAGCCAGGAATTCTTTTTGTATGACTGACCATGATTGAAGACGTTCGGTCAAGGTTTCTCCAACGGGGATTTTGCGTTGGCTTTCTTGTGATTTGGGTGCCCTCAGTTCGTGGTCGTTGGTGTACTGCCTGTCAATTTTCAAGGTTTTATTGACAGGGTCCCAATCGCGCCATTCGAGGCCCAGCATCTCGCCTTTTCGCATACCCGTGTACACTAGTACTAGCGTACCAACTGCTTCGGCGGTGAGCTCAATGTGTTGAAGATGTGTGCATAGGGTAGCTACTTGGCCGATTGTCAGTGATTCTCTCTTGTTGCGAGGTCTGCGAACATGAACGGTGGCGCAGGGGTTTCGATCAATTATTCTTTTCGCGACCGCATTCGACAGAATCTGTCGCAGCTTCGAGTTGATTCGCACAAGCTCTGAAGGCTTGTATTTTCCCGTGCGACGAGCTTCGGCATATGTTTCTTCGATTAGGTCGGGAGTTAGCCCCTCAATTGTCTGAAACGCGCCGAACAGGTCTTCGATATGTCTGCAATCGTACGCTTCTCTTTCATAGCTCGTTGGCGCAAGCTCGGTGTCTCTGTTTTCATGAAAAGCCCAGCAGTAGGATGCAAGCAAATTTGGCTTTTTAGTTTTAGAGATCGTGCCAGAGGAATTGATTTCAGCTAGCTTGGCCTGCATTGCGGCCTTTGCTTCTGTCTTGGTCTTGCAGTGAACTGTATAAGTTGGTGATCGTTTGTAGCGCCCCGTTTTAGGGTCCTTGATTCCAAGGGAAAAATAATAGCGATAGGTGTTAGGCGACCTCTTGTCTTTCCAACACGTGCCCCTACCGCTAATGAGTGGCTGTTCTGACATTTTTGCACTCCGTTTCCTTGAATAGTTTTCAACAATTCATTGAGTGCAGTTTAGCTAAAGCTGTTAGTAATATGTTTGTAAAAGCGTTGGTGCAGCTATCAGAGGTGAAAGTCACAAATTGCTATGTTTATCTGCGGTTATATGACGTTCAATGATGTTTGATGAGTGGTAGGGGGTAGTATTAAATCATATCTCCTAAAGCGGGTGTCGACGGTTCGAATCCGCCCGGGGGCACCAGAGATTTGTCGAGCCCGGTACCGCCACGGTGCCGGGCTCTTCTGGTCTAAGGGCCGGATTCGAACCGCCGACACCCGCGTCACCAATTTCCCCGCGGGGGGAGTTTTCGAATCCGCCCGGGGGCACCAGAGATTTGCCGAGCCCGGTACCACCACGGTGCCGGGCTCTTCTGGTCTAAAGGCCGGATTCGGACCGTCGACACCCGCGTCACTTATTTCCCCGCGGGGGGAGTTTTCGAATCCGCCCGGGGGCACCAGAGGAATATCGAGCCCGGTACCGCTACGGTGCCGGGCTCTTCTGGTTTAAGGCATGCCGTAGTATTCGCTGCTTCAGATAAAGAAAGCGCCCGCTTGCTGGGGGAGCAAGCGGGCGCCTGTGAGCGAATATGTTTGCGGCGAGAGCCGTAATGAGCGGTGGGGTGGCGACTAGTTGGTCGTACCGGAATCGTCGCCCGTGCCCGAGCCCGAACCCGAGCCCGAAAGTGCGACCGTCAGCGTGATCGTGGTGTCGGTGGATTGCTTACCGGTGGGGGAGACGCCCGTAACGGTTGCATTCTCGTTGCCGCTCACAGGGTTGCCGTTCTGGTCACAGAAGCCGATGTTGTAGAAACCGGCGTTGTTGAGCGCGGTGACGGCGGCGGAGATGCTCTTGCCGTACAGGTTGCCCGGGACGCTGGCCTTGCCGGACTTCTTGGCGATGACGACGGTGATCGTGGCACCGGGCTTCTGCTTGCCGCTGGGGTTCCAGCTAATGACGGTGCCCTCGGTAACCGAGTCGTTTTCCTGGTAGCTCACGTCGACGCCAAAGCCAGCCATGTCGAGAGCGTTGCGCGCCTGGGCCTCGGTCATGTCGGTCAGATCGGGCACCGAGGTGGTGTCCGGGCCGCTGGAGACCTTGTACGAGATAGTCGTGCCCTTCTCGACCTCCTTGCCGGCAGCAGTGCCCTGCTCAAAGACCTGGCCCTCATCGGCCTCGTTGGCCTCCTCGGAAGCATTGCCCTTCAGGCCAACGCTCGCCAGCGCCGCCTCTGCCTGGTCCTTGGTCAGACCGACGAGCAGCGGAACCTCAACCTTCTCGGAAGGCTTGGGGCCCTTGGAAATCACCAGGTTCACCTTGGTGCCCTTGGCCTTCTTGGTGTTGCCGTTGGGCGTCTGTTCAGCGACCTTGCCCTCGTCGACGTCGTCGTTGTAGCTCTGGTCGACGGTGCCGACCTCAAGGCCTGCCTCCTTGATCAGCTCGATAGCGGTCTCCTGGTCCTTGCCCAGTACGTCGGGCACCGTGACCTGCTCGCCGCCAAAGAGTCCCGTGGCAAAGGCCACCACGATGCCGATGACGGCAACGGCGGCAACCACGGCGGCGATGACCTTGTTCTTGTTGGACTTGGGCTTCTCGACCTCGTAGGAACCCGTGGAGCCCGAAACGGCGCTGCGGGCGGTGTTCTGACCGCTCACGCCCGAGACGGGACGAACCATAGCGCGCGTTGAGTCGGAAAGCTCGCGGGTCTTGGTAGCACCCAGGTCGCCGGCGGCACCGATGATGCGCGTGGGCTCCGAGACGTTGACGGCACGGCCAGACAGGTAGCTGTTGAGCACCTGGCGCAGCTCGTCGGCCGTCTGGAAGCGGTTTGCCGGGTCCTTCTCCATGCACTTGAGGATGATGCGCTCCAGGTCGGCATCGACGCCGGAGTTGATCTGGCTCGGCGGGATGGGGAGCTCGTTGACCTGCTTGAGCGCGACCGAGATGGCGTCGTCGCCGTCAAAGGGCACGCGGCCGGTGGCGCACTCGTACATGACGACACCCAGCGAGTAGATATCCGAGGTGGGGCCGAGGTCCTGGCCGCGGGTCTGCTCGGGGCTTACATAGTGGGCGGTGCCCAGAACGTTGTTATCCTGCGTGAGGTGGCTGTTCTTGGCGCGTGCGATGCCAAAATCCATTACCTTGATGTTGCCGTCGGGCAGCACCATGATGTTTTGCGGCTTAATGTCGCGGTGGATGATCTCGTGCTTGTGTGCGACCGAAAGCGCGGAGCTGATCTGCGAGCCGATCTGCGCGACCTTCTTGGGATCGAGGGCGCCGTGGCTCTTGATGCCACTCTTAAGGTCGGTACCGCGCAGGTACTCCATGACGATGTAATAGGTGTCGCCGTCCTTGCCCCAGTCGTAGACGCCCACGATATAGGGGGAGGACAGGCCGGCAGCTGCCTGTGCCTCCTGCTTAAAGCGGGCGGCGAAGGTGGCGTCGCCGGCATACTGCGGCAGCATGATCTTGACGGCAACCGTGCGGTCGAGGACCTGATCCTGTGCACGGAAGACGGTCGCCATACCGCCCGTTCCCACCTTATCCTTGAGGAGGTATCTTCCCCCGAGGACCCTCTGTTCCATTCCTGCTCCTAACATAACTATTCGCTCAACGATGTGTGTAGTACCAAATGTGTGGCCACTGGGGCCGTGTGGCGCGTTGCCGCTAGCTCATCGGCCGCGGCGCGCCACAGGTATCCGCTTTGATCACGGGCATCACGCTCCCTGTGCGGCGAGCGCCGCGGTCAGGACGATGCCGGCGATCTTGGCCGCCTCGACGTCGTGTTTGTCGAAATCCTCCAGGGCAACCGAGATGGCAACCGTGGGTGAATCGTAAGGTGCAAAGCCAACAAACATAGAGTTGACGTTGGTGCCGCCGGTCTCGGCCGAACCGGTCTTGCCGGCAACCTTGACGCCCGGAATCTGGGCATCGGTGCCGGTGCCGGACTGTACGACGGCGAGCATGGCCTGCTTGACCTGGTCAGCCGTGGCAGAGCTGACGGCCTGGCCTAGCGAGCGGGACTGCGTGGTCTTGACCACGGTTCCGTCCGGCGCGAGCACCTGGGATACAAAGAACGGATCCATGACCACGCCGCTGTTGGCAATGGCTGCGGCGATCACGGCGTTTTGCATGACCGTGGTCTGCGGACCCGGTGTGTGGTCCATGCCGACGGGCTGGCCGGCGCCTGCCCAAGCGGTCTCCCACTCGGTCATGAGCGACGGGTCGGCCATGATGGAGGCGGCGGTGGTAAGGTCCTGGCCGAGCTTTTGGCCATAGCCAAAGGCGTTGGCAAACTGCACCAGCGAGCTAGCGCCGACCTCGTTTGCCACCTGGCCAAAGACGACGTTGGACGACACGGCGAAGGCCTGCTGAAGGCTGATGGTGCCGTAGCTCTCGTTATCGTAGTTGGTGACTGGTGCGTTGCCGATATCCATGGAGCCGGGCGCCTGGTAGGTGCTCGAAAGCGTGGCGGTGCCGGTCTCGAGCGCCGCGGCAAGCGTGACGACCTTAAACGTCGAGCCCGGGGTGTACAGCGCGTCCATGGCGCGGTCGTACATAGAGCCGTCCTCGCCGCCGCCTGCCTGCAGCAGGGCATCGATGTTGGTGTTGTCGTAGGTGGGCGAGCTCGCGCACGCGAGGACCGCGCCGGTGCGCGGGTCCATGACCACCACAGCGCCCTTAAAGCCCTTGAGTGCCTGCTCGGCAGCCGTTTGGATGCGCGAGTCGATCGTGAGCTTGACGGTGTTGCCCGGCTGAGTCTGGCCCGCGAGCGATGCGATGGCGTTGTTCCAGCTGGAGTAGTCCTTGGAGCCGGTGAGCGTGTCGTTCATGACGCTCTCGACGCCGGCGGTGCCGTACTGCTGGCTCACGTAGCCCACCACGTGTGCCGCCATATTGCCGTTGGGGTAGGAGCGGGCGTAGGCGCCGTCCTCTTGCTGCAGCGATTCGGCCAGCGTCACGCCGTCGGACGTGATGATGGAGCCGCGCTGGATGTACTTGGAGCGGGCGATGGTGTGGTTGTTGGTCGGCATGTCCTGGTAGTCCTTGGCTTTGATGACCTGGACATAGGTGAGGTTGCCGATAAGGATGGCGAACAGCGCCGTAAAGGCGAGCACCGCACGGGTTAGACGGTTGGCGAGCGCAACGCGGCCGAGCACACCGGATTCAGGCGTGTCGAGCAGGCGACGGCGCATGCGCGAACCGGCGGAGTGGCTGCCGCGGCCGTAAGAAGACGAGGTTGCAAAACGCGTGCCGGTCGGGGCTGCGGCAGATGCGACCTGGTCATCGGTGATAGCGGCCATGGTACCGGTGCCGGTGAGCTCTGCCTCGCGTCCGGTCGCCTCGTCGCCGGCGCGCAGCAGCAGTGCGACGATGATAAAGCTCGCCAGCAGCGAGGAGCCGCCCTGGCTCATGAAGGGCAGGGTGACGCCGGTTAGCGGAATCAGGCGGGTCACGCCGCCCACGATCAAGAAGGCCTGGAAGCTGATGGCTGCCGTGAGGCCCGTGGCGCTAAAGGCGGCAAGGTCGGACTTGGCGCGGGCGGCCGTGGTGAGGCCACGCACGGCGAAGAGCATAAACAGGATGAGCACGGCGCCGCCGCCCAAAAGGCCCATCTCCTCGCCGATGGCCGAGAAGATAAAGTCGGACTCGACGACGGGGATGTTGTTGGCCATGCCGTTGCCGATGCCGACGCCCACCAGGCCGCCGTCGGCCAGCGAAAAGAGCGACTGCACGATCTGGTAGCCCTGGCCCTGGGCATCCTTAAACGGATCGGCCCAAATCTGGAAACGCACCTGAACGTGCGACAGGAACTTGTAGGCGCCCACGGCTCCAACGGCAAGCAGTGCAAGGCCGATGATGACGTACGAAAAGCGTCCCGTGGCAACGTAGAGCATCAGCAAAAAGATGGTATAGAACAGCACGGCCGAGCCCAGGTCGCGTTCGAAGACGACGACGAGCAGGCACACGCCCCACACGGCAAACAGCGGCAGCAGCAGACGGAAGCGCGGGATCTTGAGGCCCAGAATCTTGCGGTTGGAGATAGAGAGCAGCTCGCGGTTCTCGGCCAGATAGCCGGCCAGGAACAGCACGATAAAGACCTTGGCGAACTCGCCGGGCTGGATGGTAAAGCCCGCGATGCGAATCCACAGCTTGGAGCCCGAAATCGTGGTACCGATAAAGATGGGCAGCATCAGCAGGATGATGCCGATAATGCCAAAGGTGTACTTGTAGCGCATGACCACGTCGAGGTTCTTGACCAGCGCGAGCGTTCCCACCATGAGTGCCACCGAGACAAACAAGATGATGAGCTGCGAGATGGCGAGGTCGGGGGCAAGGCGCGTCACGAACGTGATGCCTATGCCCGAGAGCACAAAGACGATGGGCAGGATGGCGGGGTCGGCGCCAGGCGCCAGGATGCGCACGGCGATATGCGCCGCGGCGAAGGCGGCGAACAGGCCGATCGGCACGGCGAGCGTCTCGAAAGAGATTGTGGCGCCCGCGGTGAGCACGTACATCGCGTAGAGCAGGATGACGGGGAACGCCGAGGCGATGAGCAAGAGCAGTTCGGTGTTGCGGCGACTCATAAGCGGCACTCCCTTTCTAATTCTTATCGGAGGCTTCGGCCTCGGCGGACTGTTCGGCGGTTTTCTCAGAATCTGATTCGGAGGTCGATCCCTGATTGGTGTTGTCGCGAATCGTTTGCGCGTCGATCACCTGGCGGGTCTGTTCCTCGTCGATCTGGTGGCGGTACTTGGATATCGTGTCTTGCGCATCGTCGACACTTGTTTGCGGAATGCCCGCCTTGAGGCGGTTTTGCGTGTCTTCGGGCAGGTCGGACAGCTTAATGCTGGTTTCGCTTTCGAGCCAGTGGAGCTTGAGTCCGAGCGGCTTGCCGGGTATGCCGCGCCAGACGGCGACATTGCCCTGGTAGGTACCCAGGTAGTACGAGCCGGTGACACCCGTGTAGGCCCAGATGCCAGCTGCCAGCACAAAGACGAGGGCCAGGATAGCGGCGATAGTAATGTTGCGGCGACGCACGCGTTGCGCCTCGCGCATAACGCCATCGTCAACCAGGTCAACGACTACTACGGTCACGTTGTCGTGGCCGCCGGCGGCAAGCGCCGCGTCCACTAGGTTGTCGACGCAGATTTGCGCGGTTGAGGACTGCGTGGCGATGTTCTCGATATCGCTATCGGGAATCATGCTCGAAAGGCCGTCGGAGCACAGGATCAGGCGGTCGCCTTCCTCAATATGCAGAGTGAAATGGTCGGCATACATGGCGGGGTCCGAGCCCAGCGCGCGGGTGATGACCGAACGGTTGGGGTGGACGCGAGCCTCGTCTGCCGTAATCTCGCCGGCGTCCACGAGTTCTTCCACATAGGAGTGGTCGCGGGTCACGCGGATGAGCGTGCCCTCGTGGAGCAGGTAGGCGCGCGAGTCGCCCACGTGGGCGATGGCGAGCGTGTCGTTTTCGATATAGGCGCAAGTGGCTGTGCAGCCCATGCCGGGCTTGCCCAGGCCGTTCAGGGCCGCCTCGATTACGGCGGCGTTGGCTGCCTCGACGGCTGCGGCCAGGCGTGCTGCGTCGGCGGACTGTGGGGCCGTCTTGGCTATAGTCTCGACAGCGATAGAAGAGGCTACCTCGCCGGCGGCGTGACCGCCCATGCCGTCGCATACGCAAAAGAGCGGCGACTGCACCAGGTAGGAATCCTCATTGTGCGGGCGTACGCAGCCAACGTCGGAGCGGGCGCCCCACATGAGTTGCGTGGTGGTGCCGGCATCATAGGTCGAGTCGGTCTCGATGCGCTCTTCGGTCAGGGGCTCAAAGCTCATGGTCGAGCCGGGGTCTTTGAGCTTGGCCTCAACGGCGGCAACGTCGATCTCGGCTGTGTCACCGGGAGAGACGGTGTCGGTCTCGGCGTTTGATTCGGAATCGCCGGTGTCCGGGGAGCCGGGCTCCTCGGACACGCGGGCGGTCGACTCGTCGTCTTGCGGGCTGACGTCTATAGGCTCGGGCGTCGCAAAGTGCGACGGCGCGGGCATGCTTTGCGACTGGGCGGCGGGCTCGGCCACGGCATCGGACTCGCTTGCGGGCGCAGGTTGCGGGGCCTTGGGTGCAGGGCCGTCCTCGGGGGATGGCCCCGCTTCGGGCGCCGGCGTAGACACGGGCGCAACTTCGGATGCCGGAGCTATGGGAAACGCCGGCGCGGCGGGCTCGGGTGCCGCAAACACCGCAGCGCTCTCGTTGATTGCTGCGGCGACGGGCTCTGCAAAGTGAGCTGGCGCCGAGGTTGCTTCGGGCGCTGTGGGCTGTTCCGCAGCATGTGCGCCGATGGGCGCCGCTACGGCATCCTCTTCGTCCTCGTTATCGGCGAGATCCGAAATATCATGCGTTACATGCGAAAGAGGCAGGGAGAACACGGTGTCCTCGGGTTCCACGGGTGCGGAGCCCGCCGGAGCGGCGTGGGCCGGCGCAGCTGTGGCGGCAGCCGGTGCCTCGGTCATAGTCGCGGACTTGTTCTCCTCGTCGATCATCGACGGTTCACCTTCATGACCACATCGCCGATCTGGACTTCGTCGCCCTCGCGCAGCGTTGCGGGCTCCACAAGCTGGCGGCCGTTGACGAGCGTGCCGTTAAGCGAGTTGAGGTCCTCGATGATGAGCGCCGGGCCCTGCAGCGAAAAGCGCGCATGCGAGGCCGAGACGAATGGTTCGTTGATGCAGATGTCCGAAGACGGCGAGCGACCGACGATGACGGGGCCGAGCATATCTACGTGGATGCCGCGGATACCGCGCGGACCCTTGTCCACATCGATCGTCCAGATAGCCGAGTCGCGGCGCTGTCCGCGCACAAGCCCCACGCCGGTCTTCATGACGGCGAACAGGAAGATATAGAGCAGGGCGACCAGGACGATGCGGCCTGCAAAAAGGACGATATCGATGTTCATAAGCGACTATCCCCTAAATTCAAAGGTGCTCAGGCCAAACGTCAGCAGATCGCCGTTGCGCAGCGGGCAGCGCGTAATGCGGCGGTTGTTGACGAGCGTGCCGTTGGTGGAATTGAGGTCCTCGATCGACCAATCCGAGCCCGTAAAGGTGAGCTGGGCGTGGCGGCGCGACACGTTGGGGTCGCGCAGGGCAATGTCGGAAACTGAGCGCTCGCGACCGATGGTCACCTGTGCGGAGGTGATGCTATGGCTCTCGCCGCTCACGACGTCGACGAGCTGGGCGAGCGGGCGCTGCGGGGCGCGAGTGCTCGCCATGTTGGAGGCGATGCCGGTTGCGGCGCCTAGGCCCACGGCGGCACCGGTCGCGGCGGCTCCGCCCATGCCGGCAAGCGCGTCGCGCGAGATGGTCTGCGGCACCGGGATGGGTGCGGCGGCGGGGTCGGGGACGCTAGGCGCGAAGGGGTCTGCCACGGCAAGCGGGTCGGGAGCGGCGGCGCGAGGCGTCGGCTGCTGCTGGGGCATGGCGGCGGGGCGCTGCTGCTGCGGGGCAGCAAACTGCTGCTGGCCGGCGCGCGGGGCGCTGGCGGCACGGCTTGCCGCGGAGTTGTTCTGGCCCAGGCCGTTTTGATAGGCGCGCTCTTCTTCGTATAGGCGGCCGAGCGTGGGGGCATCGACGTTCTCGGCAAAGACCGAGAACTTGCCGGCGCGCAGCTGCGGATCGATCATAAAGCGCACGAGGGGCTCGCCGACAAAGACATAGCGGCGCTTTTCGGCCTGCGCCTTCACAAACTCACGGACCTCGCGCGAAAGCTCGGGGTAGAACGGGGCGAGCATGGGATCGTCGTCGGCGGCGATCAGGATGGTATAGAGTGCCGGCGCCGTGTTGACGCCGTTAATCACCAGAGTCTGATCCTCCATGTCGCGAGCGGCCTGCTTGGCAAGCTTCTTAAAGGAGAACGGGGCACGGGTGGCACCGAAGATGCCGGCCACGTGGTCCTCGAAGATGTTCAGGAAGTTCACGAAAGATCACTCTCCGTATAGGTTCTTTGGTATCCGAGCAAATATAGGCATATCCCAACGATTATAGAGGATAGGGTTCCCGCAACTGCCGCCTTGGCGGCGACCGCGGCTGCAAGGCTGGCAATTTCCATATGGTGTGCAAGACAGGATGCCGCTGCGCAGCCGATGCCGGTGACGGCGATGGCGGCGATTGCGGCAAGGTTTGAGCCCTGATCGGCACGCTTGGCATGGGCATTGAGCAGCGCAGATGACGCCGCGGCAGTTGTCGCGACCAGCACAAAGGCAGCCCAAAGGAGCGGGTCTTCCAGCGCTGCGGCAACGTTACCGAGCCCCAGCACGCCTCCGGCTGAAAGCGCGACCGTGGCCAGACGGGCAAAAAGCACGCCCATGCCCGTTGCCGCGGCGGCGCTTGCCGGGCCGAGCCAAAATGACGCGACGCCGGCGGCGACCCCCGCTGCCAGGAAGGTATTGCCAGTCAGACAGCCAAGCGCGAGTGCACAGGTGAGCGCGGCGCTCGCGGCAGCCTCGGTGCGACCCCAGGCGATCCACCAACCGGACATGGCAGCGGCAAAGATCACCGCGACGGGCAACATCGACAGGATGCCCTGCGCCTGCATGGTGGCGTTGGCCATGAGCACCAAAAAGCCCACGGCCGAGATGGCCGAGCCGATCTGGGGGGCCAAGCCGGCTGCCGCGCCAATAGCGATAGCCGCGACGACCAACCCGGGAAGCGCCGCGACCCCGGCCGTTTGCATCAGCAAAAAGCTAAAGGTGCCGCACGCTAGTGCCGAGATAGCGCGCATGGTGTAGTCGCGCGCATGGCTCCAGCGCGTGCCCGCCCAGCCGAGTGCGGGGTCGACCTCGATGGCGTCGTCCTCGTAGTGCGACGGCTCGATATCGTCGAGCTCCTGCTCGTCATCCGAAAGCTCGCCAACCATTTGCTCCAGACTGCGACGGCCCTCGCGCACGCTGCCCAGACCGGCAAGGAGTTGGTCGCAAAATGCCTCGATGCTGTTGGGGCGGTCCTGCGGCATGGGGGAGAGCGCGCTCATGAGCGCGGCCTCGGCTCCCGGGGGAAAGTGTGGTATCAGCTCGCTGGGATAGGTGGTGCCGCCGATGATGCGGTCGAGCGAGTCAGCGGGCGTGGCCGCTATAAAGGGGGCGCTGCCGCACAAGCCCTCATAGATAACGCAGGCAAGGGCAAAGACATCGGCGCGTTCGTCGACCGTGCCGGTCTCGATATCGAGCTGCTCGGGCGGCATGTAGCCGATGGTGCCGCCGCGCGAGCCGCCAAAGCCACCGGCGGACGACAGTCGCGCCATGCCAAAGTCGGTGAGCTTTACATTGCCCGAGTGGTCGATGAGCACGTTGGCGGGCTTAATGTCCAGGTGGAGTACGCCATTGCTATGGGCGAAGGTGAGCGCCTGACCCAGGGCATCGGTAATGGCCGCGGCCTCGTCAAAGGTGAGCGAGTGGCCGTCCACGCGATGCAAAAAATCGGCCAGCGACATACCGTCGACATACTCCATGACCAAGTAGGCATAGGCGGTGTCGTGCGTAAAGTCGATGACCTGCACGATATTGGGATGTTGAAGCATGGCGGCAGTGTGCGCCTCGCGCAGGACATCCATGATGTCGCTGGCGGGCATGCCGGCACCGTTGATAAGGGGGATGCGCTTAATGGCGACGCGGCGGCGCAGATGCGTGTCGCGGCAGATCTCGATGGAGCCAAAGCCACCGGTCGCAAGCGTCTCGAGCGGCTGGTACCGCTTGAGCAGCTCGCGAGAGCTGGTGCCCTCCAAGGGAACGTCCGGTTGGAACCGGGCGGTATGTTGCGAGAAAAGCGGCATGGCCAACCCTCGTGCGTTTAAAGTTCGTTTGCGAGCGGCGGGCGCGGGGCCGAGCCG
>CAKUGX010000038.1 GCA_934654765.1 uncultured Collinsella sp. | reverse complement strand
AGATGTACCTTACCGCAATAGAGTACGCAAAAAAGTACGGCTTTATAATAGTCAACGATAATGCGTATTCGGATATAATTTTTGATGGCAGGGAGGGATTTTCGTTCCTGTCGATACCGGGAGCGAAGGAAGTCGGAGTTGAATTTTTCTCGCTTTCCAAGTCGTTTAACGTCACCGGTGCGCGTATCGGCTTTTTGGTCGGCCGCGAGGACGTGGTCTCTGCCTTTGCCAAGCTGCGCGGCCAGATCGACTTTGGCATGTTCTTCCCGATCCAGAAGGCTGCTATCGCCTGCCTGAACGGTCCGCGCGATGAGGTCGAGGCGCAGCGTCTGAAGTACCAGGAGCGCCGCGATGCCCTGTGCGACGGTCTTGAGGGCCTGGGCTGGGAGCGTCCCAACGCGCATGGCTCTATGTTTGTGTGGGCCAAGCTTCCCGGTGGTCGCACCGATTCCATGGCGTTTTGCGAGGAGCTCATGGAGAAGGCCGGCGTTGTGGTGACGCCGGGCGCGAGCTTTGGTCCTTCGGGCGAGGGGCACGTGCGCATGGCGCTGGTCTTGCCGCCCGACCAGATTGCTTTGGCTGTCGAGGCCATTCGCGAGGCGGGCCTGTATTAGAAAGGTATTTCGGCTCGTCAATAGCTCGAAACCGATTTCGTGCAGTTATTTTACGATTTCTGCAAACAATTTCGGTAAACGGTCGATTTTTGGCTGCGAATAGGAGCATAATCAAAGTCCCGATTGGATGTATTGGGATTACGGCAAGCCGCTCGGGTCGCCCTGGGCGGTTTGTTTGTGGAGAGAGATGGGAGTTTGTAATGGTTAACGAGAAGAAGGTCGCTATTGTCGGCTGCGGTTTCGTCGGTTCGTCCTCGGCGTTCGCACTGATGCAGAGCGGTCTGTTCTCCGAGATGGTCCTCATCGACGTGGACAAGAACCGCGCCGAGGGTGAGGCCCTGGATATCGCGCACGGCATGACGTTTGCCGAGCCGATGAAGATCTATGCCGGCGATTATTCCGATGTCGCCGACGCCGCCATGATCGTCGTCACCGCTGGTGCTGCCCAGAAGCCCGGTGAGACCCGCCTGGACCTGGTCAACAAGAACGTCAACATCTTTAAGTCCATTATCCCCGAGATTAAGAAGTCCGGCTTCGACGGCATTCTGCTCATCGTCTCCAACCCGGTCGATGTTCTGACCTACGCCGCCATCAAGATGTCCGGCCTGCCCGAGGGCCACGTCATCGGTTCCGGCACCGTGCTCGACACCGGCCGTCTGCAGCAGATGCTTGGTGCCCACGTTGAGGTTGACCCGCGCGATGTCCAGGCCTATGTCATGGGTGAGCACGGTGACTCCGAGTTTGTCGCTTGGTCCAGCGCTCAGGTTGCCGGCGTTCCGCTGAACACCTTCTGCGAGCTTCACGGTCATCTGGAGCATGAGGCTGCCGAGAAGCGCATCGCCGAGGACGTCAAGAACTCCGCCTACACCATCATCGAGAAGAAGCACGCCACCTACTACGGCGTCGCAATGGCCGTCAAGCGCATCTGCACCGCTGTTATGCGTGACGAGCAGACCGTGCTGCCGGTTTCCTCGCTCATGGTGGGCGAGTACGGCCTGTCCGATCTTGCCATCTCCATGCCGACCGTCGTTGGCCGCGATGGCGTTGTCTGCCGCGTCCCCGTGCCGCTGAACGATGACGAGCAGCATGAGCTTACCGCCTCCGCCAAGGCCCTCAAGGACATCATCGACAGCGTCGACTTCTCCTGCTAAATCAAGCTCGCTAGAGCGAAAAGCTACAATGAAGGCGTCCGAGCCCACACGGCCCGGGCGCCTTTTTGGTGCAAAGTAACCTGACCCCAATGCACCATAGTTGATGGGAGGGCCATGTCGGATTCGCCTAATTTTTTGACCTATGCCCAGACGGCGTTTGACCCGTTTGAGGAACGGCCGTTCTGCGCGGTGGATAGCCTGGTCTTTGCGTGGTTGTCCTATTTGCGTTTGCCGGGTGTTATGGCGGAGCTGACGAACTGGCAGGGCCTAGACGTACGCGAGCTGCTTCGTGCCGAGTGCTACCGGGACATGATTGGCGATCTGTGGGATCCAGAGGGGAGCAGGGCCTTATTGGAGGCCGTGGCAGCAAGCCCTCGCTACCGTGGCGTGCACGTTTGCGGCTATCGTGCCGTGAGCGATGTGGTGGCGACAGAGCAGTTTGCAGCCATGGCGTTCCGGTTTCCGGCGGGGTTTAGCTATCTTTCCTTCCGGGGGACCGACAGCACGATTGTGGGCTGGAAAGAGGACTTCAACATGGCGTTCCGGTGTCCCGTGCCCTCCCAGGAATCTTCGGCGCGCTATGTGGACGAGGCGGCGGATGCGATTGACGGGGCGCTTTTGTGCGGAGGTCATTCCAAGGGTGGAAACCTTGCGGTGTACGGTGCGGCGATGTGCTCCGATGTCGCCCGTGATCGAATCGAACGGGTGTATTCCCATGATGGTCCGGGCTTCGTCGAGGAGTTTCTGAACGGCAACGCCTTTGCCGATCTTTCCGGTCGAATCGACAAGACGCTACCTCGGTCGTCGATCTTCGGCATGATGTTCGAGACACAGGAGGACTATGCCATCGTTGAGAGCACCGAGTTCAGCCTGCTGCAGCATAATCCCTTTAGCTGGGTGGTTGATGATCGCGACTTCGTGTACTGTGAGCGCCTGTCCGCCGGTGCTCGATACGTTGATGGCTCCATTCGCGAGATGCTGCTTGCAGTGTCACCTAGCGAGCGCGAGCGTTTTGTAGATGCGTTGTTCTCCGTGTTTGAGGCTACGGGTGCTGAGCGGTTTGCGGATATCGCCGGGAATCTGCGCGAGAGCCTGCCCGTGATGCTCCAGGCCGCGCAAGGCTTTGACGAGGATACGCGACGCTTTGTCTCGCAGACCATCGTGGCAATCCTTAAATGCGCGCTGCTGCCCAAACGACCCCAGATCGACATGCCCGCTGCCGGCAAGAGTTTGGCAGAACAGCTCGAGGCTTGGCAGTCCGAGCTCCTGCGCTAGCCATTGGCGCAAAGCAACCTGTCCCCGATGCACCAAGCTTCGATGCGCCTGGGGCGGGCTCGACCGCTATACTGGTTCGTGCCGAAATCGATCTAGAACGGAATGCCGTATATGAAAATCAATCACGCGATTCTACATATCCTGGACTTTGACTCTGCCGTCAACGTCATGAGCCAGCGCGAGCTCGATATCGAGAGCCGTACCGTGCGCAACTTTGTGACCACGCATCTGCGCCGCGCACGCACTTCGGCCGACAATAAGCGCGCCACGTTTGCCGAGAACTCTGCGTTTGGCGGCGAGCTCAAGGGCTATTTCTTTGGCGAGCGCGAGTTCGTAGACCTGTCGCAGCAGATTGCGGAGTTCATTTCCTCCGAGCTTACCAAGGCCGAAAAAGCCGAGTCCACCGATGTGCTCGTGGCCGACTTTGACGACGACGAGGATGCCCGCTGGTTTGCCGTGATGCTGCTGGGCTCCAAACAGGCCTTTATGCACGAGGTGGGCCGCGAGGAGGGCGAGGTACGCAACGACATCGCGCGTCACTACGCCATTCTGCCGAACCCTTCGCAAAAGGTGCCGAGCTATGCCATCGTGCGCGCGAGCACCATGGAGATCGGCTATGTGGACAAGAAACGCAAGATTGCCGGCGAGGACCGTATGCTCATTCCCGACGGTCTGCTGCAGTGCGATACGGGCGTGTCGGGCAAGGAAGTTATCGACACCGTTACGCGTGTGGTCGAGGAGGTCGCCGAGGAGCACGGTGCCAATACGGCCGTAGCGCTCGCTAAGGTTAAGGCTGCCGTTGCCGAGAAGGTTGAGGATGACGAGGAACTGCCGCCCTGGGATATCGTCGATGAGGTCTTTGAGGACGAGCCGGTCATCAAGGAGAGCGTGCGTGCGGCGCTGACCGAAGAGAAGGTGCCCGAGCGTGTGCCCGTGGAGCGCAAGCAGGTCGAGCGTGCGGCCGTGCGCAACCACAAGATTCGTACCGATACGGGCATCGAGATCAGCTTTCCGGCCGAGATGGGCTCGAACTCCGAGTACATCGAGTTCGTCAACGAACCCAACGGCCTCATCTCCATCGAGCTCAAAAACATCGGCAGCATCGAGAATCGATAGGGCAATAGTTTCTTCCGAAGGGAAATCTGGATTATATTTTGAAGTATACTTTGAAATATAATCCAGATTATTTTTCGGAGGTACAAATGTCCCCACTTGTTCTGGAAAAGCCGGTGTTTACAAAAGATCAGGTAGTTTCTGCTACCGAAGCGAGCAAGTCCTTATCTGCCGTTCGCAAGCGTGCTAAGCGCGCGCCGCAGTTTATCGCCGATCATAACGATATCGATACCGTGATTATCGACTACGCTGCCTATGAGGAAATGTATGGTGCGCTGCAGTACCTGCGTGAGCTCGAGATTGATCGTATCGCCGCCGATCGAATCAAAAATGGACCGCACGAGTTTATTCCGTTTGAAGACGCTTTAACCCCCGAGGAACCCTTGCCAAAGCAACTCACCATGGTTGAATACGACGGAACCCTGAGATAAAGAAAGGCCGAAGCCCCAGATTGGGCTTCGGCCTTATTTCTTGGGATTGAATTGCGCTGCAGGCTGACACGCCTCTAGAGTTGACGCAGGCCTTCCTCCAGGCCGGTCTTGCTGTCGGTCTGGGCGTCGCGCATCTTGATGACGCGGGCGGGAACGCCGGCCACGACGGCGCCGGCAGGGACGTCCTCGACGCATACGGCGCCGGCAGCCACGACGGCGCCCTTACCCACACGCACGCCCTCCAGGACCACGGCGTTGGCGCCAATCATGACATCGTCCTCGATGATGACGGGCGTGGCGCTCGCGGGCTCAACGACGCCTGCAAGCACGGTGCCGGCGCCGATGTGGCAGTTCTTGCCCACGGTGGCGCGGCCGCCTAGCACGGCACCCATATCGATCATGGAGCCCTCGCCGATAACGGAGCCGATGTTGATGATGGCGCCCATCATGATGACGGCGCGGTCGCCAATCTCGACGCGGTCGCGGATGATCGCGCCCGGCTCGATGCGGGCGTTGATGCCCTTAAGGTCGAGCATGGGAACGGCGGAGTTACGGCAGTCGTTCTCGACGTCGTAGTAGTCGATAGAGTCGGCGTTGGCATCGAGGATGGCCTTGAGCTCGTCCCAGTCGCCAAAGACGGTCTTGCCGCGGCGGCCGCCGTAGACGTGTGCATCGCCCCAGGCAACCTTCATACCGGGCTTCTCGCGCACATACAGTTTGACGGGCGTCTTCTTGGGCGCGGTGGCGATGTAGTTGATAATCTCCTGTGCATCCATCTCGGCTGCGTTGCTCATATCTTGTTTCTCCTTTACGTGGACTTGGTTAATGATTGGTTAGGCAAACATGACCTGGTCGAAGCTGTAGAAGCCGGGGTCGCGGACGACGAGCTTCTGAGCGGCGGCCAGGGCGCCGTTGACGAAGATCTGGCGGCTCGTGGCGCGGTGGGTGAGCGTGACCTCCTCGTCCTGGCCAAAGAAGCTCACCTCGTGCACGCCGGCGACGGTGCCGCCGCGCAATGAGTGCATGCCGATTTCCTTGGGGTCGCGCGCGCCGCACATGCCCTCGCGACCGTAGACGGGGTGATAACCAGCATCGGGCTCGGCCTCGACCACGGCGTCGAGCAGCAGCTTGGCGGTGCCGCTGGGGGCATCGACCTTTTGGTTGTGGTGTGTCTCGACGATCTCGCAGTCAAAGCCGGGCAGCTCGCGTGTGGCCTGGGCCACCAGGTGACGCAGGGCGGCGATGCCGATGGAGTAGTTGCCCGAGTGCATGACGCGGGCGTTTTGGCCCAGCTCGTGCAGGCGGTCCATCTGCTCGGGTGTGTAGCCCGTGGTACCCGAGACCAACGCGGCGCCTGTGCGCTCGACATAGGCGACGACGGCATCGAAGGTCACGACGTTCGAGAAGTCGATGATGACGTCGGCTGCCGGGGCGCTCTCGAGCTCGGACAGATCAAAACCGATCTGGGCCACGATATCAAAAACGGGCTGCCCGGCGGCGTCGATAATGCCTTCGGCGGTAGTGCGGATGAGCGAGCCCATGCGGCCCGTTCCCATAATGACAGTCTTAATCAAGCAGACCAGCTCCCTTCAGAGCATCGGTAAGTGTGGCGCGCGTGTCGTCTGCCATGGGGCACAACGGCATGCGGTAGTTTGCCTCGATCATGCCCATCTGGGCGAGTGCTTCCTTGACGGGGATGGGGTTGACCTCGCTAAAGAGGGCGTTGATGAGCGGCTGGCCGGCAATCTGGATGTCGCGGGCGCGCTCCACGTCGCCGTCCAGGTAGGCGCGGCACATGTCGTGCACGAGTTGCGGCTGAACATCGGCCCACACGCTGATGGTGCCCGAGGCGCCCAGGCTCATGAGCGGTACGGTCAGCGCGTCCTCGCCCGAATACATGCGGAAGTCGTCGGACAGCAGGTGCGCGATCTTTGCGGCATAGGCTACGTTGCCCGAGGCCTCCTTGATGCCCATGATGTTGGGATGTGCTGCAAGGCGCTCGACATTGCGCTCGCTGATGCCGCAACCGCAACGGCCGGGAATGTTGTACAGGATGCAGGGGATGTCCACGGCGTCGGCCACGGTCTTAAAGTGCTGGTAGATGCCCTCTTCGTTGGACTTGTTGTAGTAGGGGGTGATGAGCAGTAAGCCGTCGGCGCCCAGACCCTGGTAGGTGAGCGACTTGGTGAGCATCGTCTGTGTGGAGTTGGAGCCCGAGCCGGCGATGACGGGGATACGGCCTGCGACCTGCTTGACCACGGCGGCAACAACGGAGTTGTCCTCGTCATCGGTCATCGTGGCGCTCTCGCCGGTGGTGCCTAGGGTGAGGATGGCGTCGGTGCCATTTTGCAGATGGAAATCAATAAGGCGCTCGAGCGCGTCAAAGTCGACGCTGCCGTCCTTTTTAAACGGCGTGACGAGGGCGACGATCGAGCCCTCGAGATTGCGGACATCCATATTCTTCTCCTTCGCTTCTGCGATCTGGATGCGTTTGTTCCATTGGGCAGCGACTGCCAGACGCTCGTCCTGAGCACGACGGCGGGCGCTTTCGGCGCGCGATTTGGCCAGCAACTCGCGTCCGCACGGCAGTACGTCGAGCGTGGCGAAGTAGTCGCCCGGGCGCTCGGCACGACGGATAAGATCCGCCGAGCCGTCGGGACGCAGCAATACCTCGGCAGAGCGCAGGCGCCCGTTGTAGTTGTAGCCCATGGAATAGCCATGCGCGCCGGTGTCGTGGATCACGAGCAGGTCGCCCATGTCGATCTGCGGCAGCTCACGGTCGATGGCGAACTTGTCGTTGTTTTCGCACAGGTTACCCGTGATGTCGTACGTGTTCGTGACGGGAGCTGCGGACTTGTCGGGGCCACCCGGCTGGCCCATCACTGTAACGTGGTGGTAGGCGCCATACATGGCAGGGCGAATGAGATCGACGGCGCTTGCGTCGACGCCGATATAGTCCTTGTAAATCTGCTTTTCGTGGATGGCCTTGGTGACCAGGCATCCGTAGGGGCCCATCATAAAGCGGCCCATCTCGGTGCAGATCGCCACATCGCCCATGCCGGCGGGAACCAGAATCTCGTCGTAGGCTGCGTGTACGCCCTCGCCGATGGCGTGGATGTCGTTAGCCTGCTGCTCGGGCAGATAGGGGATGCCCACGCCACCGGACAGGTTAATGAAGGCGACATGAGCGCCCGTCTCGCGCTCCAAGCGCACGGCAAGCTCAAAGAGGATGCGTGCGAGTTTGGGGTAGTAGTCGTTGGTGACGGTGTTGCTGGCAAGGAAGGCGTGGATGCCAAAATTTTCGGCGCCCTTGGCCTTGAGCATGCGGAATGCCTCAAAGAGCTGCTCGGTGGTCATGCCGTACTTGGAATCGCCCGGGTTGTCCATAATGCCGTTGGAAAGCTGGAACAGGCCGCCCGGGTTAAAGCGGCAGCTCACCGTCTTGGGGATAGGGCCCGCGACGCGCTCGTAGAACTCGATATGGCTGATGTCGTCGAAATTGACGATGGCGCCCAGCTTATCGGCAAGCTCAAAGTCTGCCGCCGGCGTGTCGTTGGACGAGAACATGATGTCGTGGCCGGTGATGCCCAACGAGCGGGCGATCATGAGCTCGGTATAGCTCGAGCAATCGCAGCCGCAGCCGTATTCGTTGAGAATTGAGATAAGGGCCGGGTTGGGGTTGGCCTTGACGGCAAAGTACTCCTTAAACCTCGGATTCCACGCAAAGGCGTCGCGCACCTCTTGCATGTTGCGGCGGATGCCCGCCTCGTCGTATAGATGAAACGGCGTGGGGAACTGTTCGACGATATGCTCGAGCGTCTCCTTGTCCACAAACGGCTGCTTGGCCGCGTATGCCTCGTTGGGGGTCAGTGCCATGTCCCGTAAACCTCGCTATCCAGACGGCGCCATCGGCGCACCGAATCCACGTAGCGTGGACCCAATGTCCGGATAGCGCTCCCGCATTGCTGCAGACAGTCCTGTGGGTGTTTCCCACAGGCCCACCAGGCTGTTCGTGCCCGAAAAACCCAGTTCGGCGGGTTTCGCCTCCCCACGGGGTCAAAGTCTGCCGACTCGCCCGCGGCTCTTCGTGCCCGCGCCTCTATCAAGTGGTAAAGACCCTACCACGTTGCACTTTACCAAACAAGAGTATTCGTATATAACGTTTAAAAAATGCAGCATCATGCTAGAAACAAGGGTGCCACAATCCTGCGTCACAATAGGTGTCAACCGAGTCGTCTCATGAAAGGAATCCCTATGACCGAGCTCCAAGAACTCCGTCGTTATCGTCGCGACTTGCACCGCATTCCGGAGCTCGACTTCGATCTTCCGCAAACCATCGCCTATATCGAGGGCGTGCTCGCTCCGCTTGCCTGCGAGGTGACCTATCCCTGCCCGAGCTGCGTCTGTGCCTTCTTCGATGCCGGTGTGGGCGCTACGAATGCCACGGCGATTCGCGCCGATATGGACGCCCTGCCCATCGCGGAGGCAACGGGAGCGGCCTTTGCCTCGACGCATCCCGGCAAGATGCACGCTTGCGGCCACGACGGCCACATGGCCATGGCACTGGCGGCAGCAACTTATGTCGACCGTACGATTCGTGAGCAGCCGGGCGTCATCAAACGTAACGTGCTCTTTGTGTTTCAGCCGGCCGAGGAGACGACCGGTGGCGCTAAGACGGTATGCGAGAGCGGCGTGTTCGAGCGCTACGGGGCCGATCGCATCTTTGGCTTCCACGTGTGGCCCGATCTGCCTGCCGGTACGCTGGCGAGCTGCTCCGGTCCGCTGCTGGCGCGCTCGAGCGAGACTCACATTCATATCCATGGCACGAGTATCCATATTGCCAAGACCTATGGCGTTCCGGTCGAGGAATCGCACGATGCGGCGCTGGCGGCGGCCAAGTTCTTGGTTGCCGAGCGCGAGCTGATGGACGAGTTGGGCGCCGACGAGCCCTGCATTGGCAAGTTCGGTCTGCTGCGGGCGGGCACCGTCTGCAATGCGGTGGCAGGGGAGGCCCATGTCGCCGGCAGCCTGCGCGTGTTTACGGACGACATGTTCGATCGTGCGCGCGAGGGTGTGCGCCGTGTGCTCGACGAGGCGTGCGCGTCGACGGGCTGCACCTACGACCTCGACTTCGCCGAGGGATACCCGCCGGTCGATAACGACCCTGAGCTGTTTGCCTGCATTGCACCTGCTTTGCCCGAGTTGCAACTGGTGAACGAGCCACTACTGATTGCCGAGGATTTCGCGTTCTATCAGCGCCATCTGCCGGGCGTGTTCTTCTTATTGGGCACGGGCGTGCCTGCCGGCCAAGACAATCCGAGTGACACCGAGGGCTGCCCCGCCTATGCCGCCAGCGCACTGCATACCGATACCATGCTCTTTGATGAGGAAATCCTGCTCAAAGGCCTCGATGTCTATAAACGATTGCTTTCGCTTGCCTAATGGGCAAAGAAGTAATTGCCTAGAAAATACGAACAGATGTACGGTATAATGAAGATGTAAGTCTATAGAAACGTTTGACGTTATTAACGTAAGGCGATACTATGATTGCATCCTATAAAGATGAAGATACCGAACGCTTTGCCATGGGTGTGCGGGTCAGGAAGTTCATTCCTTTTGAGCGGGTCGCATTGAGGAAGATCCGCCAACTGCAGGTCTGCGCTTCGCTTGATGATCTCCGCATTCCGCCAGGCAACCGCCTTGAAGCATTGAAGGGCGATCGTGCCGGTCAATACAGTATTCGCGTCAACGAACGCTATCGGGTCTGCTTTGAGTGGAGACAGGGGATGGCTTGGAATGTCGAAATCGTCGATTATCATAAATGAGGAGGCTGCGGCTGATTTGCTGTCACCGGTGACTCCTGGTGAGCTTCTCAAAGAGGAGTTTCTTGTTCCCATGGGTATTTCTCAATATCGCCTTGCTAAGGAGACCGGGATTCCGGCTCAGCGTATCGGGCAGATTATTTTGGGGAGGCGCCGTGTGACGGCCGACACTGACCTCCGTCTTTGCCGTTATTTTGGCCTGACGGATGGTTATTGGCTGCGCGCTCAGGTGGCGTTTGACCTTGAGGCCGAGAAAAGGCGGATTAAACCTGAGCTCGACAAAATCGCTCCTGTTCAGCAGGCCATCGCATTGTAGAGCCCAAAGACGCTGAGAATGGAGTGGCGATGAGGCGACGTCGGCAATCTGCCGCATATAGTCCGGGTGGTTGCGGGTGTGGTTTGCTACTACTCCCGGTTATTGCCGTGAGCATAGGCGTGATGTTTGCGCTTGCTGGGCTGGCTGCGGTGGCACTCGTGCTACTTATCGCTGCCATTGGCGTTACGATCTGGCTCTATCGTTGTCGCGAACAACGCCGCGCCGACGGCAAGACCAATGTGGGATGGATCGTCTTTTTGGCTATCGCCTATCTGCTGAGCATCAGTTACCTGGCGTTCTTTGTCCTGTTGATGATTAGCGCCTTTACCGGGGAATCCATCACGGTGGGGTAGGCTTCGACGAGCTTCTTGAGGATGAAGCGAGGAGCGGACTCTGAATGAACCGCGCCCACATCAACAAGTTTCACTCGTTGTGTGGCAATCCGAATGTGCAAGCGTTTGGCGTGAGAGCATCGCCGCCAGCAACACAGGGATGTAGGCCGCGATTGCCCGCCCCCATGCCAGCTCATCGCAAAAGCGCGTCAACGTCGCGCCTGACCGCGGGCATTTCCTGCTCGAGTTTGTAGGCTCGCTCGATGTGAGCTCGTCGATTTTGAGCTCCATAACCGCGCGGCTGCGTGAGTTGGACTCGACCACTCCGATCGGTGTCACAGTGACGTCGATGAGCGTCATTGCAACAGACTCCACTGGACCTCCTGGCAGGACATAGGTCAACTTGCGAGTGCATTGTCCGCTGCGGTCATATATCAGCTGGCAACTGAGTAATCGGCCTAAGGCACGGGGTAGAATACGCTAAAGAAGAAGGAATGGAGGCTGAAATGGAAGAGTTCGAGCTCAAGGACGAGCAGCAGGAAGAGAGCGTGAAGACAACGCTGGCGGAAACCGACCTTGAGCTTGACGATGCGGAAAAGAAGCCTCTCATGCAGGTCACCCGAGAAAAGGTGGAAGCCATTCCCGATATCGTTAAGGAGGGCGCAGCGAAAGCCGTCCAATTCGTCAAAGAACATAAGAAGGGGATTGCCGCCGGGACGGTCGCTGTCATTGGGGCTGTCGCCTACGTTGCCAACAACTCGCATGAGAAAGATCAACTGCTGGAAAAGAATGCTCGGCTGACGGAAGAAAACGCTCAGCTGTCAGACGATCTCGTAATAGAGCGCGAGGTCTCAGACCGTTTGGCATCGCGAGTGGTGGAGCTCGAGAATCTCTGCGATGAGAAAGACGACTATTTCCGAGAGACGATTTCGGACGGACTGCGTCATGGAAGTTCCCTCGCCGGAAAGCACATGGCCGACCGAAGGCAATATCTCAATGAGGAGTAGGCCGGTTCTTACTATGCGCCATTACACTCCATCGCCTAGCCTGCACCGCTGGGACGGCGCACTCATTCCTGGCGGCAGCGCAGGAAAGACGCCTGCGCAGCCGTCAGGGGTGCTATTTGGTGCAGCTCCAAGCCTCATCCAGCTGCCAGCTAGCCCGCCTGCCCCTCGCCGTCGTCGCGGCGTATCGCGTACTCGTCTGCTTTGAGTCGCAGACCGTGTCATTGCCGCTCACGACGGCCTTATGGTTGTTGAATGTGGTCGAGCCCATGTTGCCTTTGATCGGCTCTCAGTCGGCATCTACCAGGATCCTTGTCGAGCTCGTGCGAGCATCGAGCGTGTAGGGCATGCTCGAAAGCGTCGTCCACATGGACCACGCCGCGCAGGTTCGCCATGTCGTAAATCGAGGATAACTGCATTGGCCGTTTACCGCAGCATTAGCTCTCAGCTAATGAATTCAAGTTCAATCCTTCCTACGATGTGCTGTGTGCCGGCGCAGTAGCCGGATCGTAGGAAGGATGCATAATGAAAAAGCTCGAAAACGAAGTGCTGCTGAGCCGTCGCGCTGCACTTGGCGCATTCGCCACTGTCGCCTTGGGGACCGCTGGTCTTCTTGCCGGCTGTGGTAGCGATAAGGCGACCGTCACCGAGGATGCCGGCGATGGCGACAAGAAGGATGAGTCGAAAAAGGAAGAGCAGTCCACGACTGACCTTGCCGTCGGCACGGCGGTGACCACGGCTGCCGGCCTTTCCGTTGTCGTCGACTCCGTCCAGACCGGTCTTACTAATTATGACGGCTCGACCATGACGGGCATCCATGTCACGTACGTCAACAATGGCGACGAGGGTGCGGACTACAATGTCTACGATTGGAAGGGCGAGGACGCCAACGGCGCTCAGCAAAACCAGGGGTACTACAGCGAGGGCTCCGATGAGCTGCAATCCGGCACCCTTGCCGCCGGCGGCTCCGTGGCGGGCAATATCTATTTTGATGGCGACATCAAGAAGGCACTCTATTTTGCCAACATGTTTGATAAGTCCGCGACTGCAAGCTGGGTGCTTGCCTAGTATGTCGCTACCGTTGCGCCGCATGGGAGGTGAGGCCGTATGCCCGACAAAAAGCTGACTGACGAGTTGCTCAATGAGCTTCTCGACGCGCCAAACATCGATGGCTATATCAAGGAACACGATTTTGCCGCCCCGTCGCTTTCGAACTACCTTAAGCAGCTGTTGCAGGAAAAGGGTCTGGAGCGTTCGCGCGTGGTGCGTATGGCCGACCTTAACGAGACGTTTGGCTATCAGATTTTTACCGGTGCGCGGCATCCGAGCCGCAATAAGGTACTGCAGATTGCCTTTGCCATGGCGCTGACGCTCAAAGAGACTAACCGCGTGCTAACGGCTGCCGGGGTCAGCGTCCTCAACTGCAAGGACCGTCGCGATGCGATTATCATCTTTTGCATCGATCGTGGCTGCAGCCTGCAAAAGGTCAATGAGGAGCTGTATCGCTTTGGCGAGGAGACGGTGAGCTAGCTGCTGGAGGTTGCGCCGGCGGTGCTGTCAAAACATCGATGCAAATGAACAGGGCGCGGATGCCGCAGGGTGTCCGTGCCCTGCGCTATGATGGACGCTATGGATACTCAGAGCCCAACATATTCCGACGACGAGCTGACCGCCGCGCTTGCCGAGCACCTGGCGTCGCTCGATCGCGAAGACAGTTATCGCGTGGAGCGCGTACTTAAGCGCTCGGACGTCGAGACGACCGAGCTCGTGTACTTTGAAGGCTCCGGCGGTGGGTCGCTTGGCCCCTTCGTCCGCAAACGCATCGATGCCTCGGCCCAGATCGGCGGGGCCTACGAGCGCCTGTTTGCGGCCCAGCGTGCCGGGCGCCGTTTTGAGCACCTACCCCGAATCGTTGACTGTCGCCGCGCGGGCGACGAGCTCGATGTGGTGATGGAGTATGTCGAAGGCGAGACGCTCGAAGCCTTGGTGGGGCGCTTGGGCGCGACGCCCGATTATGCGCGCGGGTTGTTTCCGGCCCTGTGTGATGCGGTGGCAGAGCTCCATGCTGGATTTGGCGAGGTGGGGAAAGCGCCGGCTCCGATTATCCATCGCGACCTTAAACCTTCGAACATCATCGTGTCGGGTGTGAGATATGCCGCCGATGCCGGCATGACCTTCTCGTCGCTGGTGATTATTGACTTGGGAATCGCGCGTGCTTGGCGCGAAGGCGCCGATGCCGATACCGTCAAGTTTGGCACACGGCCCTACGCGCCACCCGAGCAGTATGGGTTTGGGCAGACGAGCGTGCGTAGCGATGTGTATGCACTCGGCGCGCTTCTCTTCTTTTGCTTGGCGGGGACCGATCCAAAGCCGGGGCGTGACGTGCGCGAACAATGCGAATCGAGCGGCATCCCCGCTCCGCTGGCCGATGTCATCTGCATGGCGATGGCACTTGACCCGGCCAAGCGTTTTGCAAGTGCGGGGGCCTTGGGTCATGCTGCGTATGCGGCATACGAGCTGTGCCGTCCTGCGCCTTTGACGGCTCGTGCAATGCCGCCTGCGGCAGCGCCGGTCGCTGCGCCCGCCTCGCCGTCACCGCAGCCTCCCGTTCAGGCACCTTTGAACAACTTGCCGCCAGCACCCGTCCGCCAAAGCCTACTCTCACGTATCCCGGAGCTTCTGGGGCGCATCTGGAACGTGCTTGTCTGCCTGTCGTTCCTCGTTTTTGTTGCCGGAAGTCACTTTGCCGTCTTTCACCCCACGGGTGCTAACCAAAGCTACCCGACGTGGTTTCTTGCGATCGAGTACTTCTTCTTTGTGGATGGCCTTATGGTGCTCATTCATTTTGCGATGCTTGATAAGCGCCGTCTTCGCCGGCGATTCCCGGCACTCGACTGCTACCGCGGCAAGAAGCTCGCGAAGCTCTGGCTCAAGGCACTGGGTGTTTTGCTTTTAATCATTATCGTCATTGTCGCAGTCGCCAACGTAACGGGCGTTGTCGACACCTCTGCGGCCTAAAAGAAAAGGGCCCCGTTTGGGGCCCTTAAAAGTTGCGCCTAGATGCGGTTCATCTGAGCGGCGACCTTGTTGTACCAGTCTTGCCACGTGGGCGGGCAGTACTTTTTGGCTGCTGCAGGGGTAAGGGTGGAGCCATACGTGTTGCCAAGGTAGGCCACGTGTGCGGAAATTCCCTCGCTCCAGCTGCCGAAGCTACGCCAGCCGCCGCCACGAGCGCTCCAGCCCCAGGCGTTGTAGGAATTGGCGCAATAAGTGCCCTTGGTGCTCTCGATGCAGGCGATGGCGGGGGACCAACGGGGGTCGACGCCAGTATTCCAAGCGGCGACGGCAAAGTTATAACCCTGGCCTGCCATGGGGGAGCCGGCAAGATAATTGTCGATGCGGCTCGTCCACTCGTTGATGAACGTATCGTAATCGGAGTTACCGGTATTGGCGTTGTTCACCGTGGTATCGATGGTGGTGTTGGTGTTGGTGGCCTGGCTGCTGGAATTGCTGCCGCTTACGCCCTCGCCCGAGAGCTTCTCGGCGGCAGCGGCCTTATCGGCCTCGAGCTTGGCAAGCTCGGCGGCATTTTCCTGCTCGGCTTTTGCCTGCGCCTCGCTGCGGAGCTGCTGGGCCTGTGCCAGCGCATCTTCGGCGTTTTTCTGCTCTGCCTCAAGCTGCGACTTGGCCTGCTGGAGTTCGGCCTTGTTCTGCTCGAGTTCGGTTTGCATGTTGTTGAGCTCTTCGATCTCGTCGACGCTCGAGCTCGTGATCTGGTTGGTGTATTTGCAGGTGGTGATGAAC
>CAKUGX010000037.1 GCA_934654765.1 uncultured Collinsella sp. | reverse complement strand
GCCTCGCGCGCAACTACGAGCTGGTCACCAAGCACAACCTCAAGTACCGCCGCTACTACCACCAGTTCGACTACTAAGAGCTGGTCGCAGGTCCGGATATCTTGGCTGGTTGATATCTCGACCCTACGCAAGGGCGTCCGCATTCGCGCGGGCGCCCTTTTTGCGTTTGTGGCGTGGGGCCGCGGCCGGTCCCGCGGGCTGGTCGGGAAAGCGTGTCCCGGAATGGCCGCTCGAAATGGGATGCGCTTCCCCCTATGTTTCCAAATGAATACGCTGTGAGCCGTGGGAGACGATTCTCCCCGCAAGCACTCTAGTATGCTAAAGTACCCAGAAGACCGGCGGAGCTATGCCGGTCTTCTGTTCTATACGAAGCACAGCATGAGGAGGCTCACCAGATGACGGCCACACCGTGGGGATTCCGGGACATATTGCCCGAGGAGGCTCAGGCGCGCGAGGAAATTGCGCTGACGGTGAAGGGCTGCTTTAGGGAGCATCATTACCTGCCGGTCGAAACGCCGCTGCTCGAGGACAAGGGTTCGCTCGAGGAGGGCGGCCGCATCGCGGATACGCCGTTTAAGCTTTTCGATGACGACGGCCGTCTGCTGGTGGTCCGTCCCGATAACACGCTGCCGATCGTGCGCCTGGTCTCGACCCGCATGCGTGCAGCCGACCTGCCACTGCGTCTGCGCTACGAGGCTCCGGTGGTTCGTGAGTGCCAGCGCAATGCCGGCGGCTCGCGTCAGTTTACGCAACTGGGCTTTGAGCTCATCGGTGCGGGCGATACCGCGGGCGATGTCGAGATTGTCTCGTTGGTCGCCGAGGCCGTGCGCAAGTTGGCACTGCCCGATGCGCGCATTATCGCAGGTAGCGTGCGCCCGTTTAAGGAGCTGCTTGCGGCATGCGAAGATCGCGAACTGGCTGCCGAGGCGCTGCGTTGCGTGCACGCCAACGACTTTGTGGGCCTCGATGCCCGCGTGGCGGAAAGCGACGAGCCCGAGGCCGTCAAGGCTGCCATTAGCGAGCTGCCGCGCCTGCATGGCGGCGCCGAGGTGCTCGATCGCGTTGACGCACTGTTGGCGGCGGCCGGTATCGCCGTGCCGTTGACGCGCGAATTGCGTGCTCTGGTTGAGGGCTTGGCTCCCGAGGATGCCCAGGTGCTGTCCTTCGACTTCTCCATCATGAACTCGTTTGATTACTATACGGGCCTGGTCTTTAAGGCCTACGCAGGTGGCCTGCCCGATCCGGTCGGCTCGGGCGGTCGCTACGACTCCATCTTTACCGGCGCTTTTGGCGAGGGCATCGAGGTGCCGGCGGCAGGCTTCGCCTTTTCGCTCGAGCGCCTGGAGGCCGCGCGCACCTCGGCCGAGGACGCTGCCTCCGATGGCGACCACGCCGTGGGCCGTGGCGCCGAGGGCCCGCTGCGCATCGCCGTGCCCAAGGGATCGCTCAAGGCCGACACGCTTGACGTGCTCGAGGCTGCGGGCCTGGACGTCTCCGAGCTGCGCGACCCCGGCCGTCACCTGATTGTGCGCGGTCGCGACACGCGTGCCGGCGAGGGTGCGGTTGGCGATATTGAGTTTGTCATCGTGCGTCCCAGCGACGCGCCCGCCTTTGTGGGCTGCGGCGGCGCCGACTGCGGCATCTGCGGCTGGGACTCGCTCATCGAGGCCGACCTCAACCTGCTGCAGCTCGTCGATCTGGGCTACGGCCTGTGCACTTTCATTGAGGCGGAGCCCGCATGGCGCGCCGGCCAGGCCGAGCGCAACTATGCCCGCCGCGGCTCTCTGCGTGTGGCCACCAAGTACCCGCGCATCGCGAGCGCCTGGTATGCCGAGCGCGGCGTGAATGCCGATATCGTTTCGCTGCACGGCAACATTGAGCTGGGCCCCATCGTCGGCATGACCGATCGTATCGTGGACATTACCGCCACGGGTGCGACCCTGCGCGACAACGACTTGGTCATCACCGGCCGCATCATGGACTGCACGGCGCGCTTCTTCGTTAACCCGGGTGCTGCACGTCTGGACCCGCGTGTGCGTAACCTGGCCGATCGCCTGGCGGCTGCCGTGAAGGACAAGCATTTTGAGCCCGTCGCGGGCTCGGCACAATAGCGCGAGCGCGCACGGGCGCCCCCATGTCCGGGCTGCGGGCCGATTGGCACTGCTGCCCGGTCTCACGTTTCTCAAACGCAACCTCAACCGATAGGGGATACCGATATGAAGACCATCAAGCTTGCTCCCGGCGAGCGCCTCGTCACTAATCAGCTCAACCGCAAGGGCGTGCTGCCGCAAAACATCGTCGACGCCGCCCGCGATATCGTGGCCAACGTGCGCGCCAACGGCGATGCCGCGGTGCGCGATTACTGCCAGCGTTTTGACGGTGTTGAGCTGCAGAGCTTCCGCCTTCCGCAGGAGCAGATCGATGCCGCGCTCGAAGGCCTCGACCCGGCCTTTGTCGCCGCGCTCGAGAAGGCCGCGCGCCAGATTCGCGAGTTCCACCAGCGCGAGGTCGAGCAAAGCTGGTTTACCACGCGCCCGGACGGCACGATGCTCGGCGTCAAAGTGACCCCGCTCGCCGCAGCCGGTATCTATGTGCCGGGCGGCCGCGCGCAGTATCCCTCAACCGTGCTCATGAACGCGATTCCGGCCAAGGTGGCCGGCGTTAAGCGCGTGGTCATGGTGACCCCGCCGCAAAAGGACGGCCTGATCAGTCCCTATACGCTCGCGGCTGCCAAGCTCGGCGGCGTGGACGAGATCTATATGGTGGGCGGCGCCCAGGCCGTGGCTGCGCTGGCGTACGGCACCGAGACCATTCCGCGCGTCGACAAGATTACCGGCCCGGGCAACGCCTTTGTCGCCGCGGCCAAGCAGATCGTGTCGGGCGATGTGGGCATCGACATGGTCGCTGGCCCGTCCGAGGTCTGCGTACTGGCCGACGCTACGGCCAAGCCCATGGTGGTCGCAGCCGACCTGATGGCCCAGGCCGAGCACGATCCGCTGGCCGCCTGCTATCTCGTGACCTGCGATGAGCAGTTTGCGCGCGAGGTCGAGGCCGGCATCGACATCCTAGTCGCGCAGTCGCCGCGCGCCGAGATCACGCGTGCCTCGCTGGACAACGAGGGCACGATTGTCGTCGCCGCCGATATGGCAGCCGCCGTCGAGGCCGTGAACACCGTGGCGCCCGAGCACCTGGAGCTGCACTGCAAGGACGCGATGGGCCTGCTCGGCGGCATTCGCAACGCCGGCGCCATCTTTGTGGGCGCCTGGAGCTCCGAGCCGCTCGGCGATTACGTCGCCGGCCCCAACCACACGCTGCCGACCGGCGGCACGGCCATGTTCTCCAACCCGCTTTCGGTGGAGGAGTTCGTCAAGCGCTCGAGCGTTATCTGCTATACGCCCGAGGGTCTGCTTTCCGACGCTCCCGCTACGCAGCGTCTGGCCGAGGCAGAGGGCCTGTGGGCGCACGCGCTTTCGGCTGCGCTGCGCCGTCGCGTGCTGGAGCAGGGTGAGGATGCCGTGAGTGCCGAGTCGCTGGCCGCGGCCGACCTGACCAAGGTTGCCTGGCCGGGCGACGCCGTGGTGACGGTTGCCGAGGGCGTGGACCTGGCGGCGGCTGCGACCGGCGAGGAGGCCTAATATGGCCGAGTTGACGCCTCGCATGAAGGAGCTCGTCCAGCCTTACTTGGCCGGTATTGAGCCCTACGATCCCAACTTTACGCCCACACGCATTAACCTTTCGGCCAACGAGAACACCTATCCCGTACCGGCCGGCGTGCGCGAGGCGGTCGATGCGGCGCTCGCCGCTACGCCGCTCAACCGTTATCCCGATCCCATGTCCAATGACCTGCGCGACGAGCTCGCCGCCTGGCATGGCGTGACACGCGAGAACATCTGCGTGGGTAACGGCGGCGATGAGCTGCTCTATAACTACCTGCTGGCGTTTGGCGGCGCGGGGCGGACCCTGCTCAACTGCCCGCCGTGCTTTAGCGAGTACGCCTTCTTTGCGTCGCTGTGCCAGACCGAGGTGCGCGACGTGTGGCGCGACCCGGCGAGCTTTGAGCTCGACCAGGCCGCCGTGCTTGCGGCGGCGCCGGAGTGCGACCTGGCCATCGTGACCTCGCCCAACAATCCCACGGGTGACGTGGCTCCGCTCGACTTTGTCGCGGCGCTGTGCGACGCCTGCCCCGGCATGGTTATGGTTGACGAGGCCTACGTTGAGTTTGCTGACGATTCGTTTGGCGCGGCCACGACGGCACAGGGACTTATCGCCGAGCATCCCAACCTGGTGATTCTGCACACGCTGTCCAAGGCGTTTGGCGCCGCCGGCACGCGCTTGGGTTACGTGATCGCGGCACCCGAGGTTATCGAGGTGTTCGCGGCGATTCGCCAAATCTATTCGGTCAACGTGCTGAGCCAGGCGGCGGCGCTTGCCTGCGTGCGTGCCCGCGATGCGTATGCGCCCGTGGTGACGCTGGTTGCGAACGAGCGCGATCGTGAGCTGGCTTCCCTGCACGCGTTAGGTGCCGCAGGCCTGCCGGTGGAGGCGTGGCCGTCCGCGGCGAACTTTGTGCTTGTGCGCACCCCGCATGCCACGCGCGTGCGCGAGCGTCTGCGCGACGAGTATTCGATTCTGGTGCGCGACTTTAGCTACGCGCCGGGCCTTGCGGATTGCCTGCGTATTACCGTGGGCACGCCGCAGGAAAACGAAGAGGTGCTGGACGCGTTTGCCGCGCTGGTGAAGGAGGAGATGTAGATGGACCGTTATGCCGAGGTAACCCGTAAGACAGGCGAGACCGATATTGTCGTCAAGCTCGACCTGGACGGAACCGGCGTGTGCGATATCTCGACCGGCGTGCCGTTTTTCGACCATATGCTCAACGCCTTCGGCCGCCATGGTCTGTTTGATCTGACGGTGCACGCGGTGGGCGACGTTGAGGTCGACGCGCATCACACCGTCGAGGACACTGGCATTGTGCTGGGCGAGGCGTTTTGCCAGGCGCTGGGCGATAAGGCGGGCATCACACGCTTTGCCGACGCGGCGATTGCCATGGACGAGACACTCGTGATGGCCGCTGTGGACATCTCGGGTCGTGGGCAGGCCTACTGCGAGCTGCCTGTGCCGACTGAGCGCGTGGGCAGCTTCGATACCGAGCTGGCCGTCGAGTTCTTCTACGCCTTTGCGCGCGATGCCAAGCTCACGCTGCATGTGCGAGAGCTGGCGGGCGGCAATTCGCATCACATTATCGAGGCCGCCTTTAAGGCCGTGGGCCGCACGATGCGCCATGCCTGCGAGCTGGATCCCCGCGTGCAAGGCATCCCCAGCACCAAGGGCTCACTGTAACCGCAACAAAGACAAAAACCACCGCAAAGGGGACAGGCACCTTCGTGGTGGTTTTGGATGAGAAAAAGGGAGGGTCGCGTGGGCGAACCGAAGATCGTGGTGGTCGACTACCACAAGGGCAACTTGTCGAGCGTCGTGCGCGGGCTTGCGCGCGCCGGTGCGGTCGCCTGCACGTCGGACGATCCGGAGCAGATCCGCCGTGCCGACGGCTTGGTCATCCCGGGCGTGGGCGCGTTCTACGACGCGATCGCCTTTATGCGCGAGAGCGGCGAGGAGGCAGCCGTACTCGATGCCGTTGCCGCCGGAACTCCGCTCCTCGGTATCTGCCTGGGTCTTCAGCTGTTCTTTGAGCGTGGCAACGAGGGCGTGCCTGCGGACGCGGGCGCGGTCGTGGACGGCGACGTCTCCGAGCAGGCCGGTGGTCCCTGGGTCGATGGCCTGGGCATCATGCGCGGCTCGTGCACGCGCCTGGAGTCGAGCCGTCTGAAGGTGCCGCACGTGGGCTGGGACCAGGTGCACATGACGCCCGCCGGCGCGGCCGACCCGCTGCTCGCCGGTTTTGCCGAGGGTGCCAACATGTACTTCACCCACAGCTACGCGGTGGCCGACGACGCCGATGCCGCCGACGTTCTGGCGCGCACGCACTACACGCGGAGCTTCCCGTGCATCGTGCGTCACGGCAGCGTGTGGGGCTGCCAGTTCCACCCCGAGAAATCTTCCGCGCTGGGTCAGCGCATCCTTAAGAACTTCGTCAACATCGTCGAGGAGGCCGGCCGATGATCCTGTTTCCCGCAATCGATTTGATCGGCGGCAAGGTCGTGCGCCTGGAGCGCGGCGACCGCAGCCGTTGCAAGGTATATTCCGACGACCCCGTGGCCGTTGCCCGCTCCTTTGCCGAGCAGGGCACAAGCTGGGCGCACGTTGTCGACCTGTCCGCCGCCTTTGGCGAGGACGAGGACGCATGTGCGGCCAACTCGGCGGCGATTAAGGCCATCTGCGGCGTTGACGGCCTGTCCGTGGACGTGGGCGGCGGCGTTCGCTCGCTCGCCCGCATCGACGAGCTTGCCGGCTACGGCGCGCGTCGCATTGCGCTGGGCACCGTGCTCGTGACCGAGCCGGGCTTTGCCGAGGTAGCAGCCCGCGGCTTTGGCGAGCTGCTGGTGGCAGACATTGCCGCGCGCGACGGCCAGGTCAAGGTGAACGGTTGGCGTGACGGCGCGGGCGTGGCACTCGACGATGCCGTGGCGCAGCTCACCGAGCTGGGCTTTAAGCACCTGGTCTACACGGACATCGCGCGCGACGGCATGCAGACGGGCATCGACGTGGCAGCATATCGTCATGTGGCGCAGGTCGCGGGCTTTCCCGTCGTGGCGTCGGGCGGAATCTCGACACTCGACGACATCCGCGCGCTCGCTGCGGTGGGCGAGGATGCCATCGAGGGCGCCATTACCGGTCGCGCGCTCTACGAGGGTAACTTTACGCTGGCCCAGGCGCTCGCCGCCGCCCGAGGGGAGGAGTAGCCCATGCTTACCAAACGCGTGATTCCCTGCCTGGACGTCAAGGACGGCCGCGTGGTCAAGGGCGTCAACTTTGTGAGCCTGCGCGATGCGGGCGACCCGGTTGAGCTTGCGCGAGCCTATGATCGCGAGGGTGCAGACGAGGTCGTGTTTTTGGACATCACCGCGACGAGCGACAACCGCGCGACGACCATCGAGATGGCGGCGCACGCGGCCGAGGAGCTCGCCATTCCCTATACCGTGGGTGGCGGCTTTCGCGACCTGGCGGGCATGCGCACCATGGTTGCCGCCGGCGCCGACAAGGTGTCGCTCAACTCGGCGGCCGTGCGTGACCCATCGCTGATCAGCCAGGCCGCCGCGGCGTTTGGCAGCCAGGCCGTGGTCGTGGCGATCGATGCCAAGCGTGTCGGCCTGCCCGGCGAGCCGGGTGCCGACAAGTGGGAGGTCTTCACGGCGGGCGGTCGCAACGCCACGGGCATCGATGCGGTGGCGTGGGCCGAGGAGGCGGCTCGGCGCGGCGCCGGCGAGATCCTGCTCACCAGCATGGACCGCGACGGCACCAAGGCCGGCTTTGACCTGGCGCTCACCCGCGCCGTGGCGCGCGCGGTGCCGATTCCCGTCATCGCGAGCGGTGGCGTGGGCACGCTCGAGCATTTTGCCGAGGGCGTGATCGAGGGCGAAGCCGACGCCGTGCTGGCGGCCAGCGTCTTTCACTTTGGAACCTTCAGCATTCGCGAAGTGAAGGAATACATGGCGTCTCAAGGTATCCCTGTGAGATTGGATTTCTAGATGGAGCAAGTGACAACTGCGGCCGAGCTCAAATATGACGCCAGTGGATTGATTCCTTGTGTTGTTCAGCAATATGACACTGGTGAGGTGCTTATGGTTGCTTGGATGAACGAGGAGTCGGTGGGGCTGACGCTCAAGACCGGGACCACGTGGTTTTGGAGCCGCAGCCGCCAGGAGCTTTGGAACAAGGGTGCGACGAGCGGCAACATGCAGGAGGTCAAGGAGCTTTGGGCCGACTGCGATAGCGATACGCTGCTGGTCAAGGTGGACTCTCCGGGCCCGGCTTGCCACACCGGCAATCGTACTTGCTTCTTTAAGAAACTCGCCTAGGACAAGTGTCCTGTTGGGTGCTCGGCATTAATAGAGAGGGTTGAACTATGGGTGTGCGCACCGCAAATGTTCAGGATGGAAATATCGGTGAGACGCTGACGGGTCTGGCCGAGGTGATTCACGGCCGTCGCGACGCATCGCCACAGGAGAGCTACACCGCTCGTCTGCTGACCGATGTTGAGGACGAGCTGCTCAAGAAGCTTGCTGAGGAGGCGAGCGAGGTCATCATGGCCTGCAAGGACAACGACCACGATCACATTCGCTACGAGGCCGGCGACCTGATCTACCACCTGCTCGTAACGCTCGAGCGCTACGGCATCACCCTCGACGAACTAGCCGGCGAACTCAACGCCCGCCGCCACTAAGTCAAGCCAAAATTAGCTACCCTTGCCCCATGGAAGTTGCGGTGAAATAGGGACTGTTTAAGCGTTTCATCGGGCCAACAGCCCCTATTTCACCGCAACTGATGAAGGGGATGGGTTAAGCGAGGGGAGCGGATTCCCATTCGTCGGTGGGGTGGGGGATGTCGAAGGTGCGGTAGCCGCAGTCGTAGGCGTGTGCCTGGGCCTCACGGATGTTCCAGCAGATGTCGCGGGCGCGGTGTGCGTCCGAGCCAAAAGTAATCGGCACCTCGGCGTGGGCGAAGCAGCGCAAAAGGCCGGTCGCGGGATAGTAGTCATCGAGGCCTTTGCGCGGTGCGGCGGTCGAGACCTCAACGCGGCGACCCGTATCGTGCGCGCACTCGGCCATCTGCTGCCAAAACGGCGCGGGGTCAAAGTCGGGCGCAAAGCCTTCCTTCGAAAAGCGCATGACTAGGTCGGGGTGAGCCATCACATCAAAGTTGAGCGGGCTCTCGCAGGCTCGGCACCAGTCATCGACATAGCGCTCCCACACGCCGCGCACGCCTAAGTTTTCCCAAACATGCAGGTTGGTATCGTCGTCGATCCAGCCACAAAGCGAATCGGGCGTGTCGGGGCGCGCGACGTTTTCCGTTCCCGCCGTACCCGCGGCACCGGCCATGATATCGCCCGGGTCGCCAATCCAATGCACGCTGCCCAAGCGCACCACGGCGCCCTGGGACCAGCGCTCTACCAAGGGCTCGCAGCCGTCGTACCAATCGCATTCAAAGCCATAGATAAAGTTGAGCTCCGGCGCAATCTGCGCGGCGAGCTTGCGGGCGTCCTCAAAGGCCAGACGATGTGCCGGCAAGTCGCCCACGACGACCTGCACCTCGCAGTTAGCATCCATGCTGGCGGGTAGGGTGAGGTGGTCAGTCGAGACCATAACGCAGCAGCCGGCGGCGGCAGCAGCGCGGACGTTGTCCTCAAACGAGGCATGGCCATCCGAAAACGAGGTATGAGTATGGCAATCGATCAGCGGGCAAGCAGACATGGCGACTCCTTTGCATTCGGCGAATCCGCTCCATTGTAATGGCGCGACCCCTGACGCGTTGGGCACGCCGAGGGTCGAAATCGACTGGAAAGGGCAAGCGGCGCGCAAGGGCTGCCGCACGACATCGACCCTGCCTCAAAACGTGTACGTCAGCCTCCAAAACCGACAAAAAATGACATGTTTGGCGGCTGATGTACACGTTTGGATGGGGGCGAGGACGACGGCGGGCGAAAGTCACGCCTGTGCCACGTCCGATGTGCTAGCGTTTGGGTGAATAAAACGAGCCCGTGCGGAAAGGATCCGGACCGTATGCAACGTGGAAGTACATCTCCGCTGTCTCGCGAGACCGATGCGCCTGAAACTATCGTCAAGCTGGAGTGCGACATCGATGACGCGTCGCCCGAGGTGCTCGCCTACGCCGCCGACCGCCTGCGCGAGGCCGGCGCTCGCGAGGTGCACTGGCTGCCCCTCTACTGCAAAAAGGGCCGCCCCGGATGGCAGTTGCAGGTGGTCTGCTCGCACGAGGATATCGAGCGCCTACAGACGATTATCTTTTTGGAGACCACGACCAACGCCGTTCGTCGCCAGGTGATGGAACGCGTTTGCCTGCCGCGCCGATTCGAGCAGGTGACAACGCCTTGGGGCGAGGTGTCCGTTAAGGTGGCGACCCTGCCCGACGGCAGTGAGCGTGCGGCGCCCGAGTACGAGGACTGCGCCCGTCTCGCCCGCGTGCACAACGTGCCGCTCCAGCGCGTGATGCAGGCGGCTCAGAACGCTGCGCTGCGATTTGAATAACGCGGCCGGTGGCACGCCGCGCCCAGCCCCATCAACCCTATCCGAAAGGACCATCATGAAATACCTCATCGCCTCCGACATCCACGGCTCGGCATATTGGACCGAGCGCCTCTGCGTCGCCATCGAGTCCGAACAGCCCGACCGCATCGTCCTGCTAGGCGACCTGCTCTACCACGGCCCGCGCAACGACCTGCCGCGCGATTACGCCCCCAAGCGCGTCATTCCGCTGCTCAACGCCCTGTCCGACCGCATCATCGCGGTACGTGGTAACTGCGACGCCGAGGTCGACCAAATGGTCCTCGACTTTCCCGTCATGGCCGACTACGCCACGCTGTTCGATGAGGCCGGCCGCGAGCTGTTCCTGACGCACGGCCACGTCTTTGGCGCCGGCATGCACAACAGCGTCGACCACGCGCCCGCGCTGCCCGAGGGCTCCGCGCTCGTCTACGGTCACACGCACATCAAGGTTAACGAGGTAAGCGAGGCGCACCCGGGCCTGTGGCTCTTCAACCCCGGCAGCGTGAGCATCCCCAAGGACGGCACGCACAGCTACGGCATCTACGAGGGCGGAGCGTTCCGCCACGTGATCCTGGAGGAGGACTAACCATGGCGCAGCACATGGCTCAGCAAAATGCCGAGGGCTCGCGCGATCTGTCCACGCTGGTCGACGCATCGGCCGAGCTGCAGCATCTGGTGCAGACCATCTGGCGCCTACGCCAGCCCGACGGCTGTCCGTGGGACCGCGAGCAGACACACCGCAGCATTGGTAAGAACATGATCGAGGAGGCCTATGAGGCGCTCGACTGCATCGAGGCCGACGACGCGGCACACCTTCGCGAGGAGCTAGGCGACGTACTCATGCAGGTAGTGCTGCATGCGCAGATTGCGGCGGATGCCGGCGAGTTTACGCTGGCCGACGTGGCGCGCGATATCGACGCCAAGCTCATTCGCCGCCACCCGCACGTGTTTGGCGATGCGGATGCCGACAACCCCGACGAGGTGCTCAAGATTTGGGACGAGGTCAAGCTTGCCGAGAAGGCTGCCAAGGACAAGGCTGTGGCGGCGGGCGAGGCTGCACCCGAAGGCCTGCTCGACGGCGTGCCCACGCACCTGCCGGCGCTGATGCAAGCTCAGAAGGTGTCGCGCAAGGCGGCGGCCGTGGGCTTTGAGTGGGAGACGGTCCAGGATGTGTGGGACGAGGTCGCCGAGGAGCGTGCCGAGTTTGAGGCCGAGGCGCCCGGCTCGCCCGAGCGCGAGATGGAATTTGGCGACCTGCTCTTTGCCCTAGTCAACGTTGCGCGCAAAGAGGGGATTGACGCCGAGAGCGCCCTGCGCGCGAGCACGGCCAAGTTCCGCCGTCGCTGGGCTGCGATGGAGCAGATGGCGGCCGGTGCTCACGTGGATCTTGCCGAGCTTTCGACCCACGGCCTCAACGACCTGTGGGATGCCGCAAAGGCGGAGGAGTAAGGCTGCGGGAACGACGGGCTGACACGCCTCATCGTTCCCGCTAAATTTTTCGAAAATCAAGTGTATCCCTCGGCTAACTTAGGGCATAATGCAAAAAGTGCGACATGGCTAACTTACGGAGGCGCACCGACGGTGCACGGTCAGCCGGTCGCCAAGCATTCAACCCGTTTCCAAGTGAGAGGGAGACAACATGAGCGATATTTTGGACGTCTACGGTCGCGAGGTGCTCGACAGCCGCGGCAATCCCACCGTCGAGGTCGAGGTCGTGCTCGAGGACGGCAGCTTTGGCCGCGCAATGGTGCCTTCGGGTGCTTCGACCGGCGCCTTTGAGGCCTGCGAGCTGCGCGATGGCGACAAGAGCCGCTACCTGGGCAAGGGCGTCTCTCAGGCCGTCGAGCACGTCAACAACGAGTGCGCTAACGCCGTCGTGGGCCTCGACGCCTTCGACCAGCGCGCCGTCGATGCCGCGCTGATTGCCGCGGACGGTACCCCCAACAAGACCAAGCTCGGCGCTAACGCCATTCTGGGCGTGTCGCTGGCCGTCGCCCGCGCCGCTGCCGAGTCGGCGGGTCTTTCGCTGTACCAGTACCTGGGCGGCGTCAACGCCCATCTGCTGCCCACGCCTATGATGAACATCCTCAACGGCGGCGTGCATGCCGACAACAACGTCGACTTCCAGGAGTTCATGATCATGCCGGTGGGCGCTCCGAGCTTTGCCGAGGGCCTGCGTTGGTGCGCCGAGGTCTACCACACCCTCAAGGGCGTGCTGCACGAGGCAGGCCTGGGCGGCGGCGTGGGCGACGAGGGCGGCTTTGCGCCCAACCTCAAGACCAACGCCGAGCCGTTCGAGTACATCACCAAGGCCGTGGAGAAGGCCGGCTTTAAGCCCGGTGTCGACTTCATGTACGCCATGGATCCGGCCTCGACCGAGTTCTACAACGCCGAGACCGGCATGTACGAGCTCAAGGGCGAGGGCGTTGAGTACACGAGTGCCCAGATGGTCGATTACTGGGAGAAGCTCGTCGACACCTATCCCATCATCTCCATCGAGGACGGCATGGCCGAGGAGGACTGGGACGGCTGGGTTGAGCTCACCCGCCGCATTGGCAACAAGGTGCAGCTGGTGGGCGACGACCTGTTCGTCACCAACACCGAGCGCCTCAAGAAGGGCATCGAGCTGGGCGCCGCCAACGCGATCCTGGTCAAGGTCAACCAGATCGGCACACTCACCGAGTCGCTCGAGGCCATCGAGACCGCCAAGGAGGCCGGCTATGCTTGCATCGTGAGCCACCGCTCCGGCGAGACTGAGGACTCCACGATTGCCGACCTGGTCGTGGGCGTCAACGCCGGCCAGATCAAGTCGGGCGCCCCGTGCCGCAGCGACCGTATCGCCAAGTACAACCAGCTCATCCGCATCGAGGACGAGCTCGAGGGCAGCGCGCGCTATGCCGGCAAGGCCGCGTTTTACAACATTCGCTAAACAAGTGGTGCTCGGGGGGGCGGGGTTGACTCGGCTCCGCTCCACTTCTGATGGCCGCCGTTGGGCGCTGGGCCATATGGCTCAGCGCCTTTTTTATGTCGAGCAAAGGCCGCCGAAGGTGGTGCGCGCGCTCGTGCTATAACTAGAATACTTAGCGCAAACAAACCTCAACCGCACAAGGCGCACATGGATCAGATTTACGACAACAGGTACTATTCCGCCGGTTCGCGCGAGCCGTCGCCTCGTCGTGCGCGCACGGTGCAGCTCGGTGGGTCCGCCTACGCCGGCGTCGACCGCCCCGCGCAGCGCCCGACAAGTACCTCGCGCCCCAATGCTCAAGTGAATACTTCGACAGATGGACCGGTGCGCCCGGCACGTTCGTCGCATGCGTCGCGTCCCTCGACTCAGGCACACGACAAATCGAGCAGACCTTCGAGCCGTCTTTCGGGCTCGGACTTTATGCATTACGCCAACGACAACGCGGTGGTCAAGGCGATCTATGACTTTACGCATGGCTCTCTTCGTCCGCTGTTTATCGGTATTGTGGTGACTCTGGCGCTCGTGAGCCTGTATTTCCCCGTGCGCGACCTGTACGTTGCAAAACGCTCGAACGACATCTTGGCCAAGCAGGTCGAGATTCGCGAGCAATACAGAGATGAGATGAAAAAAGACACTGACAAGTGGCTCTCGGAAGAGGGCATTAAGGATCGGGCACGGGAACTGGGCATGGTGATGCCCGGAGAAAAGAGGATTGAAGTACAGGGTCTGGACGAGGATTCGGATTCGTCGTCGAGCAAAAAGTCCTCAAACGCCAAGAAGGCCAGCGAAGTGGCCAAGGAGATTGAGGAAGTCGGCAAGGACGCGCCGTGGTACATTCAGACGCTCGACATGCTGTTTGGATTTAACGGCGTCGAGGGTCAGACGGTCGCGTCCAGCGGCGAGTAGGCGAGTAGCGCCCGGAGGGGAGCCCGCAATGACAAATTGCAAACGATATAAGGTGGCCGCGATCGACTTGGGAACGGTGTCGTCGCGACTAGTGCTAGCGCAGGTCGAGGGCGGGGCGATCGTGGAATCGTCCAAGCATACCGAGATCACCGACTTGGGCGAGGGCGTGGACGCGACGGGGCGCTTTTGCGAGGCGGCCGTTGAGCGCGTGCTCGCTGCGTGCCACATGTTTGTGGACGAAGCCCGTGCCTTTGGGGCCGCGTGCATCTGCACCACGTGCACGAGTGCTGCGCGTGATGCGTCCAACGCCGCACTGCTGCTGGACGGCCTGCGCGATCTGGGGCTCGAACCGCAAGTGATTCCGGGAGAGGTCGAGGCGCGCCTGACGTTTTTTGGCGTGGCGCACGACTTTGCAGGCGAGCGCATCATCGTCGCCGATTCGGGTGGCGGCTCCACGGAGCTCGCGACGGGCGTCTATGCGCCTGAGCGCGGGGTCTTTGCGCTGGAGGGAACGCGCTCACTGGACATCGGTTGCCGCCGCGTGACGGAGCGGTTTTTCTCTGCACTGCCGCCGTCGACGAACGAGCTTGCGGCTGCCGCCGCGTGGGCAGGCGAGCAGTTCTCCGCCTATTTTGAGGGCCTGCCCAGCGACTTTGAGCGCGCCGAGCGCCTCGTTGCGGTGGGCGGTACCGTCACCACGCTCGTGGCGCTGGTCCACGAACTGGAGCCGTACGACTCGAACTTTGTGCACCTGCGCGAGCTTACGATGGAGCAGATCTCGGCCGCCATCGATCGTATGTCTACGCTGGATGTGGAGGGTATCGCCGCGCTACCGGGTGTACAGCCCAAACGCGCGGGCGTGATTCTGGCCGGCGCCGTGGTGATTCGCGAGCTCATGCGAGCCGGCGGCTACAAGACGCTCACCGTAAGTGAGAACAGCCTCCTCGCCGGCATGGCCGCCACCATCAACGAGGTTCTCGACGGCGCGACCCCCACCATCGCCTGGACCCCCAGCCTCAGCGCCCTCCAATAAGTTGCGGTGAAATACGGACTAAAATCGCCCTTTGGGGACCAAACAGTCCCTATTCCACCGCAACTCACCATCTGTATCGGCATCCAAAAGAAACGAGCCCGTGTCCCTGGGGGACACGGGCTCGTAGACAATACATGGTAGGGGCGGTGGGACGTCTGCGTATTTGCTGCGCAAATCCGCACCGGCTTCGGTCGCCTGCTGGCGCCCTCGCCGGCTCGCTACGGACGCTGTGCGTCCGCTTGACGCTCGCCCCCTCGCGGGTTCGAGTCCCACCGGCGTCCAAAAGAAACAAGCCCGCATCCCCAGGGGGCACGGGCCCGTAAAAGCCAAATGGTAGGGGCGGTGGGACTCGAACCCACAATCCTTGCGGCGAGAGATTTTAAGTCTCCTGCGTATGCCAATTCCGCCACGCCCCCGTGAGACTAGAAGTCTAGCACAAGCCGCCCGTTACGCGTTGACAGCCATCGAGTGCTGGCCCGACTTTTCCAGGTACTCGGCAAACTTGCCCTCGTCGCCCTTGTTCTTGTACTGAAGGGCCAGCAGATATTCCAGGCGGCAGCTCTTGACCTTGTCGTTACCGGCCTCCTTGAGCATGCGCTCCAGCTCGGGGATGTCGTTGTGGCGCTTGAGGATCATCGTGTCGTACATCAGCTGGCACTCGTGCGCGACTGCCTCGGCCTGACCGCCCTCAAAGCCCTTGATCTCGTGCAGGAGCTCCTTGGACTTTTTGCGGTCCTCCTGGCCAACGTAGTAGTTAAAGGCCTTGATCACCAGGTCGACGC
>CAKUGX010000036.1 GCA_934654765.1 uncultured Collinsella sp. | reverse complement strand
TCGGCGATCTCGACCTGACGCCGGGGCTCATCGAGAGGGCGCGCGCAGAGAGGGGCGATGCCCCGCTGGCCTAGCCTAGGAGAAAAACGGAATAGACGGACCGACCGTCCGGCTGAGTCTGGGAAGAGGTGCCGGGCGGCGGGCGGAGCATGGCCACCGGACCCATCGAAACACATCTCCACCGTTCCTTCAACTGGGAAAACGGCGCCCCCGGGGCCTGAATGGGGCCTCGGGGGCGTTCGGCTAGCTGCGGGAACGGTCTATCCGCTCAACGTGTTCGGCTGAGATCGGAAATCAACCACGACTAATCAAAAGGGACACTCTTTGGTTTACCACCCACAAATCGGACTGCCTCCGCCAAAACTATGGCGGTTTACTACGACGAATCGCTCAACCGCGACCACTCCGAAACATGTTGAACTAAAACCGCAGGTAGATGCCTTGCGCTTTTTTGCGAAAAGCCGGCGTGGTTGGAAATTCTCAATTCATCGTAGTAAACCGGCATAGTTTCGTATTTCCAGCAGTTCCAAATTCGTCAATACGTCGGCATTTGCGAAAAAAGCCCGACCTCCGTGGGAGATCGGGCTTATAGGGCTCAGTTAAAGCAAACCTACACGGTCAAATGACCCGCAGATTACATCTGCTCGGGCGCGGAAACGCCAACGAGGGTGAGCACCAGGGCGAGCGTCACGCGGACGGCATCGCAAGCGGCCAGACGGGCACGCGAAAGCTCGGGGTCGACGGGACGGCCCTCGCTCGGCAGCACTTGGCAGGCAGCGTAGAAGCTGTGGAAGTCACCAGCGAGTTCCTCGGCAAAGTGGGTCAGACGGAACGGAGCGCGATCGCGAGCACAGCTGGCGATCAGGTCGGTGAGCTCGTTGAGCTTGCGCGAAAGGGCGAGCTCGGTCGGGTCGGTCAGCAGCGAGTAATCGACGTTCTCACCGATGGCCTTGGCGGCAACGGCCTTCATGCCCATCTCGTCGGCCTGCTCAGGCGTTACGTCGGCGGCACGGCGCAGGATGGAGCACACGCGGGCGTGAGCATACTGCACGTAATAGACCGGGTTGGAGTTGTCGCGCTTCTTAACGGCCTCGATGTCGAAGTCGACCATCTGGTTGGAGCTCTTGGAGATGAGCGTGTAGCGAGCGGCATCGGAGCCGACCTCGTCGACGAGCTCCTGCAGGGTCACCATGGTGCCCTTGCGCTTGGACATACGAACGGGCTTGCCATTACGCAGCAGGTTGACGAGCTGGCCCAGCAGAACCTCGAACTTGCCGGGATAGCCAAGAGCGTCGCAGACGCAGCGGACGCGCTCGATGTAGCCGTGGTGGTCGGCACCCCAAATGTCGATGACGTGGTCGACGCGCTGGAACTTATCCCAGTGATAGGCAACGTCGGAGGCGAAGTAGGTGTACTCACCGTCGGACTTGATCAGGACGCGGTCCTTATCATCGCCCAGGTCGGTGGAGCGGAACCACAGGGCGCCGTCCTTGGTGTAGAGGTAGCCCATCTTGTCGAGCTTCTCAAAAGCGCGGTCGACGGCAGAGGTACCGGCGGTCTCGCCCTCGGTGTCCTTCACGTACAGCGAACGCTCGGAGTACCAACGATCGAAGTCGCAATTGACGGCGTGGCAGAGGTCGCGCATGTTGTCGACCATCTTCACATAGCCGCGCTCACGGAAGCTCTCCATGCGCTCCTGCGGATCGGCCTCGACCCACTTGTCGCCGTCGGTGCGCCAGAACTCGGCAGCTTCGTCGATGATGTAGTCGCCGCCGTAGGAGTCCTTGCCCAGGGTCTCGGCAAAGTTGTCCTGGTACGGATGGGTCTCGGGATGCTCGTCGTTCTCGTCGGCGACAAAGGCGTCGCGGTCGGCGATCAAGATCTTGTGAGCCTCGTCGATATCCACGCCCTGCTTGGCGATGATGTCGGCAAGCTGCATATAGCGCGTGCTGATGGAGTTGCCGAAGGTGTTCATCTGAGAGCCGTGGTCGTTGATGTAGAACTCACGCTGGATGTCGTAACCGGCGTGGTCCATGACGCGGCAGAGCGAGTCGCCCAGCGCGGCCCAGCGGCCGTGGCCAATGTGCATGGGGCCGACGGGGTTGGCGGAAACGAACTCGACCTGGGTCTTCAGGCCACCACCGACGTTGGACTTAGCGAAGTCCATGCCCTTCTCGCGAGCCTCACCAAAGATGGCATTCTTGACGGCAACGGAGAGGTAGAAGTTGATGAAGCCGGGGCCTGCGATCTCGACCTTCTCAATCGCGGGGTCCTCGGGCATATGGGCAACGATGGCCTCGGCGATCTTGCGCGGGGCGCAGTGGGCCAGCTTGGCGGACTTCAGGGCCATGGTAGAGGTCCACTCGCCATGAGAAGTGTCAGCCGGTCGCTCGATAGCGCAATCGTCAAGTTCAAATGCGGAAAGGTCGCCGGCCTCCTGGGCCGCAGCAAGCGCAGCGCGTACCAGCTCTTCAATCTTCTCGGGCATAGATCCTCCTTGTGTTAAAGCCCCCGAGCTCTTGGTCACTCGTAGGGCAAAAGCCAGAGTTTGTAGCACTCTATCACAAGCGACGGGCACTATCGCAGGGTAAAGCCAATCGAACTTGCATATGCACAAAATTGACTACAGCTTGTATGGAGTCACTCAAAGATGCCGGTCTGCCTGCAGATTATGCACGCGTTGAAAATGTATAAAGGTGTGAATGAGCTGTGTCTTTTATCGAATACTCTTACCTATCGGAGTTGTGTGCTTTTCCTGCATAAAGTAAGGGTTTCCGCACGTCAGCGTGGTATTCTAGACATACGCAAATTCGTATAAGTTGGAGGTAGCATGTTCTCAATCGGTCAACACGTCATTCATCCGGGTCAGGGAGTCTGCACCGTCGTCGGTTTTAGGGACGACACGCCGCAGCCCATGCTGTTGCTCGAGACCAAGCAGGGACATGCGCAGACGATCCTCATGTACCCCGTGGCGCAGGCCGATCGTTTGCATGCCGCCATCTCCCAGCAAGATGCCGAGCACCTGCTGAGCCACTATGACGAGCTGGAGTGCGACACCTTTACCGAGCGTAACAGCTCGCTTGAGGAGACGCACTTTAAGCAGCAGCTCAAGCTGGGCGCGCCCGAGACGGTCCGCGTGGCAAAGACCATGATGCACCGCATTCGCCAGGCCGAGGAAGCTGATAAAAAGCCCAGCTCCTACTACATGCGCGTACTTAAGGAGGCCAAGCGCCGCTCCATAGAGGAGTTCGCCGTGGCCCTGGGCGTCACCGAAGAGGACGCCGAAGCCCGCCTAGCCCAAGCCGCCCTTAACTAACCTGCCAAAAAGGGACAGGTTTATTTTGGCAGGTTTTATCTGGCCAAACGTCGATGAACAATTAGTAAATGGCCGGGCGCTCCGTTTTATTTTGAGCGCCCGGCCATTTTTCTATCTACGTAGAAATGCGTGAAGCCCATTTGCGACGTCTTCACACAAGAACAATCCAGCTCGACGCTGGCAACGTCCGCATCCGCATCGAGGGCTCTCACCCCGCTCAATTACCATTAAAAAGCATCAATTTGAAAACGCAATAACATTTCGGCAGGTAGCAGCTATAGTCGGTGAACTGAATCTCGACAACCAATACCTCCCAATAAGGTATCTTCAGCCCATCCGAGCTAAAAGGAGGGGCCATGCCGAGAAAACCTCGTTCAAAGTCACCGACTGGTTTTTTCCACGTCACATTGCGCGGGAACGGAGGGCAATTGCTGTTTGACGGTGACGAGGACCGAATCGCCTTGCTTCAAATCCTCGATGCGATCCTCCCCAAACACAATATTGAGCTTATCGCTTGGTGCCTTATGGGAAATCACATTCATCTGCTCGTCGACGATCCGGACGACCGCAAGAGCGACGCGATGCACGCGATAGCCGTATCGTATGCGGGCAGGTACAATGCACGCGCGGGTCATATCGGCCACGTATTTCAGGAGCGCTTCTGGGATTCGCCGATTAAATCGGAGGAGTATCTGCTCGAAGCAATTCGATATATTCATTTGAATCCTCAAAAAGCAGGACTGGCGACATATGACGACTATCCATGGAGCAGCCATCGTGAGTACCTAATGGGAGCAAGGTCTCGGCCGCATGTCACCGGGGACGTTGTCGACGCACTTTTTCCGACGCCGCGCTCATATCTCAAGTTCATGAAAAGTGTACCCACGCTGCCCTATCGTCCGAGCGCAACGGCAAAAGTGCGAGAGGAAGATCTAAGTGAATTTGGTGCGGCAGTCGTGCAAAACGTCGCGGGATGTGCGCCCACAGAACTCAAATCCATCTCCAAGGCACTTCGCAACGAAGCGATACTGGCCCTTCGAAAAGAAGGGCTGACGATCAAACAGGTTCAGTTATTAACCGGGTTGGGAACGTGGATTATAAAGAATGCCGCATAGTCACCTGCCGGCAACGACAGAATAGTCCCGAGGCGTCACAAGAAAACGGAAACGCCTCCGCAGCTAAGAACTACAACGGAGGCGTTTCCGCAGATAAAACCTGCCAAAATAAACCTGTCCCTTTTTGGCAGGTTAGGCCTGGAAGGTGTCGCGGTCGGGCGCGAAGGACTGCATGGCCGCGATGGTGCGGTCGAAGAGCTCGGGGAGCTCCCAGCCCAGCATCTCGGCGCCCTGCGAAATCACGTCGCGCGAGCAGCCGGCGGCAAAGCGCTTGTCCTTGAACTTCTTCTTGAGCGACTTGGTCGTAAAGTCCATGACGCTCTTGCTCGGGCGCATGATGACGGCGGCACCGATCAACCCGGTGAGCTCGTCGCAGGCAAACAGAATCTTCTCCATCTGCAGTTCGGGCTTAGGCAGTGAAGCATTGAAATCGGACGTGTGCGTCTGGATAGCGCGGATGAGCTCGGGCGATGCGCCCTCGCCTTCAAGGATCTCGGCCGCATAGATGGTGTGGTTCATGGGGTCGTCCTCATGCTCCTCCCAATCCAAGTCGTGCAGCAGGCCGACGATGCCCCAAAACTCCTCGTTCTCGGGGTCGAACTCGCGCGCAAAGTAGCGCATGGTGCCCTCGACCGTCTCGCCGTGGGTGATGTGGAACGGGTCCTTGTTGTGCTCGTTGAGCAGTTCGAACGCGCGGTCGCGGGTGATTCCGGCGGAAAGCGTCTGGGACATGGCAATACCTCCTGGTGATTCGGTGCTAGGACACGGTGTCACTATCGTATATCGCCGCGGCTCAAGCCGAAAGGCAGAAAAGGTTTGCGGAGAAAAAAGCCGGGCGAGCGTGTCGCCCGGCAAAACCGCAGATAAAACCTGCCAAAATAAACCTGTCCCTTTTTGGTAGGTTTAGGGGCGGACCTGGCCAGTGCCTCGAAGCTTGTATTTGTAGGTGGTGAGAGCCTCGGCGGCAAAGGGGCCACGGGCGTGGAGCTTTTGGGTCGAGATGCCGATCTCGGCGCCCAGGCCAAACTCGCCGCCATCGGTAAAGCGCGTGCTGGCGTTAGCGTACACGGCCGAGGCATCGACCGCATCGAGGAAGCGCTCGCAAGCATCCGTGTCCTCGGCAACGATGGCCTCGGAGTGCATCGTGCCGTAACGGTTGATGTGCGCAATGGCCTCGTCCTCGTTTGCCACGACCTTCACGCTCATCTCGAGCGCCAGATACTCGCGACCCCAGTCCTCCTCAGTCGCGGCAACGTAGTCATCACCCTCCACAAAGCCGGCGTCGGCGCATGCGGCGCACGTGGCCTCGTCGCCGTGAATGAGTACGCCATGGTCATGCAGCACGGCCACGACCGCGGGCAAAAACGCATCGGACACGGCACGGTCGACCAGCAGCGACTCGGCGGCATTGCACACGCCCACGCGCTGCGTCTTAGCGTTGACGATAATATTGAGCGCTTTATCGAAGTCGGCGGATTCATGCACGTAGATGTGGCAGTTACCCGTGCCCGTCTCGATCACCGGAACGAGTGACTCGCGCACGCAGCGCTGGATCAGGCCCGCACCGCCACGCGGAATGAGCACATCGACGATGCCGCGGAGCTTCATGAGCTCGCCGGTGGCCTCGCGGTCGGTAGACTCGATCATCGACACGGCCTCGCGCGGGAAGCCCTTGGTCTCGAGCGCATCGGCCAGCAGCTCAGAAATCATGGCGCACGAGTGATAGGCTAGCGAACCGCCGCGCAGAATGCAGGCGTTGCCGGTGCGGATGCAGATGCCCGCGGCGTCGGCCGTCACGTTGGGGCGCGCCTCGTACACCATGGCGACAAGGCCCAACGGCACGCTCACACGGGTGAGGTCCACGCCGCTTGCGAGCACGCGGTGATCGAGCACGCGGCCCACGGGATCGGGCAGCTCGGCAAGCTTCTCCAGACCGGTGGCCATGCCCTCAACGCGCTCGGGCGTCAGCAGCAGACGGTCGAGGAGCCCCGCCGAGGTCCCCGCATCGCGCGCGGCGGACATATCGAGCTCGTTGGCGGCGACGATGGAGTCGACACCGTTGCGCAGTGCTACGGCCATGGCGCGCACGGCCTCCTGGCGCTGCTCGTCGCTCGCCGTGGCAAGCGAGGCCGACGCTGCCTTGGCGGCAACGGCAAGATCGTGGACATACGTGGCTATATCGACCGACATGGGCGGCCCTTTCTCCTAGAAGTTTGCAACCATGGTAGCCGATTTGCGCATGGCCTCGCCCGCGGCGGTAGAATTGGTCAACCCGAAACACCGCAACGAACGGAAGACTCACATGGCCCTCATCACTTCGTACCACGTCCCCGGCCTGTATGTCGAGGACCACAGCATCGATGTCCCCCTCGACTGGCGCGGCCTGGAGCCGATGCTCCTGGCCGTCGGCAGCACCATGCGCCGCGGCGCCATGCCGGCACCAATCGCCGGCGCGCCCGAGAGCATCAAGCTCTTCTACCGCGTGGTTTGCGCGCCCGACCGCATCAACGACGATCTGCCGCTGCTCCTGTTTTTGCAGGGCGGCCCCGGCGGCGAGAGCCCGCGTCCGCTGTCGCCCACAAGCGATTGCTGGATCGAGGAGGCCGTCAAGCACTTCCGCGTGGTCCTTCCCGACCAGCGCGGCACCGGACGCAGTAGCTGCGTGGACGGACGCACCATCGCGGCGCTAGGTGATCGCGCCGAGGCAGCAGGCGCCAATGCCGCCCGCTCGCAGGCGGACTTCCTCAAGCGTCACCTCGCCAGCTCAATCGTGCGCGATTTTGAGTATCTGCGCCTGGTGGGCTTTGGGGGCAAGCCCTGGGTCACACTCGGGCAGAGCTACGGCGGCTTTTTGACGTTGAGCTATCTGTCGCTCTTCCCCGAGGGCGTGGCGGCAAGCTTTACCTGTGGTGGCATTCCGCACGTGCCGGCGAGCGCCAGCGAGGTCTACGCGCACACCTTCCCGCGCATGGCTGCCAAGACGCAGCAGTATTACGACCGCTACCCCGCCGACGTCGAGCGCGTGGCAGCCCTGGCCGATGCGCTCGAGGCTCAGAAGCCCGTGCTACCCGACGGCTCGCCGATGACGGTCGAGCGCCTACAGCTCATGGGCAGCGACTTTGGCATGAAGCCGAGCTTTGAGCGCATGCATTGGATTATCGATCATGCTTTTGTTGACGGCGACGGCACGCTGACCTGCGATGCCTCGGTATCTGACAGCTTTTTGATGCGCGCCTTCGAGCGCACCAACACGCGCACGAATCCGCTGTACTGGACGCTTCAGGAGTTCATCTACGCCGACGGCGACACCATGCCCATTCGCTGGGCCGCGGCAGAAGAGAAGGCACACCGTGCCGAGTTCGACACGCTCGCGCGACCGCTCATGTTTACCGGCGAGGCCATGTTCCCGTGGATGTTTGAGCAGATGCCCGAACTTAAGCCCTTCAAGCCGGCGATGGACCTGCTGATGGAGGACACCAGCTGGGACAAGATCTACGACCCGCAGCGCCTGGCGTGCAACGAGGTGCCCCTGCAAGCCGCGGTGTACTTCGATGACATGTACGTGGACTCGGGTCTGCAGCTCGACACGCTCAGTCGCGTGGGCAACTCGCACGCATGGGTGACCAACGAGTTCGAGCACGACGGCCTGCACGGCAGCGTGGTATTCAAGCACCTCTTCAACGAAGCCCTCAACCGCGGAGACCTGCGCCGGATCTTCTAGCAAAGGAGTGCCCCCCCCCTGCTGGCACAAAAGGAACGTCCCCAGGTGCCAGGTTAATGAAGTCATTGCAGAAAGAGGACGGAAAGCGAAAACGCCCCTAAGCGAGCAAGGTGACGTGAAAGAGGAGGGCATTGACCTTTTGGTCATGCCCGACGATTGAACGTCAGATTGCCGCTTAGGGGCGTTTGCAGCGTCAATTGGTTACGCGAAGACGATTAAATTATCCCTGTGTATCGCGGGCTTCTCGGCCAGGTCTGCCAGCAGGCGGTTGCTGGCGATCTGGTCCTGGCGGCGGCCGGCGGCAAGCTCCAGCACGTCCGAATCGGCCTCGGCGATACCGCGGGCGACGACCATACCGCTCGGGTCGCACACGTCGAGCACATCGCCCTCGGAAAACACGCCATCGACCTCGCGAATACCCACCGCGAGCAAGGAAGAGCCACGGCTTACCAGCGCCTTCGCAGCACCGTCATCGACCGTCACCGAGCCATGCGCCTTATCACCCAGTGCGATCCACAGCTTGCGGGGCGCGATGTCCAGGCGCTCAGCCGGCGGATCGAACAACGTACCCACGCTCTCGCCGCGGGCCAGACGCACGAGCGCATCGGGCTCCTCGCCCGAGCAAATCACGCTTTGAATGCCCGCCGTCATCAGAATGCGGCTCGCGCGGATCTTGGTGATCATGCCGCCCGTGCCCACCGATGTGGAAGAATCGCCCGCCGAGGCGATGATCTTGGCGTCGATCTTATGCACGACCAGGACGAACTCGGCCGTGGGGTCCTCGTGCGGATTGGCGGTATAGAGGCCATCGATGTCCGAGAGCGTCACGCACAGATCGGCAGAAAGCAGGCAGCTCACAAGCGCCGCCAGCGTGTCGTTGTCGCCAAACTTGATCTCATCGACGGTAACGGTATCGTTCTCGTTGACGACCGGCACCACGCCAAGCTCCACTAGGCGCAGCAGGGCATCGCGCGCGTGCAGATAGGACGTGCGGCGGGCCGTATCGTGGCGCGTGAGCAGCACGAGCGAGGTGAGCAGGTCGCGCGCATGGAACTCCTCGTCGTAGGCCGACGAGATGATGCACTGACCAGCCGAGGCGCAGGCCTGTAAGCTCGGCAGGTCACCGACCGGCTTGCGGTCGAAGCCCAGCACGGGATAGCCGCAGGCAATGGCACCCGAGCTCACCACGACCAAGCGCCAGCCAAGCTCGCGCAGCGCTGCGGCCTGGTCGGCAAGCCCGCCGATAAAGGCGCGGTTGACCTTGCCGTCGGCGCCCACCACCGTGGACGAGCCGATCTTTACCACCATCGTTTTATAAGAAGTCGTCATACGTCAAACCAATCGAATGTCGAGCGTTCGGGCGAGCTGGGGCAGTCGGGGCGCCTAGTGCGGAACGGACGAAAATGATCCGTTTTCCTCCGTCCCCTTCGGATCATTTTGCCCAGGGGAAGGCCGAAGCCGCAGCCATGTTCTTGCGCACGAGCTCGTCGCGCACCTGGGCCAGGCCCTGCTCCATGCCCACCACATAGGTCTGCGGGTACAGGAAGCGCTTGAAAGCTGCGTCCAGATGGTCAAGTGCCCAGGCGCAACGCTCGCGCGCGTCCTCGATGCTCTCGCGAGGAGCAACCGCGCTGCCGTCGCGCACAATCGGCACCAGCAGCTCGCGATACTCCAGCTCGGAAACGTCGGTCACCAGCGCCGCATCGTTTACGGCCACGAGGGTATTGCCGCGCGCGGCGCCCTCCCCTGCCAGATGGTCCTCGTCATAAATCATGTCGCAAACCGGGCCGCCAAAACCGTCGTAATAGCGTCGTACGCGCTGAACACCGGGAATTGTGCGCTTGTAGGGCTGCTCGGAGAGCTTCACCACCGGCGTCCACAGGTCCGTCTCACTCGCACGGCGGGCGGCGAGCTTGTACACGCCGCCCAGCGCCGGCTGGTCGTAGCAGGTCGCGAGCTTGGTGCCCACGCCAAAGCTATCGATGGGCGCGCCCTGGTCGAGCAGCGACTGAATCGTGTACTCATCCAGATCGTTAGAAACCGAGATCCCCACATAGGGCAGGCCCTCGGCATCAAAACGGCCACGGACATACTTGGAGAGCTTGGCGAGGTCGCCCGAGTCAATGCGAATAGCCGACAGACGCTCGCCCGCCGCCTCCATCTCCTTGGCAACCGTAATGGCATGTTCGCAACCCTCACGTACGTCGTAGGTGTCGATGAGCAGCGTGCAGTTCTTGGGACTCGACTTAGCAAAAGCCCGGAATGCCTCGAGCTCGGAGTCGAAGCTCATCACCCAGCTGTGCGCATGCGTGCCAAAGACGGGAATACCGTAGCGGCGGCCGGCGAGCACATTGGACGTAGAGGAGCAGCCGGCAACGTAGCTCGCGCGCGCGACGGCCAGCCCGCCATCGGGACCCTGGGCGCGGCGCAGGCCAAACTCGGCAACGGGACGGCCGTCCGCCGCCAGCACCACGCGCGCCGTCTTGGTGGCGACAAGCGTCTGGAAGCCGACAATGTTGAGCAGCGCCGTCTCGAGCAGCTGGCACTCCAGCGCGGGGCCGGTGACGCGCACCATGGGTTCGCGCGGAAAGACGAGCTCGCCCTCGGGGACGGCGTCGATGTTTACATGCGCACGAAAATCGCGCAGGTAGTCGAGGAATGCAGGCTTGAACATCGCGCCGCCGGCCGGGGCCTGGAGTGAGGCGAGGTAGTCGATATCCTCGGGCGTAAAGCGCAGGTTCTCGACAAGCTCGGGCAGCTCGGCGGTGCCGCACATGACGGCATAGGCGCTGCCAAAGGGATGGTCGCGGTAAAACGCGGTAAAACAACCTTGCTCATTGGCCTTGCCGCTCTCCCACAGGCCCTGGGCCATAGTGAGCTCGTACAGATCGGTGAGCATTGCAATGTCGGTGGGATGAGAGATGTCGGTCAAAGCCATGGGGCGACCTTTCGGATGCGTTGTGCAGAGGTTGAGGGTTGGAGAAGGGCAGAGTGTTCGGGCATGACACCCGGCGCGAATCGGCTAGAGCAGGCCCATGCTGGTCAGGATCGTGTAGCCCATAAAGATGACAAACGCGATGAGGGCAAGGACAATGATGATTTTTTGAGCCGGCGCCATGCCAGGGATCTCGTTCTCGCCCGTAGGCTCCTTGGAGGCAACCATGCGCTGGGCAAAGCTCATCTCGTCACGGCTCGGCTTGGGATCGACGGACTTGGGACGAGCGGCCTTTTTAGGCTGAGGTTTGTGCGCGGCAGGTGCAGGCTTCGCAGCAGCGGGCTTGGGTGCGGGCGCAGGCGCCGGTACGGCTGCGCCCTTCGCAGCAGTCTCCTCGGCCTTCGCACGCTCGGCACGCAGGGCGGCCAGCTCCTCACGCTCGCGGCGTGCCTCTTCCTGGGCCTCGCGACGAGCTTTCTCGGCGCGGAGCTCTTCCAACTCGGCGCGTTCCTCGGCAGACAGTGGTTGGGACTCAAGCTCGGCCATGATACAGCCCTTTCTTTTAAAAAAAGCCGCCGACACAATGTCAGCGGCTTATCAAATCCAAGGGTGGAGACGAAGGGAGTCGAACCCTCGGCCTCTGCCATGCGACGGCAGCGCTCTCCCAACTGAGCTACGTCCCCAGGACAAGTTGATATTTTACCTACGGCTCGCCAACTGTCAACGCCCAATAACCAGTCTTTTTGGGACGGGGCTTTTTGACTACTTTTCGAGCAGGCGATCCTCTCGATGATTTTTTAATCCCCGTCCCAGAAAAATCATCGGCGAACGCGCTACTTTGCGCTGGTGAGGACGCCGGTGGTGTCGAAGGCTGGGGTGAAGCTCTCGTCTACCGCGCCGCCTTCTTGCCAAAACATCGTCGTAAAGCCCAGGTCGTCGGCATGGTCGAGCACCTGCTCATACTCCTCGCGCGTCACGGCGCGCGCCAGGTCGCCGCCTTGTTCGCGCATGAGTGCATTGGGCGTGTACTGGTTCATGACCGAGATCGGCACGTCGCCCACCGTCTGCCACACCAGGTCTAACACGCGGCACGAATCGTCGGCATGCCCCGGCAGCACCAGGTGACGCACGATCATGCCGCGCTTCATGAGCCCGTCCTCGTCCACCAGCTCTCCCCCGCGGCGATCGATCTCGCGAGCCATCTGGGCCAGACCCGACACGGCCACGCGCGGGTAGTCCTTAATATGAGAAAGCGACTGCGCAAGCCCCACGTCGGCATACTTAAAGTCGGTAAGCCACACGTCGACCAGATCGCCGAGCGCGGCCACGGCACTCGCCCGCTCATAGCCGCTCGTGTTGTAGACGATCGGGATGTCCAGCCCGCGCTCCCGAGCTGCGGCAATCGCGGCCGGCAGCAGGTGAGCATAATGCGTCGCCGTCACCAGGTTGATGTTATTGGCACCCTGCTCCTGCAGCTCCAGCATAATCTCGACCAAGCGCTCGGGCGAAATCTCAAGGCCAAAATTGCCCGTTGAGATCTCGTGGTTCTGACAATAGATGCATTTGAGCGAGCAGCCGCTAAAGAAAATCGTGCCCGAGCCGGCCTCGCCCGAGATAGGCGGCTCCTCCCACATATGAAGCGCTGCGCGGGCCACCTTAAGCGTGTTGTCTGCGCCGCACACGCCACGCGCGCCCTCGTCGCGCGCCGCACCGCAACGGCGCGGACACAAATGGCAGGCAGGCGAAAAAAGTTCGGTCAACGACGTCGGCATAAAAACATGCTCCAAAACAACGATTCAGCAGGTCAAACGTAAAGGGCCAGACCGCGTAGACGGCTCCGTCCCTAAGGCGCCGTAATCGTCCGACACGATTTTTGTAATGTCAAGACTGGAATCGACAAAGTGCCGCTTTATGATGTAGGTATTCCGCCCCCCGCGGAGCAACTGGGTGAACCGTCGCGTTTATTTAGGGAGCCCACACAGTCGTACCTAGTACAGGTATCCTTCGTTGTTAAGGACGCTGGAACAGTCGATGAGGGCACCCACCTGTTTTAGGTGGGTTCATTTTCGTAACGTGGGGGGTGGTTTTCTTTTGCCGAAAATCACCATTACAGTCCACATGGATCCCCGCCGGCATCCCGACAAGCCATCGACAACATCCCAATATCTGGTAAGCGCGTGATTATCGCTGCGTGCAATTCCATGCACCCCCCTTGGTCGAGTATCATGATTCGGCTATGCCCTTTGCGCATGGCGTTCTTCTGACCTTTCCCTTCGACGCTTGGCGGTTTTTAGATTCATGGCTTCATCCCCGAGCTACATACCGTACCTATGCGTGGCAGCGGCGGCCTTTATCACGACCTTCCTCACGGTGCCCCTGGTCAAGCGCTTGGCAATTAAGCTCGACGCCGTCGACTATCCTTCTAAGCGCCGCATCAACACCAAGCCCATCCCGCGTTTGGGCGGAACGGCGGTGTTTTTGGGCCTGGTCGTTGCCTGCATTGTGCAAATCCTAGGCACCTGGCACCTAGGCTGGCCGCCCGTCCTGGTGCCGCATCCGCGCCTTCACATTAGCTATCCCATGCTGGCGCTCTCCTTTACCGTCATCTTTGCGACCGGCGCTATCGACGACGTCATCCAGCTCAAGCCCAAGCAAAAGCTGGCCGGACAGGTCCTCGCTGCGCTCATCGCCTGCGTGGGTGGCCTGCGCATCGGCGTCATCGTCAACCCGTTTGCCCCCGGCGAAATCATGCTCGGATGGCTCGCCTACCCCATCACCGTGATCTATCTGGTGGCATTCACCAACATCATTAACCTCATCGACGGCCTCGACGGCTTGGCCACGGGCATCTGCGGCATCGCGTCGTTCACCATGTTTTCGATGGCCGTTCTCTCGGGCCGCATCGACGCCGCCGCGCTCTCCATTGCGCTCTTTGGCGCCTGTCTGGCCTTTTTGCGCTACAACTTCAACCCCGCAAGCATCTTCTTGGGCGACTCGGGGTCGCTGCTTCTGGGCTTTGCGCTGGGCTCCATCTCGCTACTCAACGTGAGCCGCACCGCCGCGCTCACCTCGCTTATCATCCCGCTCATCGTTGCCGGCGTGCCCATCATCGACACGTTTAGCGCCATCGTGCGCCGCAAGCGCGCCCACATTAGCATCGGGCAGGCCGACAAGGGCCACATCCACCACCGCCTGATCCAAGAGGGCTACAACCAAAAACAGGCAGTGCTCCTCATCTATGCCTGGTGCATCATGCTTTCGGCCGGCGCCGCCGCGATTAACCAGGTCGAGGTCCCCATGCGCGTGCTCATCTTTACCGTGCTCGCCATTGGCTCGGCGGCCTTTGCCAAACACCTGCACCTGTTTGAGCCCGTGCTGCGCCACCATTACAACAAGCGCACGCACGAGGACGAGCTTGTCACCCCCGACGACCCCGCCTTTAAGCAGGAGGAGCAGGCGGCGGAAGAACGCAAGGAGGAGCGCCACCACAGGCGCTAGGGTAAGCTGCCGAGGATGCGCCCAGGCGCCGCCGGCCAAACGCGCAGCCACGCCGCGCCCATCGCACATGCCGCCCTCCCGCCCCTCGCCTACTTACGACCCGCCCCCCCAATAAACGCGTTATCATCTTGACCCATGAACATACGTTAGGAGCAATCATGCCAAACGAGAACAGCTACGAAGTCGCGCTGCAAAAGAGCAACGCCATTCGCGAGGGCCTGGCCAAAACGCCCGAAAAGTTCACCATGCTCACCGGCGACCGCCCCACCGGCCGTCTGCACCTGGGTCACTACTTCGGCACCCTCAAGGGCCGTGTTGAGCTGCAGAACATGGGCGCCAAGACCAACGTGCTCATCGCCGACTACCAGGTCATCACTGACCGCGACACGACCGAGCACATCCAGGACAACGTGTACAACATGGTCATGGACTACCTTGCCTGCGGCATCGACCCCGACAAGACCATGATCTACGCGCACTCCGCCGTGCCCGCCGCCAACCAGCTCATGCTGCCGTTCCTGTCGCTGGTCTCCGAGGCCGAGCTGGCGCGCAACCCCACGGTCAAGGCCGAGATGGAGGCCTCGGGCCACGAGCTCACCGGCCTTCTGCTCACCTATCCGGTGCATCAGGCCTGCGACATCCTGTTCTGCAAGGGCAATGTGGTGCCCGTCGGTCGCGACCAGCTGCCGCACATCGAGCTCACCCGCACCATCGCCCGCCGCTTTAACAACCGCTACGGCAAGGTGTTCCCCGAGGTCGACGCGCTGCTGTCCGAGACCCCGCTGCTGCCCGGCCTGGACGGTCGCAAGATGAGCAAGAGCTACGGCAACGCCATCAACATCTCGATGACCGCCGAGGAGACGGCCAAGCGCATCAAGAAGAGCCAGACCGACTCCGAGCGCATGATCACGTTCGATCCCGAGAACCGCCCCGGCGTATCCGGTCTGCTTTCGACGGCCGCCATCTGCACCGGTCGTTCCGAGGTCGAGATTGCCGAGGAGATTGGCATGGGCGGCTCCGGCCAACTCAAGAAGTACGTGACCGAGGCCGTCAACGAGTACTTCGCGCCGATCCGCGAGCGTCGTCAGCGCTATGAGAACGATCTGGACTATGTGAAGGACGTCCTGCACGAGGGCAACCGTCGTGCCAACGAGATCGCCGAGCAGACTCTGGCCGAGGTTCAGGACGCCATGGGTATGGTGTACTAGCCGAGAACAATAAACAGCAGTCAAACAAAACCGCCGCGATGAGTACAATGAACTGCACCCCGAAACTTGGACTGAATAAATAGCGACTACGCCGCAAGGGCCCGGCTCCGGAACTCCTCCGGCGT
>CAKUGX010000035.1 GCA_934654765.1 uncultured Collinsella sp. | reverse complement strand
ACATCATCGCGCCCAGCAATATCAATCGCCAGGCCATCGCCTTTCATAGCACCGTCGGCAAGCGCAAAGTGGACGTGATGGAAGCCATGACCCACGATATCAATCCCGCCGCCACCGTTATCAAACGCACCGAATACCTGCTGAGCGACAACATCGACGAGTTCTTCGCGAGCGTTTTGGAGCAGACGGGCGGCAAGCTCGACTACGTCGTCGACGCCATCGACACCATCTCGGCCAAGCTCACCATTGCCAAATATGCTCAAGACCACGACATTCGTTTGGTTAGCTCTATGGGCGGAGCCAACAAGCTCCATCCCGAGTGCCTGCGCTTTGCCGACATCTTCGATACGGTACGTGACCCCATGAGCCGCATTATGCGCAAAGAATGTAAGAAGCGCGGAATCAAGAGCCTGCACGTGCTGTTTAGCTGCGAGGAATCGGTTAAAACCCAACCCCGCGACCCGTCCAACATCCACGAGCGTACCGAGTTGGGTACCGCCAGCTTTATGCCGCCCATCATGGGTCAGATGATTGCCGGCGAGGTTATCCGCCAGATCAGCGGGCGCGGCACCGAGCGCGTGCGCGCCGATGGCCAGCGCTTGGACTAGCGGAGCGCGCCGAGATGGAGCCCTGGTTATTTGATGCACACTGCCATCTTGATCTAATGGCTCACCCGGACGCCGTTGCCGATGAGGCAACGACGCTGGACCTGGTTCTATTTGACTGCGGCGTCGATCCGCGCGACTTTGCACGCGCCAAGAAGCGCGCTTGCAACCGTTCAAATATCTTTGCCGGCATCGGCCTCCATCCCTGGTGGCTCGCCGACGGACGATGTGGCAACGCTGAAATCAATCTGCTTTGCGAAGTCGCTGCACAAGAACGCTTGATCGGCGAGGTCGGGCTCGACTTTTCCGCTCGTTTTGCCGGAAGCGAGCCGCTACAAGTACAGGCATTTGACCGGCTCTGCAATGCACTCGTGCAGCACTCTCTTGCCGGGCGCGTGATATCAATTCACGCCGTTCGTTCGGCAGGAACCGTGCTGGACGTCCTCGGGTCACATGAATTGCTCACCCCAAGCCCCGACTCCCCCGCTATCATCTTCCACTGGTTTAGCGGTACCTCGAACGAGTTCGTCCGCGCGCGAAACGCAGGCTGCTATTTTTCCGTGAATGAGCGGATGCTCGCCACCAAGCGCGGTCGCGAATACGCCCGACAGATTCCACTTAATCGCTTGCTACTCGAAACCGACGCACCGGTCGAACCAAGCGCAGAAACAACCGCGCGACAGCTCGTCGATTCACTCATAAGAACATCCGAGATCATTGCCACGCTTAAAGACTGCGCCGCGGAAAGCGTCAAGTCGGTCGTCCTGGAAAATTCCCGCTCCATTTTCGACTTCCGCTAACCCCTGGTGGGCAAAAAATGCCAAATATGAGTACTGTTGTAAAACTAGTCACATTATTTTGCATCAAAACAATGACCTGATAATATACAACTGTTCATTATCAGGTCGTTTTAGCATACTTAAAGCCATCCATAACAGGTTTCAATCGCCCGAAGACGCTCAATAAATGCCTCAAGAGCCTGATTTTGCTGCCACTAAATTAGTGACAGTACTCATATTTGGCATTTTTTGTCCACGCCTCTCAAGGAACATGCGAATCGCACAACGCAGCCCCCATAAGAGCGTGGGGCAATTCGGCGGCGCTACACCAGCTCGTGCATAAGGTCGCAATTTCGCGCATATAGCTCATCAAAGATATGGCGGCGCGATGCGTACAGCTCATGAGCGTCCATATCAGGTTCGATCGTTTGTGCGACCCCAAGAACCCGGGCAAGCTCACCCCATGATGAATAGGCGCCGCCAGCAAGTGCTGCCATAAGGGCATCGCCAAAACATGCGCCCACCGTAACCTTTGCAACCGAAACTTCACGACCGCAGACATCGGCAATCGCTTGCATCCATACCGGATTCTTAGTTCCGCCTCCCACGAGCATGATGTGCTCGATAGGCAATCCATGATCTCGCTCGATAATATCAACATGCGCTGCGACCGTATAGGCGATCCCTTCCAAAGCCGCGCGGACCATATGGCCCCGGGTGTGCCTTTCGGTCAGACCGAAGAACACGCCACGCGCCTCGGGATCGTTGAGCGGGGTGCGCTCGCCCGCAAAGTATGGAAGACACAGAAGGCCATCCGCTCCGGGACCTACCTGCCCGGCATCGCGCGCCATGACCTCATAGGCATCGGGGCCGCCGGAGCGTTCGGCATCCACGGCATCGCGGTACAACTCGCGTCGCAACCATGCCGTCAACGCACCCGCTGTATTGGTGCCGGCGCAGATGCCGTAAGTCCCGGGGATGATGAATGTCCCCGGCCATAGACGAGCGTCATCGACCATATGGTCCGCCAAATAGATAAAGTACGCCGTGCTCCCCAGCTGCACCATCATGTCCCCGGGGCAGAACACTCCAGTAGAAATCGCCTCGGCGCCCGAATCGCCTGTTCCGACAAGCACCGGCGTTCCCTTGGCAAGACCGGTTTCATCCGCCGCCCGATCCATGATTACGCCGGCGATATCGGTCGCCGCCATGACTTCGGCCATCTGGTCGGGACGGCAGAACCGCGCGCACCCGCGCTCATTAACCCGCCACGTCTCGCGATCGTATAAGGATAGGAAATCCTCGGCAAGATAACGGTCGATCGTAAACCTGCCGGTGAGCTTGGCGCACAGATAGGATGAAGCCGTAAGAAACTTCGCCGCCCGCTCATGGACCTCGGGCATATTCTCCTTAAACCAAAGGACCTTGGGAGCGATATCGGACGAGCACGGGTCGTGTCCAAAGAGCTCACGAGCTCGATCGGGACCATATTCAGAAAGAAGCTCGTCAATCTGCGGCTTCGAGCGAGCGTCGACCCCGTACAATATTGCCGGAGCCAAGGCGTGGCAATCTTCATCGACCGGCACGCAATCACAGCCCAAAGCCGACAACCCTACGCAGCGGATCTGACTCGCCTCGATGCCCGCGCGCTCGATGAGCTCGCGAGACAGCCGGCAAAAATCACCCCACCAAATCGCTTCTGCATCGTGCTGATACCAACCATCCCGAGGGTTCTCGGTCTCATGTTGACAAGATGCCTGCGCCACAATTCGACACTCCGCATCAATTAACACACCCTTGGACGCGCTCGTTCCGATGTCGATGCCAAGATAGTACGGCATGCCGTTCACTCCCCTCTCGCGGCACGGGCGGCAGCCATGAACCGCACGACCCGCTCGGCTTCGACAGGGGCGTCGAGCTTGCCGTCTCGCTTGAGGCAGGTGCCGACAAACGCGCCATCATAATGCGAAAACACGTCTGCAACGGTATTCTCGCGACATCCCGTTCCACATACCACCGGTACATCGCCAACACGGACGCGCACCTCGTCGGCAAGCTCGCCCGAAGCTCCGCGCCCGGCAGCAGACCCGCCAATGACAAGGGCATCGGGCAGACAGTTGAATACCAGCGAATCGGCAATATCGGGAGTCGAACGGTCGTTAAGATACACCTCGCCCTCGCTTGTGATGAAATGGAACATCTTTAGGTCATCCAGACGCAGGGCGGCGCGGCGGCGCATGGTGTGCGCAAAGTCACGATTGATCAGGCCAAGATCGCCAGCCCAGGCACCGCAGAAATTGCAGCGTGTAAACTGCGCCTCGACGGCGGCGCACAGCTCGATCGTGGCATCGCCGTCATAAATAGCCTCTGCACCCCAAGGGGTCGAGAACTCTGCGGCAAGAGCGCCGATGACATGCCCCATAGCGGCAAGGGTCACTGCCGACACATGCTGCTCGTAGGGCATCGACAGCTCATTGGTGATCAGAATGCCGTCCACGCCACCCGACTGCAGCGCTTCGAGATCACGCTTGGCGGCATCGATCACGCGCGAAACGCTGCCACCCGGATAATACAGAGGATCGCCAGGCAGCGGCTGCAGATGCAGCATGCCAATGACCGGTTTCTCGGTCCCAAACATCGAAGCCATAAACGACATGGTCAATCTCCTTTAGCTCACCGATTCGCAGGCATCAACTGCTACTCGCCCAGCACCTCAACGTAAACTTTTCGCTTCTGAGGCCCATCGAATTCCGCAAGGTAGATGTTCTGGGCTCCGCCACATACGATGTGGCCGTCTTGAACGGGGAAGAAGCAGCTATTGCCGCAAATCATGCTCTTGATATGGCCACAGGAGTTATTGCCCGTGGCGCCATAACTCGGCAAGAAATGAGCATGCGCATAGGGGGCATCGAGCGGGGCAATGCGATCGAGCGTCTCCATGAGATCGGTCTCCACGCACGGAAGCCCCTCGTTCACCACGATACCGCAAGTCGTATGCGACAAAATAATCGCTGCCAGTCCATCGGTCACCGCACTACGCTCGATGGCGGCATGCACATCTTCTGTGATGTCGATGAACTGGTCGGGCGCCGTCGATAGATAACTCAATGTCTCGAGTGTCACCATGTCACTCATCACCTTTCAGAAAACGCAGCGCCGTGCCGGAATACAGATTCTCCCGCGCCTCATCGCGCATGAGCACAGCATCAAGCGCCCGCTTGAGCTTGAAGGCGCGGAAGCGTGGCGTATTGCTGGCAAACATCACCTGATGCGACAGGGCACGCTCATACCACAGCGGTCCCATATCGACGGTGAAGAGCCGCTGCATCATTTCTTCGGGCGAATCGATATAGGTAATAGAGGTATCCGTATAGCAATTGGGATACTTGAGCAGCATCGCCACGGTTTCGCGCACCCAGGGCCAACCAAAGTGAGTCAGGTTAAAGCGCACATCCGGATGCGTTGCGATGGTGTGCTCAAACGCAAGCGGGTGGCTTCGTGAAAGCTCCGCACCCGGCTCCCAGGACATACCGGCATGAAAAACCACCGGCTTGTTGTAGCGCTCACAGAGCTTGTAGAGCGGCTCGGCAACGGCATCATCGGGCGCAAAACCCTGCTTTGCCGGATGCAGGCAGAGCCCCTTGGCCCCCAGCTCGGTAAAGGCGCGCTCCAGTTCGTCGGCGGCACCACTCACTTGCGGGTCCACGCTCGCAAATCCCCATAGACGATCGGGGTGCGCGGCAACAAGCGCGGCAACCTGGTCGTTGGTGCCAAAGTGCCCGCCACACGCCGTGGTCACATCGAGCGGCATGAGCACGCTTTTCCGTACATCGCAGACATCCATCTCGGCCACGAGCTCATCCCAGTCCATGGGGCCCATGTGCCCCATGCCAAACTCACGCTCCCAAAAACCAAAGCCGTCTGGCTCGTCGCCTGGCGTATAAATCTCGCCGTAGAGCATGGGCTGGACCAGCATATCGATTACCATCTTGCACTCCTTTCCAGGCTTTTGTTCCTAGTACGGCTCGAACGACCCAATGACTCGGGACGAAAGCTCGGCACCGGCATGCATGCACGCCGGCACGTCAAGCCCATCCAGTACACCTTTGGTGAATCCGGCGATATACGAGTCGCCGGCGCCCACGGTATTGACGACCTTCTCGGCCGACACGATCCCACATTCATAGAAGCGCTCACCGTCATAGGCGATGCTTCCCTTCTCGCCAAGCGTGGCGACCGCCACGCGCGGACCCAGCTCCTGCACATGGCGCACCCAGTCGCGCAGCTCCGCGCTATCCTCCTCAAACGACATAAAGGCATAGTCCACGTAAGGAAAATGGCTCTCACAGGTGTATTCGGGATCTTGACTAAACACCGAAAAGTCCATGACGACAATCTTGCCTGCCTCGTGCCATTCGGGCAGCAGGTCTAAGCAGTTTCCAAACAGGTCGGTATGGATGACATCGTGCTCCAGGATAAATGCCCGGTCATCATCGTTTGGCCGGTACGTTTCCATAACACCGTCAATCGCCTCGAGATGTACGCGGTCGACGCCGTCCTTCAACGCCATGAGCATCACCGAGGTATCGCCGTCCTCCACGCGAAGATGCGAGATGTCGAATCCCTCGGCAGCCAGCGCCTCGCGCATCTTGTCTCCGTACTCGTCCTTTCCGACGACCGACACCGCAGACACCGATACGCCCATTCGCGCCAGATGGATACCCCAGTCGATGCCATTACCAGTCGGATAGAACACGCCGATGTTTTGATACACGTCCGCACAGCAGAAGCCAGCTGCGCATGCTTTAATATCCATAGTCTTCTCCAGCAATCAAAAAGGGGCCCACCCAAGGCGAGCCCCTATCCGAATTCCGATGTAATCTCGCGTCAGTCAGCCAAGGCTTCAGCCCCAAGCCGCCCAGCGCTTTCTTAGGCTACTCGGCGATCGGAGCTCCGTGACCCCAAGAGCCCTCCATGCCGCACACGGTCGAGGCAAAACCTGCCGCAAAATCGAGCGCACGCTCAATGGCCTCAGGCCCGTCCTCGTCGCGCTTGGCGGAATCGAGGTAGCACATCAGGAATGAAGTCAGGAACGAGTCGCCGGCTCCCATGGTGTCCTTCATGTCCGTTACGGGCTTTGCCAGCTGGCGATAGTAGCGCTCGCCGTCATAGGCGATGCAGCCCTCGGCGCCCGCCGTCGCAGACACAAAGCGCGGACCCAGGCTCTTCACCCAGGCGAGGCGCTCGCGAATCTCATCCTCGCTCGCAGCGTCCGCGGCGCTAAAGAAGGCGAAGTCGACAAACGGGGCAATCTGCTCATAGTATTCATCGGTGGAATCGTCCGAGAAGTCAAACGATACGGTGATGCCCGCAGCCTTCAGCTTGGGGAGCTCGCGCTCGGTAAAGCAGTAGTTACCCGAGTGGACCACGTCGAACTGCTTCATGTATGCCAGATCAAAGCGATCGAGCACATAGCGCGCATCGCCACGGATGCCGCCCTCATTGGAGCCAAGGAATATGCGGTCGCCATCGACCACGGTCACACGCGCCGCGCCATTCTCGCCAATAAGCTGCTCGCACTTAGCGAGCTCAATGCCCTCGTCCTCAAGACTTGCAATCACATGCTCGGCAGCGGCGTCGTTGCCAAAGATGCCCATGTACGCGGAGCGCGCAGCACCGCACTTCTTGGCGTAAACGGCAAAATTCACCGCATTGCCGCCGGGATACATGGTATGGATATGCTCATAGCGATCGACGACGTTGTCACCAAACCCGAGCGCGTTAACGTTAAAAGCCATGGTATCTATCCTTCCTAGTACTCAACAACGCCCATGTAGCGGCGGAAGTCGGGGTCGTGATCGAACACCTTGCCGCGCGCTGCACGCAGCTCGCAGTTCATAGCGTAGAACAGCACCGGATCCAGATAAGCACGAACGCTCGCCGGCACGGCCTCCATACCGTACTCCTTGGCATCAAGCACCATCAGCGTGTCGGTATGGGTCTCGAGAAACGCCAGGGCGCGCTCGTCCATAGGACGGCACTCGCTCGAGCCCATCTGCAAGAAGTAGAAGACGCCATCCTGGGTAGCCTCAAAGGGGCCATGGAAGTACTCGGCAGAGTGGATATAGCTGCAGTGCTGCCACTGCATCTCCATGAGCGAGCAGATGGCAAAGCCGTACGTCTGGCTAAAGTTGGGACCGCTGCCCAGGATATAGAAGAACTCATGCTCCTGGCAAAGCTTGGCAAAGCGATCGCCCAGCTCGGCATTTACCTTTTCGCGTGCGGGAGGCAAAATCTTATCCATTTCGGCAATACCGGCATACATGTCGGCGAGATCGGCGTAGCCCTCCTGCTGGTCGAGCAGCTCGGCCGCGAGCGACAGCGAGATGCCGGCAGGAACTTCGGCCTGCGGAACGCCCTCGCCCCACGGGTACACCCAGGTGACCCACTTGCCAGTATCGATCTTGGAGCCGGCGTTATCGGTCTGCGCGATCACCGTCGCGCCCGCGGCAAGGGCAATCTCGCAGCCCTCGACGACCTCGGGGGTATTGCCGCTGTGACTGCAGGCAATGACCAGAGACTTCTCACCCAGGCGACGGGGACGCATGATGTCGAACTCACGGGCCGTATAGATATACGAGGTGAACGTCGTCGCCTCGCGCTGCAAGAGCTCATGGGCCGGAATCAGATCGATCATGGAGCCGCCGCAGGCAATCCAGTAGACGCTGTCGAACTTGCCCTTCTCGGCAATTGCTTCCTTAATCAGATCATGTGCGTTCATGTTTAGTTCCTTTCCAGCTTGGCCGGCCATGCATGACGCGTCTTACATGGCCGAGCAAAATCTTATCTAGTCAATCAGATACTTCTCGAAGGCGGCCATGTTCTTGGCATCTGCCGCCGCCGGGTCATCGTAGTAACGACCGTCCGTGATTTCCTGACCCAACATGCCATCGAAACCATGGGCGTTGAGCGTGGCGACGAAGGCATCCATATCGTGCTTGCCGTCGCCCCAGACCAGATGGCCATAGGGGTCGCCATCGATAAAGTGCATCTCGTGGATCGCACCGTCGCCAAATGCGGCAAACCAGTCCTCGAGCGACTCACCCGCAACACCCATTGCGGTCGTATCGACCATAGGCTGCAGATACGGACTCGCGACCTCATCGATCATGCGCTTGGCATCGGCGACGGTCGTCACAAGGTTGCTCTCCTCGGGACGCAGGCTCTCCATCGTTAGCACCAGACCGTGCTCGCCGGCATACTCCGCCAAGATGGATAGGTGCTCGCGGCTGCGCTTCCACGCCTCTTCGCGATCCTCGTCCCAGTCACCCCAACCCGAGTTTACGGACATGCGGTCGCATCCCAGCACCTCGGCAAGCTCGATGCCATGCTTGAAATACGCCAGGCTCCGCTGCTCGTGAAGCGGCTTACGGGCGCAATACTGCCATGGATAGACCACGTTCTCGGGACAGAGCGTCCGATAGCGCAGACCGCGGTCGGCGGCCTTTTTCGCCAGAGCCTCGGCCTCATAATACCCAGTGTGATCGAGCGTCACATGGGGCTCGGCGCACCACAGCTCGATGGACTCAAAGCCCAGGCGCTGTTGCGTATCCAAAAAATAGTCGAGCGACCACATGATGTAGTGGATGTTCATGCCCGCGATCTGCTCGCGACGCAGCGTCGGTTTGGTTTCAGGCATGCTAAACCTCCTTATTTCGGTCGAACACGATACGTCCGTCCGACATGGTCATATCAACGGCAAGGTCACAAGCATCGTGGTAGTCAAGGTCAAACACATCGCGATCGAGCACGCAGATGTCGGCAAGCTTACCGGCCTCGAGCGTTCCCAGCTCATCCTCGCGCATCAGGTCATATGCGCCCCCTGCCGTCCATGCACGAAGGAGCTCGGCAATCATCAGCGTATTTCCCTCATTCACGGGCAAACCGTCGGCAAAATAACCACCGCACGCGCTGTAGATTGATTCGCCCAGACTCGGAATCAAGAGCGGAAGGTCGGTGCCACAGCACACCGTACATCCCGCGTCTTCCATGCCGCGACGGTTCCAGCTGTGCTGCAGTCGGACCTCGCCGATCTGCCGACGCATCATCGACAGGCAGTCCTCGCGCTTATCGAGCGTGAGGATCTGGGGGTAGACCTCGCAGATTCCGCCCAGCTTGCCAAAAAGGGCAAGGTCTTCCGGATCAGAGTTCTCGAGGTCGGTGATCGCGTGGCGTCGAAGCATGGCTCCGTGCTCATCTCGCGGCAGCGAGGCATACAGCGCAACGGTGTGGCGAACGGCGCCGTCGCCCTGACAATGAAGCGAGTAACGGAAGCCTTCGGCATCAATCGCGCGCAGCTCGTCCTCAATCAAACCCCACTCGGGCTCCTCGACAACCGTCTTGCCGGCAGCCCCCGCATCGGCCGTCTCCTCATACGGGTCGATCATCTCGGCAAGCCCCGCCCATACGCCGCGATCGGTCATGCGGTTGAAGCCCGAGAAACGAACAAACGGTCCCTGGAAGCGATCACGCGCCGCACGGGCATAGGGCAGATTCGCCCCGGCGCCCACCGGCTGCGACATCATGGAGACGCGAACCGTCAGCTCGCCAGATTCCTCACGGCGCGCCATCTCATCGGCAAATCCGTAATAGTCATCGAAGGCCATCTCTTTGATAGCCGTGACACCGCGAGCGTTCAGCATCGCCATGTAATCCGAATACCCGGCGCGCACCTCGGGAAGCGCCAAGAAGTCCCGCATCATACGCCAGATCTTCTCGGCATAGCAGGCCTCGGGCGTAAAACCATAGCGCTCGCTGGCGGCGGCGTTGAGAACGCACGTCTCGGCACCCGGGGTAAAGCAGACAACGGGAATATCTCCGAAGGCGCCGCCGAGCGCTGCCGCCGTTTTTTCATTCTCAATGTCTTCGGCGAGCGACGCAGGAAGGTCGTGCCCAAAGGCGGCGGCGCAATCGAGGTGGGCATCCTTCCATACCTGCAGAAGCGCTACCACTTCGTCGACGTCAGAGGCTTCGGATAAGTCGGCCCCCAGGCTCCGCAACGCCCAGCCCGTATAGAACGTATGCACATCGACCAGGCCAGGCATGACAGTCCTGTCGCCACAATCGATCACCTCATCCGCCTGGGCGAGAAACGAGCCTGCCTCGCCAGCGCCACCGACAGCTTCAATCCGATTGCCGTGTACCGCGACAAAACCCTCAAACGGCTGGTCTTCCGTACCGGTGAAGACGCTCTTAGATGTCAGCACCGTCAAACGATCGGACATCGCGACCTCCTTACGCCGGAAGCATGCCGGAGATGGCGGTAATGACCAAGCCAAACACGACCATAAAGATGAAGAACTTCCAGATGGTCTTCCACCATTGGCCAAACGAAATCTTTGCCACGGCAAGGCCGGCAACCGTCATGCCCGCCGTAGGGCTGATAGTGTTGATGGTTTGGTTGGCAAACTGGAGCGCGGTGACGGCAGCCTCGGGATTGAGGCCCATGAGCTCGGTCAGGGGACCCATAACGGGCATGGTGAGCGCCGCCAGACCAGAGCTCGAGGGAACGAGCAGGGAGAGCAGGCCAAGAACGACGTACATAAACGTGGTGTACACGGCGGCCGGCGCTCCGGCAAGTGCGGTGGCAAGTGCCTGGAGGATGGTGTCGATGATCATGCCGCCCTCGGCGATGACCAGAATGCCGCGAGCAATACCGATAACGATGGCGGCGTACGCAAAGTCGGCAAGGCCCTTAACGAACTCCTCGGCGATCGTCTGCTGATCAAGACCGCCCAGGATGCCGGCAAGCAGGCCCATACCAAGGAACACGGCAGAGATCTCATTCATGTACCAGCCCTGGGTAACAAGGCCCCAGACGATAATACCCATACCGCAAGCGAAATCGATCAGCACGAGCTTCTGGCGGGTGGTGAACTCTTCCTCGATGGAGGCATCGGTCACAGAGAACTCAACGCGCTTGAGCTTGTCGTCCTCGTAGGTAACGGACGACTCGGGGTTTTTCTTGACACGCATGGCGTAGCGCATGGCCCATGCAATACCAGCGGCGGTAAAGATGACCCACGAGACGGCACGCAGCCACAGCTGCGGGTTGCCCTCGATACCGATGATGCCCTGAGCGATCAAAACGTTGAACGGATCGATGGTCGAGGCGCAGTATCCCAGGTTGGGACCAAGGAAGCAGATGATAAACGCCGTCATCGAGTCATAGCCGATGCCCATCATGATGGGAATGAAGATGGCGTAGAACGGCAGGGCTTCCTCAGACATACCAAACGTAGTGCCGCAAATGGACAGCAAGGTCATCGTGATGGGAATGATGAGGATGTCCTTATTCTTGAGCTTTTTAATCACGCGGCTCATGCCGGCATTCAACGCATTGGTCTTGGTGATGATTGCAAACGATCCACCAATCAGCAAGACGAACGCAACAACGTCGGCTGCCGCCTGGATACCCTCGGTGGGTGCCTGCAGGACCGCAAAGATATCCTGACCCAGGTTGATGGTCTCGCCAGTCTCGGAATCGGTGTAGTTCTTATCGACCTGTTCATAGGTTCCGGCAACGGCGACTTCGCGCTCGCCTGCCGCCGTCGAGATCGTCTTGCGCTGATACTGACCAGAGGGAACGATCCAGGTCAGGACCGCAAAGACGACGATCAGCAAGAACATGATCGTGTAGACGTGCGGTAATTTGAATTTGAAACGTCTGTTTGTCTTCTTCGCCTTCGTATCTGACATAGATACCTCCAAAGAACCCGAGACCTTATCGTGTCTCGCTTTAACGTTCGCGCAATGCAAACGTCCTATGACGTTCTATAGATTATCAGCGTGTTTTTAGCACTTCAAGGATATTTCGGACAGGTTACGAAGACTCGGGTGAACGGTCGTTCAACGGCGGCGAACGGCAAAAAAGCCCGGCGGGCAATTTTGGGCCGCCGGGCGTTCTCTTGATCAACGTCCTAGATATCAAAAATGTAGCGCGATCCTACAATCCGCTGTCGGCCGATGATAAACGGCCGTTGCTGCTCGTCGTAGAAATATGCCTCCATATAAAACAGAGGCTCTCCCGTGGGAACGGACAGTAGCCGGGCGACTTCGGGTGACGCACACGCGATCTCAAGCGTGCACGGCTCGGTGAGGGCAGGCCCGCGACCCGTCCGTTCGCGCACGACCTCGAAAATTGATTGATCGGTAAGGTCCGCCTTCGCCAAAAAGGCGTTGTCTTCATAAACGTACGTGTTGTTCTCGAGCATCACAGGGATGCCATCGGCGGTGCGCACGCGTTCAATGCAGATCAGCTCCGACCCAACGGGAACGCCAAAAAACTGCGCTTCGGCAGCATCGGCCGGCAACACTTTTCTTGAGACAATACGCGCCCCGGGCTCCATCTCGTTGACACGACAGGCGTCCGAAAAGCTCTGAACGTCGTCCTTCTGGCGGATTTTACGCTTGAGCTTGGGAGCGTTTACAAACGTGCCCCTCCCCTGCTGCTTGGTAAGGTAGCCCTGCTGGACAAGCTCTTCAATGGCTCGCCGAACGGTAACGCGACCGACTTTGTAGCTTTCGGCCAATTCGAATTCATTTGGTATCCGGGCGCCCGCCTTATAGGTACCAGAATTGATGTCATTTTTGATGATATCGATAACCTGTTGATATAGCGGGATTGCCGCTTTTCCGTCGGTCAACCCTTCAGTCGATGGCATTTGCCCTCCCCTGGCAAATATGGAATCAATAATCAGTGCGGATTACGCATCGCCAGTCCTACGCAAGCTCCAGCAGCTCTGGCAGTTGGTCGATAATCTTGTCAGCAGCGTCCTGGCTAAAGCCGAAGCGCTCCTCGCGTTTGGCAATCACCGTCAGACCCGCTCGCTTGCCGGCAGTGATGCCGGGCACCGAGTCCTCGACGCAGCAGCAGCGGTCCGCGGGCAGCCCCAGCAAATCCAACGCATGCAGGTAAATATCGGGCTCGGGCTTGCTCTCCTTAAACTGCTCGCCGCTCACCACGTACTCAAAGGCATCCGACAGACCGCACGCATCGAGCACTTCCTCGATGCTGTCCATGGGAGACGAACTGGCCAGCGCCACGCGAACGCCGCGGCGCGGGAGCTCGCGAATCGTCTCCACGGCGCCCGGATTGATCAAGGTCTGATAATCGCGCGGTCGTTTATGTGCCCATTCATCCCAACGGGCCAGTGCCTCCTCGCCGGCAAAGTGCCCCTTTCCGGCGCGCTCAAACCAATCGACCAGCATATGCAAAAAGAACTGATGCGAGGTACCAACCTGCCCGTTCAGCTCCTCTTGGGTCAGGTTCAGCCCAAGCTCTTTGGCAAACGCAGCGGTCTCCCCCAGGTAGTAATACTCGGTATCGACGATGACGCCGTCCATGTCAAAGATAACGGCGTCGAACGGAAATGCGGACACGGCACCCTCCCTAACAAAAAGGCGCCCGCAAGCAGACGCCCGAACCATGCACTATCGGCGATTCTAACCCAGCAGCTTGTCGAGTGCCACCGCGATGCCATCTTCGTTGTTATTGGCGGTCACCATCTGAGCCACGGCCTTGACCTCATCGACGGCGTTACCCATGGCAACGCCCGTACCCGCCCACTCGATCATGGACTTGTCATTCTGGCCGTCGCCAAACGAAACGACCTCGCTGGCATCGATGCCAAGCTTGGGCAGAGCGCCCTGAAGCGCACGTGCCTTATCGATACCGGGCGCCGTAAACTCAAAGTACCAGTCGGCCGTAAACATACCCGAAAGCGTCTCGGTAAAGGGTGCGTACATCTCCTCGTGATGCGCCTGCAGGTAGGCCGGATCGCCCGCGGTGAGCAGCTTGTCCACCGGATAGGCATCCGCGACCTCATGAAGGCTCTCGACCTCGCGGATCTTAAGGTCGCACGCATCGCGCTCATACTTGACGATGTTCTTCTGCGAGCCGTCGGGCAGCGTAATCATGCAGCGATACGAGTCCACGACATGCAGATCGCGACCGAGCGAGATCATGGGGATCACGTCAAAGTTGCGCAGGTGGTCGAGCAGGCGGTGCAGCTCGTCAACCGGCATGGCCTGGTCAAACAGTACCTCGTCGGTCTGAGCATCGACCACGTGCGCACCGTTAAAAGCCACCAGCAGGCCATCGTGATTCTGAAGGTCGAGCTCCTGACCAAGTGCGCGAAGGCCCCACGCGGGACGGCCCGAAGCCAAGATGAGCTTGATGCCCGACTCCTGCGCCGCGAGCAGTTTCTCGCGCGTGCGCGGGCTGATTACCTTCTGATCGTTGGTGAGCGTACCGTCGATATCCATTGCAATGGCCTTGATTGCCATATATGCCTCCCTGCATTGAGTTTGCCGCGCACCATCATATCCGAGCCAAGCATCCCCCGAAGAACATTTTTGAAAAAGATACTTGCCAAATCGCTGGAGCCTGATTAAGTTAAAGATGACCGCAACGATGGTCACCATTTGATCGAGCATATTCAGTTTCAGTTTTCAGCGTGCAAGAGAAAGAAGATCGGCATATGAACACCAAGCATCTTTTATCGATAACTAAATAACGGAGCAAGACCGCCCGAGGCGCTCGCTAACGTCAGCTGTCCCGTCTAAGCACGGAGCATGCCCATCACCTGGCAAACGTCCTTCGAGCATATTGGCCCCATAGCACCCAATCCAGCACATCAAGAACCGCAAGCACATCACCAACGACACCCAGCACATCACTCGCAAGCAAGCACATCGCAGATTGGAAACGCCATGAACACCCATCCCCAAACCGCCGGCACCGTTCTCCAGGCCCGCATCGACCGCGCCCTACACGGCGGCTACGACACCAGCTTCGCCGCCGCCACGATTGCGAACTTCGCCCTGCTGCCCATCGACGAGGCCCTGAGTAACCATGAGTTTTCGGCGAATCGTTGCGCCGAGACCATGGACGATCCGGCCGTCCGTGAGCTGACCGACCCTTATCTCGGACCCCACGGCAAGACCGACGGCCCGTATACCATGGGTCATCTGGCGCATATGATCACGGCACTCGATACCAAGTTGCGACTCGACATGGACGACGAGACGCGGATGACATTGATGGACCATCGATACGATCTGCAGAACGCGATAACGCTTCCCATCCATGACCTTGCCATGGGGCTCGACGCCCTGGAGGCACGGCATCAGCAGGCAAACTGCGGGCAGGACGATACGGCAGACCCATCGGGACCACCCAACATCATGGTGCTCGACCGCGAACGTTACAACCGTGCGACTGCCCGATTCCAGGCCGGCCCGACTACGGTCCGCACCCTTATCGACATGCTCCGTACGCTCAGCCTCAATCGACTCTTCGACGGCTATCGGGCACTGGCGCCCGCGGTCCTTCGTTCCCAGACAATCCGAGTCATCGATATCCAGCAGCGGCAGTTCGAACGCTACCGCGACGAATGGGAGATGAATCAAAGCATTACCCACTTCTACCGGAAACGCTACGACCCCAACGAGTTTCCCGATGATCTCGAGCGCCAGCTGCACCTTGCCTACACCGCGCCCATCGCCACGCTGCTGCGCTTTGGCGCGTTCGACAAAGCGCTGGCTAATGCCGGCACCCATAAGGCCACTACCGAACTTGAACGCAGGCTCGAGCATGCCTTTGAGTCCTAAAGACAGGCACGCATAGCCCCATCAAGATCCACCACATACGGAAAGGAGTCCTCATGGACACCACCCAGACCTCTATCATCAGCCCGCTCACGATGCGCGAATCGGCCCGCGGCGTCACGCTCACCTCCGTTTACGACGAGATGCTCGCGCGCCGCGAACTCTCCGTCGTGGGCGACATCAACAGCGCAATGGCCTACGACCTGTGCCAACAGATCCGTCTGCTCGATGCCGCCGACCCAGTCGCCCCCATCACGGTCTTTATCGCCAGCCCCGGCGGCAACGTGCACGCCGGTCTTGCCATCTACGACACAATGCAGTTTATCACCTCCGACGTGTCTACAATGTGTACCGG
>CAKUGX010000034.1 GCA_934654765.1 uncultured Collinsella sp. | reverse complement strand
ACGGCGTCCTTCTGCAGGCTGCGCACGATGGCCTTGAGCTCGGCGATCTGCTCGGGCGTCACGGTGTCGGTCTTGTTGAGGATCAGCGTGGAGCAGAATTCAATCTGCTGGATGAGCAGGCTTTCGATGTCGTCCTCGTCGATATCTTCGGCCAGCAGGTCGCGGCCGCCGTTGAACTCGTCGTACATGCGGGCGCAGTCGACCACGGCAACGATGTTATCGAGCGCGAGCTTGGGCTCGCCGCCCACCTTGGCCTCGTCGCAGAAGCTCGAGATGGTGTAGGCGATGGGGATAGGCTCGCAGATGCCCGAGGCCTCGATGATGATGTAGTCAAAGTCGCCCGAATCGGCGATGCCCTGCAGCTGGTTGGCGAGGTCCTCCGAAAGGGTACAGCAGATGCAGCCGTTGGTAAGGGGGATGAGGTCGTCGGTCTCGGAAAGGCCGCCGTCGGCGATAAGGTTAGCGTCGACGTTGATCTCGCCGATATCGTTGACGATGACGGCGGCGCGGATGCCGCCGTCGTTGGCGAGGATGTGGTTGAGCAGCGTGGTCTTGCCGGCACCGAGGTAGCCGGTAAGCATGATGATCTTCACGGGCTTGTTGGGCATGTGCCCTCCTTTGTTAGACATGGCTTACAGTTGAATCATATGCCAAACGCTCGCTCTTATACCCACGAGCCGACAAATAACACAGGCTACTCCCAGGCTCCCCATACATCGGGGCAATAGCCGACGGTCGCCTTTTTGCCGTTGCGCACGATGGGCTCGGCTAGCACCTGCTGATTCTCGAGCAGCTTGTCGAAGCGCTGGCTGGGCGTGAGGTGCTGGATGAGCGCGAGTGTCTCCTCGTCTTTGGCCTTGGGGTTGAGCAGCTTGTCGATGCCGCCGACCGCCTGCATGACGCTCGTGAGCTCGCCCTTGCTCATCTCCTTTTCCTTAAGGTCGATAAACTGCACCTTAATACGGCGCTCCTTAAAGAAGCGCTGAGCCTTCTTAGTATCGAAGGACTTTTTGGTACCAAAAATCTGGATATTCATGTTCCGCCGTTCTACCTGATAAAGTTGGTGCGCTCGCGATCGGCCTCGGGGGCATCGATGCCGGCAGCCTTGCCTGCCTCGATGCAACGCAGGAGCCAGGCCATGTTTTTGCCGATGTTTCGCATGGTGGCCAGACCCTCGGCATCTCCGTCGGCCTCGCCCGGCGCAGCGCCAAAGACGTTGTTCCAGTAGGTGGAGGCGACCACGGGCATCTGGTTGATGGTGAAGTACTTGTTGAGTACATCGAACGTGGTCGACGTGCCGCCGCGGCGGGCAACGGCGACAGCGGCGCCCGGCTTGTGCGCAAAGGCCTTGCTGCCAGCATAAAACGCGCGGTCGAGGGCAGAGAGGATGCGGCCGCTGGGGTGTGCGTAGTAGACGGGGGAGCCAAAGACAAAGCCGTCGGCCTGCTCGGCGGTGGCAATGAGCTCGTTTACCACGTCGTCATCAAAGGTGCATCGACCGCCAAGCTTGGCGCACTGACCGCAGCCGATGCAGTCGCGGATGGGCTTGGCGCCCAGTTGGAATACCTCGCTGTCGATACCCTCGGCGTGTAATTGCTCGGCGACTTCGGCAAGCGCGCGAGCGGTGTTGCCGTTTGCCTTGGGGCTGCCATTGACCAAAAGAACCTTCATCACAAACTCCCTCTGCTGTTGGTGACTTCTGCAGAGGATTATCGCACGATGGGGGAGGCGGTGTGGGCGCGGTGCTAATCCAGTTTGGTACCTGGCACCTGCACGGCTTTCCCGAGCAACGCTTTGAGTTCATTCAAAATGGAAACGGGCTGTCGGTCGACGGCGTCCAGATGAAGCGTAGCCACGCGAATGGGCGGCTGGTATTCAAGCGATCCGATGAGCACGGGCGAACCCAGGAACCGCTCGATCTCCTCTGCAATCGCGTTGGTCTCTTCGGGATCAAGGTCGTCGAAAAGCGCCACGAATGTCGGTCCTGTTGAGCGGAACAGGCGGCCCTTGCCGCGCGAACAATCCATGAGGCAGGCGGCGCTTTCGGCGAGCACGCGGTCGCCTGCATCGAATCCAAAGCGGGCATTGACCTCGGCGATATCGTCGACCTTAATGGCAATAAAGCCAGCCTCGCGCGGCACGCGGCGCATCTCTCCGATAGCGTTGACCAGGGCGTGGACATCGCCCAGACCCGTTACCGAGTCGGTCGTATCTGCCAAGCTGCGGTTAATAATCATGCCCACGTACATGTTAGGCTCGGTATCGGTGCCGTCCAAGCGGTAGCCCGTGCAGTCGCAAAGCGCGTACGCTCCGGTAGCATCCATAACGCGGTACTGCATGTAGTGGAAGTGCCACGTGCCGTTTATCACCATGTCGAGCTCGGCGCGTACGTTGCCGCGGTCCTCGGGGTGGACGCGAGCAAGCCACATATCGACCGAGTTAAAAGGGTGCTGGGAGGGCAGGTCAAAATCGCGCACGGCGTTAACCGACCATTGCGATTCGCCCGTATCGAGGTTAAGGATGAACGGATAGCGCGTCTCAGAGCTCATGGAGATCGCTTGGAACACCCGGTCGTTGCAGGGAAGCTGATCGACGATTGGGTGTTGTGGCACGTCATTGTCTTTCGGTTGCTGCACACGATGCATAAGCTTATAGCGATACATTTTGCGATCGGCATCCATCGTCATCTGGCGACGCGTATCGCCTGCAAGCGGGTCGACGTGCGAGCAACCAAAACTAAAACTGGCGATCATGGGCGCCTTGCCACCTGAGCTCGCCTCGATCAGCCCGGCACGTACCTGCTCCAAGCGCTGCTCGAGTTCAGTCTCGTTTGCGGAGAGCGAGATAAGCACAAATTCGTCTCCACCGATGCGGAACAGCATCTCATCGTGCTCCATGGTTTCGGAGAGCGTGCGGCAGATGCTCAGAATATAGCGATTGCCTTCGGCGTGGCCAAACCTATCATTGCAATGCTTGAGATGGTCGATGTCAATATAGGCGCAGGTGAAGGGGTCGCCTTTGCGCCAGAGCTGCTCGACGTGACGGTCGAGTCCGCCGCGGTTGCCCAAGTTGGTGAGCGGATCGATATAGGCGTTGCACTCAAGCAGCTGGCGCTCTTGTTGCAGGATGGCATGCGTCTTTTGCAGTTGCTCACCAACGGCGCGTAGCTCAGCAGGCAGCGCGGAAACATCGAGTTCGGCGGTCGAGACACCATTCGCAAGTCGCTGAAGATAGGCAATAATCGATTGCTCGCCCAAGCGGTATGACTCGTTCATGATGAATAACCTCCTTGGGCAGAACAACGGTTTGTATCATATCCCCAATTCGGTTTGAATTGGGGATATAAGTTAGCTAATGGAGACAAATGCCCCCTTCGGCGGTGGCGTTTTGCGCGCGAGCGTATCAGTTGTTATTGTCACCATCGAGCAATGCCTCAAAATCATTCGCCGGCATGGGGCGGTAGTAGAGGAAGCCCTGAGCGTAGCGGGCGCCCATCTGTCGTAGCATGTTCGCCTGCTCATTTGTCTCGACGCCTTCGACCACGACGGGCAGATGGAGCGACTGCGCCATATCGAGCATTGATGTAATGATTTGCGCGCTGCGGCCTTGATCTCCGTCGGCGGGAACAAACGTGCGGTCAAGCTTGATGACGTCGACGTTGACGTTCTTGAGCATCGCGAGCGTGGACTGGCCGGTGCCAAAGTCGTCCATATAGGTTGAGAAGCCGCGGGTGTGCAGGTCGGCAGTCAGTTTATCCACGGCCTCGGATTCTCCCGTATAGGCTGTCTCGGTGATCTCGATGCGCATAAGTTCGGGCGGTAGGTTGTATTGGGCGGCAAGTGCTCCCATATGTTCGGCAACGTCGCAGGCAAGGATATCCACGCGCGACACATTGAGCGAGATCGGAACCACGCGAAGCCCCCGGTCGATGCGCTCGCGCAGCCACGAGGCGACGCCCTGCCAAATGTACTTGTCGAGCGTCACTACAAAGCCGCTTTCCTCGAGTGCGGGGATAAACGTTACAGGCGAAATGAGGGAACCGTCCTTGCCAATCCAGCGCGTGAGCGCCTCGGCGCCAACGATCTCGCCAGTTTCCATGTCGACTTGGGGCTGCAGGTAGTAGGTAATGCGGCCGTTTGAGAACGCATACTGGAATTCGGTCAGCGTGCGGTGGAACGCGGTTTCGCGCTCGTACTCCTCGGGGCGGAAAATGGCGACGCGCTCCTTAAAGTCGTTTTTTGCGCGCCGATTGGTAAACATGGCCTTGGCCTGCGCGTCGATGGTGATTTCCTCGTTGGGGTCGATGGGGCAAACGCCCATGGACGGCCAGAAACCCACGCCGTCATCATGCTTGGCCACGGCGGCGCGAACGCGGTTATAGATTTGATGGACGGTGTCGTGCTCAAAGGGGATGAGAATGCAAAAGTCGTCTTGGCCCCAGTATCCTGCGACGCCCATCTCGGCATTCTCGATGTCTTTGAGGACCGTGCCCACATCGGCGAGCACGCGGTCGCCCTCGGCCTGTCCGTGCCATTCGTTAAACAGTCGCATATGACCCATGTCGACGGTGGCGATACACCAAGCGCCGTCGCGCCCTGTCCTCAGAAATGCGTTGGCGCGCCGCATAAACTCGCTGGGTCGATAGAGGCCCGTGAGCGTATCGATGCGTTCGGCGACGGCGCTTTTACGCTCAATCTCGGGTATGGGGAGGCTGTCGTTGGGGGCAAGCCCGCCGGCGGCGCGAAGACGACGGTCGAGTTCGCCTAAAACAGCGGTCGCTTGATTGATTAAGCGCTCGTAAAAGGCCGGGACGACAAGACAGACGGGGGTAATGGTGTCGTTCGCGATTCGAACAGGAGCGAAAACGGCCTCTTTAAGATGATGGGTCAGTTGCTCGAATGCCTCGTGGTCCAGATCGTTGCTGAGCACGACGAACTGGGCGTTTCGCGAGCGGAAGACGCGACTTCTGCCGCGGGTGATCGATAACATGCGGCCTGCGTATTCGGCGAGCATGTTGTCGACAGCCTCGGCCCCGTAGAGCTCGTTGAACTTTGCCGTGCCACAAACGCGGACCGCTATAAGCCCCGTCTCGCAACGGTCGCGACGGCAGGCATCGATAGCGTTGATCAGCATACGCTGCGTTCCGAGGCCCGTGGCGGCGTCGACGGTCTCGGCGAGTGAGTGGTTAACAAGTTCGCCGACATAGAGCGAGGGGGTATTTCCGTCGCCGTCGATGCGAAACCCGCGAGCGCGGCAGAGGACGTAGTCGCCCGCGGCATTGCGCATGCGGTACTGCATGACGCGGCGGTGTTTGGAGCCATTATAGATTTGGTCGATATCGCTGGTATAGGCCTCAAGGTCATCGGGATGGACACGCGTTTTCCAGTAATCGCGGCAGTTGTCGATATGCTCCGAAGGAAGAGCGAGGTCGCGCAAGGCGCCTTGTGACCAAAGGGTGCGATGCTTGTCCAAGTTCTCGATAAAGCAATAACGGCCTTCGTTGAGCACCGAAAAGGCATCGAAAACGCGGTCGCTTATTTCAAAGTCGTCGGCGTGGACTTGCGCGATATTGCGTCGATCAAGGTGCATGGCATGGCGCAGCTTGTAGTCGTACATGCGATGGTCGGCATCGAGTGTCATGCGATTGGAGGCTTCGCCCAGGGCGGGGTCGGCGTGTGCCACTCCGTAGCTAAACGAATGAGGCATCTCGGAATCGTTGTTTTTGAGCAGGACCGTTCGGCAGTGTTCCAGACGTTCGGCGAGGTCGTCCTCGGTCGCAATTGTAGATAGGATGGCAAACTCGTCGCCGCCTATGCGAAACGCCGCCTCGTCCACTTTCATATACAGTTTGAGATAAAGGCCTACCTGCAAGATGTAGCGGTTGCCCTCGTCATGCCCAAAGACGTCGTTGCAGTGCTTGAGGTTGTCAATATCGATAAAAGCCATGGTCACGGGCAGTTCCTGCTCCCAGAGCTCCTCGAGGGAACGGGCAAAGCCGCCGCGGTTGCCAAGTCCGGTAAGCTGGTCGGTAAAGGCGGTCCTAATCAGATCATCCTGACGCTCGAGAAGGTCACGGATGGTCTTTTCGAGCGTTTCGGTGTAATTGCTGACAGTGTCCATGTTGTAAGCGGCTTTCTGAGGTCGGGGCGGATGGCGTCGGGCGAGCTCGTAGTGCACACGCGTCGTTGCTCGGCGCCTTGCGTGTATCCAGGCCCCCGCCTTGCTGCGTTGTTGAGTTACTTTGCCGGCTAATGTTTGCTGTTGATAACAGCTGAGTAGCGCAAACAACAATACGCAATTATATATGGGTGTCCATGCTGTGGGCGGCTACTATTCGCCAAGCGGTAGCGCGACGATGCGATGTTCGATGAAAATGCGACTGAGTCGATATATGTTGACGGGTATACTTGTCCCGTTTTAAAACGCAGGAACGGAGATGGTCACATGGCACAGCCGGATACGACGCGCACGGTGGGGCTTGCGCTCGAGGGAGGCGGCTACCGCGGTATGTATACGGCGGGCGTGCTCGACGTTTGGATGGAGCACGGTTTGACCTGCGACCATATGGTGGGTGTCTCGGCGGGCGCGGCGTTTGGCTACAACTTTAAATCGCGCCAGATCGGCCGTGCCATTCGTTACAACAAGGCCTATTGCGCCGACAAGCGCTATGCGAGCGTGACCAGCTGGCTGCGAACCGGCGATATGTTCAATGCCGATTTTGCCTATCATGAGGTGCCTATCGAGCGCGATCCCATCGACTTGGAAGCGTATCGCGCCTGCCCCATGCGATTTACGTGCGTGTGTACCGATATCGAGACGGGCAAGGCCGTCTATCACGATTTGCCGTATGGCGACGAGCGCGATATCGAGTGGATCCGGGCGTCGTCTGCTATTCCTGTGGCGACGCGTCCCGTTGCTATTGGCGGGCATAAGTATCTGGATGGTGGCGTGGCTGATTCTATCCCCAGCGTATGGCTGTTTGCGCAGGGGTATGACCGCAATATCGTGGTGCTCACGCAGCCGGCGGGCTTTGTGAAGCAGCCTAACAGCGTGATGCCCATGCTGCGTCGCGTGTTCCGTCACTACCCGGAGTTTGTTGCAGCGCTTGAGCATCGGCATGAGGTCTACAATGCCACGCTCGATGACCTGGCGCGTCGCGAGGCTGCCGGCGAGGTCTTTGTGGTGCGGCCGAGCGAATCGGTGAAGGTGCCGTCGCTGTGCCGCGAACCGGATGAGCTCGAGCGCATCTACCAGGTCGGCCGCCACGATGCGGAGGCGACTTTGCCGGCGCTGGAAGCGTATCTGGCGGGGTAAGGGTCGCATACGGAAAGCGCATCCCGGAATGGACGTTCGAACCGGGATGCGTTTTCCGCTATTGAAGATATGAGGTTGCGAATCAGCTGCTCGGCCTATGCCTATGCCTGCTGCCAGGTGTCGACAAGCTCCTTGGCCGCGGCGTAGGGGTCGTCGGTGCTGCAGACGGCGCTCACCACAAAGAAGCCATCGACGCCGGTGGCCTTGAGCTGCGGCAGGTCGGCCGTCTTGACGCCGCCGCCCACTACGATGGGCACGGGGCTTGCCGCGTGGAGTATGGCCAGGTCCTCAAAGCTCTTGGTGATGATAGAGCCATCGGCTGCGCGTCCGCAGTCGCGCTTGGTCTCGGTCTCGTGGAGCGGGCCGATGCCCAGGTAGTCGACCAGGCTCATGTCGGCGGTTTTGACGTACTCGAGCATCTCTTCGCAACGGGCCGAAAGGCCCACGATGGCATCGGGGCCCAGAAGCTTGCGGCAGACCTCGACGGGAATGTCGCTTTGGCCCACGTGCACGCCGTCGACGGCAATACCCTGCTCGCGCGCGGCGAGTACGCAGTCAAGACGGTCGTCAATCAGCAAGGCGACCTGACCGGTCTTGCCGGCCTGTGCGATTGCCTGCGCGGCGTCGCCGGTCAGCGCAATGATCTCGCGGGCGCTTGCCACCTTGGAGCGCACCTGGATGCAGGTAAAGCCGGCGTCGAGTGCCTGGGCCACCACATCGCCCACGGGGCGCCCGAGCGTGTTTTCGGGGCCGAGTACCAGATAGGCCGAGATATCAAGGTTGTCGCGGATGCTCATCGTGCTTCCTCCTGCTTTTTGATCTGCGCTTCCATGCGCTCGAGTTTGCCGGTCATGGTGTCGGTAAATCCGGGTCGAATATCTGCCTTGAGCACGACTTCGGTCCGGATGCCCTTGCTCGCCAGCGCAAAGGTTGCGTCGCGCACGACCTGCATGACCTCGTCCCAGTCGCCCTCGATCTCGGTGAACATCGAGGTGGTGCGGTTGGGAAGGCCGCTCTCGCGAATGACGCGCACGACCTCGGCGACCTCGGCGGACAGCTCATCGCCGGTACCGCATGGGGCGATGGCCACGGCGACGAGTGTGTTCATGCCGGCATCGGTTGCGGGCTCGGACATGGCTTATGCCTCCTCGAGCTCGAGTCGGTTATCGGCAATGTCCTGGGCGGTCGCGCGGTAGAGCTCGTCGATAAAGGCGACCTTAAAGCTTGCCGGGGCATCGGCGACAGCGGCGGCACGCGTGCCGGCAACGTTGTAGACGGCGGCACTGCAGACGGCTGCCGTAAACGGATCGGCGGCGCAGGCATACACGGCCAGCACGCCGCCCTGCGAGCAGCCGCAACCGGTGATCTTGGACATGAGCGGGCTGCCGCCGTGGGACTTGGCCACGGTTGTGCCGTCGGTAATCAGGTCGACTTCGCCCGAGACCACAACGGCGCCGCCGGTGTAGCGGGCGAGCGCCACGGCGGCATCGCGGGCAGCATCGACCGTGTCGGTGGTATCGACACCGCGCACGCGGCTCAGATCGGCTGCCTCGCCCTCAAGACCCCACAGGCCGGCGAGCGCGATGATCTCGGAGGCGTTGCCGCGCACGATGGCGGGCTTGTACTGCTTGAGCTCGTTTACCAGCTGGGTGCGCAGGCTACCGATGCCCAGACCCACCGGATCGAGCACCCAGGGCTTGCCGGCGTCGTGTGCCGCCTTGGCCGCGCGGGGAATCGTCTGTTCGTAGATGGGGAAGAGCGTGCCCATGTTGAGATAGATGGCGCCGCCGCCGGCAACGAGCGCCTCGCCCTCGTCGGGCAGATAGACCATGGCGGCCGAACCGCCCACGGCGAGCTGCGCGTTGGCGACAAAGTCAATCGTCACCGTGTTGGTGATGGAGCCCGCCATTGGGTTGGTGGCGCGAATCTCGTCCACGGCCTTGACTACACGTTGTTTAAGCTGTTCCGAATCAATCACTGCACATGCCTCCTTGGCATAGAAAAGGGGCGCTGTGCATAGACAGCGCCCCTGTAAAGGCGGCATGCTCCCTACGCCAGCATTAACTGACAGGTTCAAAGGATTGGGCCCATTGCCCTCTCAGCCTTGTGGTTTGCACCGCCGGCACTCCCGCATCGAATCTGTTGTCCCCTATACTAGCGCACCTGCCAAAAAGGGTCAGGTTTATTTTGGCAGGTACCAACTGGGGCGATGCGTTTTCCCAGATAAAACCTGCCAAAATAAACCTGTCCCTTTTTGGCAGGTCGGTACAATAGACGGGATGAGAATGACCGAGGGGACCCTATGATTAAACTTGTGCTGACCGATATGGACGATACGCTGATTCCCGCTGGACAAGACGGCGCCAGCGACTATGCCATCGATGGCATTCATGCTATGCAGGCAGCGGGCCTGCATTTTGGCCCGGTTTCGGGCCGTCAGCCGTCCGCGATGGGCTGGATGTTCCGCAATCGCTCCGAGTGCTTCTCGACCGGTGCGTTTTGCAACGGGCAGGTGATGTTTGTCGACGGCGAGGTGGTCGCATCGCGCGCAACCGACAACGACGCCCTGATGCGCCTGGCCGACTACCTTGAGCAAGAGACCGACGATACGTATCTAAAGGTCTACAGCCTGGGTGATGACTTTTGGGACAACGACGCCTATTGCGTGACGAGCGACCCCGAGCGCGTGCGCCGCGCCATGGAGTCGGGCGGAAACGCGTGGCTCAAGGGCGAAGAGGCCCCGTGCCGCCCCGTTGTCGATGATGCCCCGGTATACAAGGCGAATATCTGGAGTGCCCGTTCGCGCGAAGAGCTCGCCGAGCTGCGTGAGCGCGTTGCCGCCGAGGTGCCGGAGCTCTCGCTCGTGTTCCCCAACAACCGTGTGCGCCTGTTCGACATTCTCCCGGCCGGCTGGGACAAGGGCTGCGCCGCGCTCGAGCTGGCACGCGCTTTGGGCCTGACGCCCGACGAGGTGGCCGTGTTCGGCGACTCCGATAACGACCTGCCCATGATTGATGCCGTCCCCAACTCCGTTGCAGTCGCCAACGCCAACGAGGCCGTCACGGCTGCGGCGCGCTGGCATATCGGCGCCGCGGCGGACGATGCAGTTGCCAAGGCTCTGCACCAGATTGCCGCCTGCGCCGCGACGGGGGAGATGCCGCCGTTTATGCGCCAGGCAGATGCGGCGGGTCCGCGCGTCGCGAACGCCTAGGGAGGCCACTATGAAGCTCCAGCAGCTCAGGTATGTCGTTAAGGTTGCCGAATGCGGCAGCATCACCGAGGCCTCGCGTCGGCTCTTTGTGTCGCAGCCTTCGATCACTGCATCGATCCGCGAGCTCGAAAACGAGATGGGCGTGCACATCTTTGAGCGCACCAACAAGGGCGTTATCGTGTCCGAGGAGGGTGAGACCTTTTTGGGCTACGCGCGCCAGGTGCTCGATCAGGCCGATCTGCTCGAGGACAAATATAAAGGTGCGTCCGAGCAGGTGCCGCATTTTAGCGTGAGCTGCCAGCATTATTCCTTTGCCGTCAATGCGTTTGTCGACGTGATCCGCGAGTTCGATGCCGCGCGCTACGATTTTACCCTGCGCGAGGAGCAGACCCACGAGATTATCGAAGACGTTGCGCACATGAAAAGCGAGCTGGGCATCCTGTACCTGTCCGAGCACAATCGCGAGGTTATCGAGCGCATGCTGGCGGCCAACGAGCTCGTATTCGAAGGGCTCTTCTGCGCCGCGCCGCACGTTTTCGTGTGTGCCGAGCATCCGCTGGCGGGCCGCTCCCGCGTAACGCTCGAGGATCTGGAAGATTACCCGTTCCTGTCCTATGAGCAGGGAAGCTATAACTCGTTCTATTATTCCGAGGAGCTGACCTCGACGTTTGAACGCCGCAAGAACATCCGCGTGCGCGACCGCGCGACGCTGTTCAACCTGGCCATGGGCCTCAACGGCTATACAGTATGCTCGGGCGTGATCAGCCATGAGCTCAACGGTCCCGGCATTATCTCGATTCCGCTCGATGTGGACGAGTATATGGAGATCGGTATTATCACGCGCAAGAACACGACGCTCACGCGCTATGGGCAGGCCTATATCGACGCGATTCGTCAGCATATCTAGCCACACCGGCGCGATATGCTGCGTGCGTCTCTTGCTGTTTGTAAATATAAATAATTCCTATATCAAACAGTTATAAAAGCATATTTTACGATAGCGATGCGGACGCTCATACTCTGCCTGGGTAAAGCAACCAAGACAAAGGGAGATACCTTATGAGCACTTCGACCACACTGAACGCGCCGTTTCGCGCCGATATCGTCGGCAGCTTTCTGCGCCCGCAGACCGTAAAGGACGCCCGTGCCGCCCATGCCGCGGGTACGCTCGACGACGCCGGCCTTAAGGCCGTCGAGGACGAGGCCATTCGCGACTTGGTGGCCAAGCAGAAGGCTGCCGGCCTGCAGGTGATCACGGACGGCGAATTCCGCCGCAGCTACTGGCACCTCGACTTTATGTGGGGTCTCAACGGCATCGAGCGCCGCACCTCGCGCACCGGCTATATGTTCCACGACGAGGAGACTACGGCCGATACCGCTGTGGTGACCGGTCCCATCAGCGGCGAGAACCATCCGTTCGTTGCACACTTTAAGTTTGTCAAAGCCCTCGAGGGCGAGGGCCAGGTCGCGCGCCAGACCATTCCGGCGCCAATCCAGACGTTCTCCGAGGTTACGCTCGATCGTTGCGATGGTCAGCTGGAGAGTCTGCACGCCGTCTATAAGACCGATGAGGAGCTTGCCGACGCCATTGCCGCCGCTTATCGCACGGTGATTGCCGACCTGTATGCCGCGGGCTGCCGCAACATCCAGTTTGATGACTGCACCTGGGGTATCTACTGCGATACCGATTTTGTTGCCAAAACCGGCATGAGCCCGGTCGACCTGCAAAAGGTAAGCGAGCTGGGCGTGGCGCTCAACAATGCCGCCATCGAGGGCAAGCCCGACGATCTGGTTATCAACACGCATGTATGCCGCGGCAACTACCACTCCACCTACGCTTTTGAGGGCGGCTACGGCCCCATCGCGCCGTACCTGTTTGCGCATGAGGACGTTGACGCGTTCTATCTGGAGTTCGACACGCCCCGCGCCGGTGGTTTTGAGCCGCTCAAGTACGTTGCCCCCGGCAAGAAGGTCGTGCTGGGCTTGGTGACCACCAAGGCGGCAGAGCTCGAGAACGAGGATGTTATCGTCGAGCGCATCCGCGAGGCGGCAAAGTACGTGCCGCTCGAGAACCTGTATCTGTCTCCGCAGTGTGGCTTTGCCAGCTGCGAGATTGGCAATAAGCTGACCGAGGACGAGCAGTGGGCAAAGATTGCGCTGGTCAGGCGTATTGCCGAGCGCGTCTGGAAGTAACGCTACCGTTCGCAGGTGACGGCGCGTGCGAGGCATTGCGTATCACGTACAATGGTTCGGATCGTATCGTTCGGGCAGGTTATCCGATATGCCTGATCGCCCTTCCATTCGAAAGGACTTCCATGTCCCAGTCTTCGACGCCCGCCGTCACCGATGCCATCTACGATGCATCGTCGCTCGGCCGCCCGCGCATGTTTGTGTTGGGTTTGCAACACATGTTTGCGATGTTCGGAGCCACGGTGCTCGTGCCCGTGCTCACCGGCCTTTCCGTTTCGGCGACGCTTCTGTTCGCCGGCATCGGCACGCTGCTGTTTCATTTTCTATCGCGCGGTAAGGTGCCCGCGTTCCTGGGCTCCTCGTTTGCCTTTATCGCGGGTTATGCCGCCATTGCGCCCAACGGCGAGGCCGAGCTTTTGCCCTACGCTTGCCTGGGCGTAGCTTGTGCAGGCCTGCTCTATCCGGTGCTTGCGGCCCTGTTCCGCGCCTTTGGCGCCAAGCGTGTCATGCGTTTCTTCCCGCCGGTGGTGACTGGCCCCATCGTCATTTCCATCGGCTTGATCCTGGCAAGCTCTGCCATTGCTAACTGCCAGACCAACTGGTTTGTTGCTGTTATTGCCGTTGCCGTGATCGTCATCTGCAACATTTGGGGCCGCGGCATGGTCAAGATCGTGCCGATTCTGCTGGGCGTTGTGGTGAGCTATGCCGTTGCGGCGGTGCTGGGCGAGGTTGATTTTTCGGGGATTGCCGCCGCGCCGTGGGTCGGTCTACCTGTCGTGTGGGACAACACCGTGTTCGCGCTCTTTGGACCGCAGTTCGATAGCAGTCTTGCCACGACGGCCATTATCACCATCATGCCACTGGCCTTTGCGACCATGATTGAGCACATTGGAGATATTTCCGCCATTGGCTCTACCTGCGAGCGCAACTACATTGCCGACCCCGGCCTGCATCGCACGCTGCTCGGCGATGGTCTCGCCACGATTCTGGCTTCGCTCTTTGGTGCTCCGGCCAACACTACGTATGGCGAGAACACCGGTGTGCTTGCCCTGACGCGTGTGTTCGACCCGCGCGTGATTCGCATTGCCGCGTGCTGCGCCATCGTGCTTTCGTTCTGTCCCAAGTTCGCCGCGGTCATCGCCGCCATGCCGGCATGCGTTATCGGTGGCGTGTCGCTCGTGCTCTACGGCATGATCAGCGCCGTGGGCGTTCGCAACCTCATCGAGAACCAGGTCGATTTCCAGAACAACCGCAACGTGCTGGTGGCCGCTCTGGTGCTCGTGCTTTCACTTGGCATTGCTTACAGCACCGCCGGTGCCATCGTGCTGGAGCTGGGCGGCGTGACGATTTCGCTTTCGGGCCTTGCCGTGGGTTCGCTGGTGGGCATTGTGCTCAACGCCATCCTGCCGGGTAACGACTTTGAGTTTGATGTCTCCGAGCTTGAGGAGGCTGCTGAATAGTAGCTGCGTTCAGCCAAATTAAAAATGGCGTCCATGCGTATGTACGCGTGGACGCCATTTTTAATGCGTCAGTATCCAGTGGATGCCGCGTGCCATGCGCAGGTCAGTTTGGGCAAAGTGATTGCCGGGGTTGAGCTCCAGCGTTGTTGAAATGTCACGCTCGATAAACAGCTCTTCCATCGCGCGCGTATCGTCGAGTACGTGCCGCATCATGCGGTTGGGCGTCTTGGTTTCCTTTTTACCGAGTGACAGGTAGACGGCATCGGGCGCGTTCGGCATCGTATGCTCGTGCGCGTAGTCGATAAAACCGGGAAACCACAGCGATCCCGATGCGCTTGCGGCGCGGTCAAAGGCATCGGTCTGCCAGAGGGTCCAAAGCGAAAAGAGGCCCGCCAATGAGTAACCGGCAATGCCGCGCCAGGTGGGCGGGCAGGGAAGTGATGATTCGATCTCTGGGATTATCTGATTCAGCAGTTCATCGAGAAACTCAGACGCCTGACCGCCGAAAGGCTCAGCATCGCGTACAGTTCCATCGCATGCCCAGGGGCTCAGCTCGCGATTCCAATCGAGCCCGCCAATGGTGACGAGGGTGAATGGCGGACAGTCGAGCTCTCGGCAACACTCATAAACCTCGCTGCCGTCGCCCACGACCACAGGAAGGTAGATGACAGGCGCGCTTTCCGTATGATTCGAATAAACGGTTATCTGCTTTTGATGCGCTTCCATGACGGGCTTCTCTCAGTGTTGTGATATCGGCAGCCTCAATTGTCGCACGCCAGCGTATGCCGGTTGGACAGCATCAAGAACATTCGCGTGCGCCGCGCGGGCGCAAATGAAAAACGCCACCGCCGGAGGGGAGCTTGGCGGTGGCGTTGCTAAACGGTGTGCAGGCTAGCACTTCTGTGGGTGCCGTCCCGTGCGTTAAAGGTCAAGGCTGTCTATGAGCGCTTGCGGCTCACCATGGTGCCTGCGGCGATAGCGGCTGTTCCCGCAAGGACGGTTGCCACGATGACCGCACCCGAGGTGTCGCCGGTTGCCGCGAGCACGCCGGTAGTCTTGTCTTTCGTGGTTGAAGCCGCAACGGCCTTGGTCGGCTTTGAGCCCTCAGGCTTGGGGTTCTGCTTGGACTCCGCGGGCTTGCTTTCTGCGGGCTTGGTCTCGTCGGGCTTGGGGTCTTCCGGCTTGGCTACCTCGGGAGGTGCGGTGGTCGTGCTTTTGGCGACTGCTTTGATATAGAGGGAGTCGACCGTGGCGTCGCCCGTGCCGATGGCTTGGCCTGCCTCGTAGATGCCGTCACGGAGCTTGCAATAGTCAATGACCTTGCCGCCTTCGGGCGTCTGGATGGCGGCGTTCTCAATCTTGATGGTGCCGATTGTCTTGCCGTCAGCGCTCATGGCACGGGCAAAGATTGCCGCTGTATCTCCTTCGGCCGTTACCTTGCTGCGGATGATCGAGATGACTGCGGGTGTGACGCCCTCGCTGGTCTGGGCGATGATGCCGATGTTCTCGCCTTGGGGTTCGCGCCTCGTCTCGCCATCTTGGTTTTCGCTGTAGGGGATGGGGCCGTCGCCGTTCTCGACATAGCGGGCTATGGCCTTGACAACGGAGTCGCTGATGTAGATGTGGCCGCCCTTCTCGTTGGGTCGATCGTTTCTGGTGGAGAATGCAGCCGAAACCTCGCCTTCCGCAAACGCGTCCACGGTGGAGCCGTTCTTGACGACGATGTCGTCCTGGTAGGTGAAGAGGGCGTTGGCGCCACCGTATCTGCCTTTACTTGCACGGACCGTCACGTTTGCATGATCGAGGGTGATGCCCTTGTGGGCATAGACGCCATATTCAACACCGTTTACGTTGAGGGAGGCGTTTGTGGCTGCGAGGCTACCCTTGGCCTCGACGGCAGCGTCTTTCTCGGAGCTTGCCTTGACCTGGCTGCCGTCCGAGATGTTGATATTGCCGCCGCTCCAAAGGGCCTCACCATCGGCTGAGCTTGCCTCGACCGTCCCGCCACCCTTGATGGTGAGGTTCTTGTCGGTTCCAATACCCTTGTCCTTGGTAGCCCTGGCGGTGACGGCTCCGCTGTCGTCAATCGTGATATTGCCGTTTGCCCTGATGCCATCCGATGCACCCGTGGCGTTGACGTTGCCCGAACCTTTGATAGCGAGATCACCCCCGGCATTGATGGCATCAAACCCAGTGCTCGTGGCGTTGACGGATCCGGCTCCGTCGATGTTGATATTACCCGTGGAGAGGATAGCGTCCTCAGTAGATGTCACACTGAGCGTGCCGCCCTCGTCGCCTTGGATATTGAGCTCGGCATTCTCGTTAGTGCCATGAGAAACGTTGATGCTTTCGATCCATTCGGCAGTGACGATGTTGGTTCCCGAGTAATTCACGTTGAGCTTGCCTGCGGCCTGGATCTCGCCGCCGTTATAGTTGTTGAGCTTCAAGTCGTCGGCGCCGTCCCACGACCAGGTACCGGCTTCGTCGCTCGCCGCGGTGTTGTACTTGTTGCCGCCGACCTTGACCCATTCCGCTGCGAGCGAGACGCTCGGCATGAGCAGCGAGCTTACCGTGAGCGCGCATACGGCTCCCACGACGATGCGGCGCGTCACGCGGCGCCAGCTGCCGTGCGCGAGTCCTATGCGACGGCGAACCTCGGGTTCGGCAACATGGGTTCCGGCGGTAGTGTCATTGCGTTTGGGGGTCGTGAACAAGGCTGCCATGGTTGCTCCCGTTCTCATAGGGCCTATACGGCTAGGTTCAGCGTATCTGCTGGATGTTGCCGGCGGTAGTGCCGTTTGGAGGGCAAAATGTCCAAAAAATTTCGGGAAACAATAAACCGCGTGCCCACGTGTTGCCTTGCTTTAAAAGAAAGGCGCGGAGCCGCTCGTTGCGACTCCGCGCCTTGTTGTTTTACTTTAGCGTCCTTGCCGTTACGCCACGAAGAAGTAGACGAGGAAGGCGAGGGCGGCAATCCACATGAGCGGCTTGATCTTGGAGGCCTCGCCC
>CAKUGX010000033.1 GCA_934654765.1 uncultured Collinsella sp. | reverse complement strand
AAGTCGGGGAAGATGACTCGGGACGGTTACGGTCTCCGGCGCGTCTCGTTCAAATGACCAGAGCGGTTTGGGAAAGTGAATAAGCTCCCTTTCCGCCTGCCACCCCCTCGCATATCCGCCACACACCAAGCATCGCTGGCTGCGGTTTCCCCCATTACATGGGACGCACGCGCCTTACGACCCGCGCCGAGCCGTATGAACCCGTCCTCCAACGGCACCCGCACGCTCATCGCGTCCGGTAGAAGCGACCGCCGCATCGGCGCCGCCCCGGCATCACGCCACCCCGCAGAATGCGATCCCCGCGCCGCTAAGCTCCGCCAGCACGGCGCGGGCCGCCGGCGTTGGCCCGCTCTCCACGCCGTCGCCCACGTGGCGCGACACCTTGAGCGCCACCACGTCGCCGCCGTGATCCGCGAGCAGAGCCTTGGCCGCCGTTACGCTGCGAGCGCCCACGAGGCGCAGCTCGTACTCCACGCGCTCGTCCGTAGCGGCGGTCTTCACCGCCTCGATCTCACCGCGAAGCGCCTCGGCAGCCTCCTTGGAAGCGGAGGCATCGGCCACCTGTGCCTCAAACTCCGCGATCCGCTCGTCCCGCTTCGCAAGCATCGCCTGGTAGTCGTCGCCGGCTCCGCCCAGGGCCGTCACTTCCCCTTGCTCCTGCGCGTCTTCCGAGCCCGCCTCTTGCTGCTGCGCCTCGTCCGCTTGCCCGCCATTCGAGCCCTCCTTCACGAGAACCGCCTTTCCGCTCGTACGGCAAGCACAACAAGATGCCCACCTGGTTACTCATCAAGAGCAGCCTAGGCGGGCGTCAAAAAGTCAACCGCGCATCGGAGCCGCAAGGCGGCAGTGCCCGAAGAAATACGTCCCACTGGGTTACACACACCGAACTTAAGAAGCGTTTTTGGGCCATCATGGTAAAATTCCCATCGGAGGTAACGATGGAGACCATGCTACTTGATGACATAGAGTTGAGGGAGACTGCAAAGCGGCTCTACGATTCATACTCGACTGTTCTCTCCGAATCCAAGCTCATCTCCATCATCCAAGACGTCCTCGGCGACTTCGCCCCCGCGCTCGACTCCAAATACGCGGCCCGAAGGACCATCAACGACTTGGTGATGGGTTATTACCCGAACGAAGCCACCATCAAGGCCAATTTCATCGATAGGGTCCTCTTTCCGCTGAGCCCCGCGAACATCTCCATCTTCGAGCTTCCCATCGGCAACAGCCGCGTGGACATGTGTAAGGTCAACGGCCACAGCGCCGCCTACGAGATCAAGACCGACCTCGACACGTTCGATCGTCTCGAGGGCCAGTTGAGCGACTACTTCGACGTGTTCGAGACCGTCTACGTCGTGACGTCCGACAAGCGTTGGCAAGAACTGCCAAGCTACGTCCCCGAGGCCTGTGGGATTTACTCCTACAGCCAGGACGCAAGGGACGGCTCCTATCACTTCAAGGCACAGCGCAAAGCCATCAAAAGCACCAACCTGGACTCCGAAAAGCAGCTCGCGGTCATGCCCAAGCGCGCCCTCTGCGAGACCTTCGGCATCGACGGCGGGGGCATGTCAAAGCCCGCCATCGTCCAGGAGTGTCTTGCCGAGAACAGCCAGGCCAAAATCAACCGGCTGTTCAAGGCCTATCTCAAGCAACGCTACGGTGCCTACTGGGAGCACTTCTGCAAAGTCAAGCCGCGAATCTTGGGCATCGATTATGAGTGGTTCTACCGCAACAGGTTAGAGCCGGGGATTGTTTACTGAAACACCCTCGAAGATTCTGTTAGCTGCTGTATATAGCGGATAAGCGTGTACTTAATCCACTCGGCAAAGGTGCTTTGCGTGCCTCGAGCGTATTTTTCAGCAACAATGCCAAGGGCAAGGCAGTTCCCTTTGGGGTTAAGCGTGGCGTCGGCCAAGATGGCTGGGATGATGTCCTGGTAGCCGTTTGGCCCGCGATCATAGTCGTCGTTCACGAAGGTTTTGAATTCGTTCCTCGAGCCATCATAGAGAACGGCAAGGGCTCGCCCCTTGTTCGTTCCTCCGTATGGAAGGTTGTCGCGGAGTCCGCCGTAATCGCCGACACCTTGGAAACCATAGTTTGCAAAGGTGTCGAGGTGGCTATTGTTGATGATGTTGGCATAGTCTCCGTTGGGGAAATCCTTGCCAGTGGAGTTTCTCGCCCTTGGAGAGCAAAGCGCGATAAGATGGGCGGGAAGATTAAGGCGCCGAAGCTGCATACACTCTATTGGCTTCGAGCGAATCGGCTGCTCGTTGAAATCATACAGAAGGAAATCGTCCGCCCGCAGAACTTGTTTGACCGCACTTTCATAGCCCTCAAGGTCGTCGATGCGAATCGCAATTCGCTGTGCCGGATTATCCACCCTCAATTGACCCGCAAGCGCCAAAACCTCATCGGGTTTCAGCGCGTCAATGCCACGCTTAACAGTGATGATGGGAATCAAGTTTGGGTACGCAGCAATTCCGAGGACCTTGGTCTTGTATAGCCCGAGGTCTCTGTTGAGTTGAATGACGAGGGGAATCTTGTCAGGCTTATAACGGTATCTACTGAGATCGCACCTGAAGTAGTCGACCAATACAGGGCGATTGGGGAATAATCGGGCAATCTTCTCAAGCGTAACGTCATGCGGAGAGGACAAGTCCTTTACTGCTCGGTGGATTATTTTCCCGCCCTTGCAGACTTTCTCCTCGCGAACGGTTTCGCCTGTAAACGGGTCAATCTTATTGTCGTAGGTAAACTTCTCTTGAATGACCTCTACAAGGGGAATCATGTCGTCGCGTAACAGGCTCTTTTCCTGAAGAATCTTCATCGCTGCGAACTCGCTTTGCCGATTTTTGATGGCGATTACGTACACGGCTCCGCCCCCTAGTTAAAGCGATCCTTCAAATCGTTCAGTTCAGCAAATGGCACAAAGCCGTCATGCTGCAGGAAGGCGACGACGATCCCCGGAGGCGTTCCCTGAGAAGCGGCAAAGCTCTTTACGGCGGCGCTGGAAAAATCTCCAGTAGATGCGAACGACTGATAGCTGTCCTCGTCTACAAAAAACTTTCTCGCATACACATTGGCACGCGCGTCGTCCTCGTCAGAACTCTTGAACTTTGGGTCATCAATAGAAATGTCTGTACCCTTCTGTCCAAGCCCGTCGAGGAGATGCCCAATCTCATGAGCAATCGCAAACCATGCATCGCCATGGGTCTTGTAGCGTCCGCTGATGTAAATAGTCGGATGCCCGAGATAATACGTTAGGGCGCCTCGTACCTTGGCGTTGGCGATAGCCGGCCTATAAACCAAGTAAACGCCAACCGAGTTGAGCAGCATGCGGCAGCTCTTCAGCGAAGCCATGAAATCGGTGTTAGAGGCCACGTCCTTCAAATAGGAGATGGCATCGACAAAATCCTTCTTGGAGTATTCGGGAGAGTTCTCAGTGTCGTTCTGCTCCTCAATCTCTTCTTTGCAGAGCCCCAGCCAAACCACAACGGCTTCGGAATCGCCACCATCTTGCATGAACTCGATTCCGTCGGGAACGGCATTCCCATAGCGGTCAAAGTCCGTAATGCCGAGTATCTTCAGCATCGCGATAGCCTGCTCAACGAGGGACATGCCGCCCACACGTCCAAAAGCCTCCTTGAAATGAAACCTCTTGGCGATCTCCTTAAGGTCAAGCTCCTCCAGATGCGCCTCCTCGCGTTCGCGGGCAAGGTACTCCTGATACTTGACCTCATAGTTAAGCCAAAAACTCGCGGGAACGTCGGGCATGACCTTCTCAAGCTTCAGCGCCATGTCCTCGGTAAGCCTGGTCTTCCCGTTCAGAAGCTGGGAGAGGTGGCGCTCGCTCACGCCGGTACGCTTCGAAACTTCCTTTTGGGTCAAACCGCGCGCATCAAGGTATTCCTTGATGATCTCGCCGGGCGCGACGATGAAATCACTCATAGCTATCTTCTCCTCTCCTAGCTCAGTGGTAGTCCTGAATATCCACGATGCAGACGCTGGTGATCGTCGTAAGGTCATCCGGGTCAAACTCCCCGACGGGACGGATGACCAGTCTCATGTTCTTGCTGAGGTCGATTCCCCAACAGCCCTCAAAGTTGCCGGTCAGCTTGTGCCTGCGCGGCGGCGGCAGATGGGTAATCTGCGAAAGGTCATTCGCAACCCGCAGATCGGAAAGACGATGAATGAGGTTCTTGGCTATCTTGCCGTAGTTCCTCGTTATCGCCCTCTGATCCTTAAGGCTCTTCTCCAGCGACTTGCTTGCATATTCGATATCCATCGCCACCTCCTTTGATAGAAGGATATTGCAATTGACCTCTGAGGTCAATATTGACTTTTAAGATCAATTTAATTCTGTACCTAGACCACTCAGACTGATACTCGTCTGACGTTAGGGTTTTCTAATGAGCGGTGCCACCTCTTAAATACTCTCGCATAAACCGCCCAATCTCTTCTCCGAAAACGCTCAAGCCGCCCGATGCAATAAGCTCTGGATGCACCCTAACCCCATTAATATCCCAGCCATCATCCCTGACATGCTGGAATTCAGCGAAATGCCCGCCACTCACAGGGCTGCCGCATGGATACAAAATGGGACGTAAATATCAAAATTCCGCGCACATCCCGGCGCCAAACCACGTTATGCCCTATAGGAGGTGAGGGAAGAGAATGCATAGCTTTCCATACGGCAGCAACGGCAGGGCGGACGCGCCAGGCCGCGAGAACGACTCTTTGGTAGGGCGCTTCGCAGAGGAGCACTACGACAAGGTATACCGCTACTGCGCGCGAAGGCTCCCCTCGAAAGAGGATGCCCAAGACGTGACGCAGGAGGTGTTCCTTCGGCTCGTGCGGAGCGATGCGCTATACGCCGAGCATGGAAAGCCCCTTGCGTATCTCTACGCCTGCGCGCGCAATGTCTGTGCCGACTTCTACCGAGGTCAGAGACCGGTTGGTGCCTTGGACGAGGACGATGTGCAGACAATTCCTGACATGCGGCATGCAGACATGGACGGACGGCTGACCATGGCGGGTGCCCTCGCCCGCCTTACGGAAGAGGAGCGCGAGGTCATCGAGCTGCGCTACGGACAGGACCTGCCTATGTCCGATATCTCCGCCGTGACGGGGAAGTCGAGGTTCGCTCTCTATCGAATCGAGCGGCGCGCGCTCGGCAGGCTCAAGGAACTGATGGGAGAAGGCAATGGATGACTCGAAGCTAAAGGATGCGCTGAGGAGCTACTACGCCGCCGACGCGGCATCCCCCGATGCCTCGGCGCGCAAGCGCACCTTGCTGCTCGTGGAAGCAGAGGCGGCTCGCGCCTGCGGAGGCGCGAGGGAGGCGGATTACATCCCGCTCTGGCGGTTCGTCGCGAGCCAGGTCCGGTTCGTGCGTCCCTGGGCATGGATGCTCCAGATCGCGCTTCTGGCATGCATGCTCGTTCTCGTCGGCGTGATCGGCCCGCGCTCGGGAAGTCCCGTCGTCGTCATGGCGGCATCGGCCCTCTCGGTTGCCATAGCGGCACCATCGGTATTCAAGAGCTTCGAGACCCGCGTCTGCGAGATGGAGTACTCGTGCCGGTTCAGCTGCGTGCAAGTGTTGGCGAGCAGGCTTTTGCTTTTCGGCCTTGCCGACGTGCTTTGGATTACGCTCTCCGTTGCGGCAGTGCCAACGCTCGCGGGGATCGACGCGCTTCGCGTACTGCTGTACGCATGCACGCCGTTCTTCTGCTCGTGTGCCGCCTGCTTCTATGCGGCGCGCCGTCTGCCGGGCAACTCGCTCGTCGCCAGCGTCGCCCCTGCGATGTCCGTACTCGCAGCGCTCTGGCTGCTGAGCACGGCGTTCCCCCTCTGGTACGAGGGCGCGTCTCTCGCCGTATGGGTCACGGCGCTCATGGCCTCCATGGCGCTCACCGCCCTGGAGGCGTCAAGGCTCATACGCTGCGTCTCAGGCGGCCTCTCGCCACGCCCGTCAAAGGCGGCGCTCTAGCTCTCCTCCTGCATGCCTGCAACATCGAACGAAGGACAAGGAACGAACATGGAACTCAGGCTTGACAGGCTCACCAAGCAGTTCGGCAGCCATATCGCCGTCGACCGCGTGAGCTTCAGCTTCACGCCCGGCGTCTACGGCCTACTCGGGGCCAACGGCGCAGGCAAGACCACGCTCATGCGCATGATATGCGACGTCATGAGGCCGACATCGGGAAGCGTGTTGTTCGGGGGCACCCCCATAGACCAGCTTGGCGACGGCTATCGGGCGCGCCTCGGGTACCTGCCCCAGGACTTCGGCTACTACCCGGACTTCACGGCCTGCGATTTCATGATGTACCTGGCATCGCTCAAGGGGCTCACCGCGCAGCAGGCGAAAGTGCGTACGCGCGAACTCCTGGGAGTTGTCGGTCTCGCAGAGGCCGCAAAGCGGAAGGTCAAGACCTTCTCCGGCGGCATGAAGCAGCGGCTCGGCATCGCCCAGGCGGTGCTCAACGACCCGTCTGTCCTCGTGCTCGACGAGCCCACCGCAGGGCTCGACCCCAAGGAGCGCGTCCGCTTCCGCAACCTCATATCCTCTCTCGCCCAAGACAAGATCGTCATCCTTTCCACGCACATCGTCTCTGATGTGGAGTACATCGCCGACGAGATCCTCGTGATGCGCGCTGGCGGCATCATCACGACGGGCACGGTCGACGAGATCACAGAGGGCATCAGGGGATGCGTCTGGGAGTGCGCTGTCGCCCCGAGGGAGGCAGACGCCATGTCGGCATCGCTCACGGTGGGCAACATCCACTACGCCCAGGACGGCTCTGCCATTGTTCGCGTGGTGGCGCAGCAGCGCCCGCATCCGAGCGCGCGCGCCGTGGAGCCGACGCTGGAGGACGTCTACCTCTACCTCTTCCAGGAGCAGTCCGGGGGCCTGCCGGTTTCGCGGACGAAAGCGGAAGCGGGACGGGACGCAATCGCACGCAGGAAAGGAGCGCGCCGTGGGTAGCCTCATCAGATACGAGCTCAAGAAGATGCTCTCAAGGCGCGTCTCGCAGGTTTCCATAGCGGCCGTCCTGGCGCTGGTCGCGGTCATAGCCTTCTTCAACATAACGTCCCAGTACGCCCTCGACCCCAAGGAGATGGGCACCGAATTCGAAGGCACTGCCGCCATCGCCCAGATAAAGGCAAACACGGAAGCGCTCGCAGGCCCCATCACCGACGAGGAGGCCACCGAGGCGCTCCGCGAGTTCAAGGAGTTCGTCGGTCCGGACGGCGAGGTCAAGGAAGAGTACAGGACGGACAGGAAGCCCTACGGGGAGAAGGCGAACGAGTACTGGGAGTTCAGCGCGAAGAACGGCGCCCTCATGGCGCTGCTGACAAGCCCTTGGATGCAAGGCTACCAGATGCCCGTGTCCGCGGCAGCCGCTATCGACACGACTGGCACCGTCGACCTCTACGGGCGAGTCCGCTCGAAGATAGCCTCCGGGCTCGACGCGAACGGGGCCCTCTCGTACAACGACGATGAGAGGGCGTTCTGGAGCGAGAGGGCGCAAGGCATGCAAACGCCCATCGAGTACGGATACGCAGGAGGATGGGAGGACTTCCTCAACCTCGCCCAGTTCCTCATATTCGCGATGCTCGCAGTCGTGATAACGTGCGCATCGGTGTTCAACGGGGAGTACCGGGCCAAAACCGACGCCATCCTGCTGTCCACCAAGTTCGGCAAATCAAGGCTCGGGCGCGCGAAGGCGGCGGCCTCTATGATCGCGGCAAGCGCCATATACTGGGTCTTCACACTCGTCTTCCTGGCAATAACGCTCGTCTTCTACGGAGCCGACGGCGCAGGTCTACCCATCCAGATCTACAACATCACATGCACCTACGGCATAAGCCTGTCAGCCGCCGCCCTCATATGCTGCCTCGTCGGGTATCTCGCAACCCTCGCCCTCCTTGGGATAGTGCTCGCACTGTCAGCCAAGATAGACAGCCCCATGGGAATCCTCGCAGTCGGCGTCGCTCTCATCTTGATTCCGATCTTCGTGCCGACGATGACGAGCAGCATCGCGAACCGCATCATCTACCTGTTCCCCTACGACGCACTGAACCCCCTCAACCTCTTCGGCATGGTCTCGTATGCCATAGGCCCTGTCGTGGTCGAGCTGCCCGTGTTCCTCGCCGCTTTCTACCTCCTGCTTTTCGCGACGGGCATTGCTCTCGCGATAAGGACGTTCAAACGCCATCAGGTTGCCTGATGATGTCAAGGAGGGCCGTTGCCGCCAAGGATGCGTGAATCAGCGAGCCTTCGAGTGGATGCATGCCATCGCATTTCAGGGCGAAATCCTCTCCGATTCGCCTCTGGCCGTTAGGGTTTAGGGCTGAATGTTGCGCAACTGCGCCCTGGCCCCGACCGTAAAACCTCTCTAGCTTCTTTCCCTGCCGTCTCCAAACACAAAGCCGGAGTGCCCTCCATATGGAAGGCGCCCCGGCTTGTTCATTGCCCAATGCGGAAGCGGCTCTCAAGTTAAGGCCAAAGCAGACCGCCTTACGCCAAGAACTCCTTGGTGGTTGCCACGATGTTGGCGGCGTCCAGGCCGTACTTGTGCAGGAGCTCGGCACCCGGGCCAGATTCGCCGAAGGTGTCGTTGACGCCAATCTTCTTGAGCGGCGTCGGGCACTGCTCGCACAGAACATCGGCAACGGCGCTGCCCAGGCCACCGATCACGGAGTGCTCCTCGACGGTCACGACGTGGCCGGTCTTGGTGGCGCTCTTGACGATCAGGTCGGCGTCGATGGGCTTGATGGTGTGCATGTTGATGACCTCGGCATCGATGCCCTCGGCAGCAAGCTGCTCAGCGGCTTCGAGAGCCTCGCCGACCATCAGACCGCAGGCGATGATGGTCACGTCGGTGCCCTCGCGCATGACGATGCCCTTGCCCACCTCGAACTTGTAGGTCTCGGGGTCGTTGATAACCGGCGAGGCCAAACGGGCGAAGCGCATATACACGGGGCCATCGCACTCGTAGGCGGCGCGCGTCACGGCGCGGGCCTCGACGTCGTCGGCGGGAACAATCACGGTCATACCGGGAATGACGCGCATGAGGGCGATATCCTCGCAGCACTGGTGCGTGGCGCCATCCTCGCCCACCGAGATACCGGCGTGCGTGGCACCGATCTTGACGTTGAGGTGCGGATAGCCGATGGAGTTGCGGACCTGCTCAAAGGCGCGGCCAGCGGCAAACATGGCAAAGGTGCTCGCGAAGGCGACGCGGCCGGTGGTCGCGATACCGGCGGCAACACCCATCAGGTTGCTCTCGGCAATGCCCACATCGAAGAAGCGGTCGGGGCAGGCTGCCTTGAACTTGCCGGTCTGCGTGGCGGCGGCCAGGTCGGCGTCGAGGACCACAAAGTCATCGTGCTCGTTGGCGAGCTCGACGAGGGCCTCGCCGTAGCTTACGCGCGTGGCGATTTTCTTGACGTCTGCCATCCTAGAGCTCCTCTCCGGCGGCCGTGAGCTCTGCCATGGCCTGCTCAAACTGTTCATCGTTGGGGGCCTTACCGTGCCAACCCACCTGGTTCTCCATAAAGGAGACGCCCTTGCCCTTCGTGGTCTCGGCGATAATGGCGGTCGGCTGACCCTTGGTAGCGCGGGCCTCGGCAAAGGCGGCACGGATCTGGTCGAAGTCGTTGCCGTCGGCAACCTCCACCACGTGGAACTTAAAGGCGCGGAACTTGTCGGCGAGCGGCATGGGGTCGTTGACCTCCTCGACGGGGCCGTCGATCTGCAGGCCGTTGTGGTCGACGATCACGCAGAGGTTGTCGAGCTGCTGGTTACCGGCGAACATGGCGGCCTCCCAGACCTGGCCTTCCTCGCTCTCGCCATCGCCCAGCAGGGCGTAGGTGCGATAGTCGTCGCCCCAATGCTTGGCGGCAACGGCCATGCCCACGGCGGCGGAGATGCCCTGACCGAGCGAACCGGTGGACATGTCAACGCCCGGGGTGTCGTTCATGTTGGGGTGACCCTGCAGGTGGCTGCCAATGTGGCGCAGCGTCTCGAGGTCCTCCTTGGGGAAGAATCCGCGCTCGGCGAGCACGGCGTACAGACCAGGCGCGCAGTGACCCTTGGAAAGCACAAAGCGATCGCGGTCGGCCTTGCGGGGGTCGGCCGGGTCGACGTTCATTTCCTCAAAGTACAGATAGGTCATGATGTCGGCAGCGCCGAGCGAACCGCCCGGATGGCCGGACTTGGCAGCGTGCACGCCGGTGACGATGCCCTTCCTTACCTCGTTGGCAACCTTTTTGAGCTCTTCGTCGCTCATTGTGCCTTCCTTTCATCCTCTTAAGACAAGATGCGCACGGCACGGAAAGGTAGTCCCAACACAGCCGCGATGCACGTACGCCATTCATTATGCTGGAAACTGATAGCTTTACCAGACTTTTTATCATTATTTGAACAATTGAGCAGGCAGAACCGCTGATGAAACGGTTTATCAATGTGAACGTCTTTTGGATGGAACGCAGTCGGCCCTACGCGTTAATGTCCTTGAAGCCCTCACCGAAGGTCTCCGTGACATCGGCCACCGTCACGATAGCATGCGGGTCGCGCTCACGCACAATGGTTTTGAGCGTATTGAGCTCGCGACGACTCACGATTACCATGATCACCGGCTTCTCGGCACCCGAGTACATGCCGGTCGCCTTAAACTTGGTGCAGCCGCGGCCCAGGCCATACATGATGTCGGCCGCGATATCGGGAAACTTGTCCGAGATGATGAGCACCATACGGCGCCTGTTGCCGCCGTCGACCACGGCATCGATCACGTAGCCGCTAATGACCATCGAAAGGCCCGCATACAGCGCGTTTTCGACCGAGAAGACCGGGGCCGACAGCGCGCACACGGCAACGTCGATCGCCATGACAGTGGAGCCCACCGGTAGTGACGTATTGCGCGAGATAATCTGACCGATGGTGTCGGAACCACCAGTGTTAGCACCGGCGCGCAACACCATGCCATAGCCGATGCCCGTAATGATGCCGCCCCACATAGCGGGCAGCATCAAATCGGCATGTGCCAGCGGCGCCACAAACGGAGCGAACAGGTCGGTGAAAAAGCCCAGCAGCACAAAGCCCGTCGCCGTCTGTACCACGTAGAACATGCCACCCTCGCGCATAACGACCAGCAGCAGCAAGGCATTCATCACGATGGTCTGGATACCGACGGGAAGCGATATGCCATGCGAGGCGCTGACCGCCTGAATAATGGTGGCGAGGCCCGTGACGCCGCCGGCAGCAAGGCCGTTGGGGATCAAAAACAAGTCCGTCGCGATAGCTGCCAGGGCGCAGCCAAACATGATCTTGGGCAAGTCATGAAAGAAGTTCATCGAAAGAATGCGCTTGATGTCCAGACGATATGCCATGCTGCCTCCCTCAAAAAAGCGCACCCAAACGAGTGCGCTTTGAACTTCTTGCTGTATTCGATTCTACCGATTCACCGGGCAAATACCACCCCTGCGAAGTGCTTGTATGGACCCGGAGCCAACCATGTGCCTAGGCAGACGGCGCCTCTGCATCGGCGTTGCCGGTCGCCCAGCGATGGTAGCCGATCACAAACGAGTCCAGGTCGCCATCATCGAGGACGGCCTCGACGTTGCTGGTCTCCACGCCTGTGCGCAGGTCCTTGACCATCTGGTACGGGTAGAGCACGTAGCTGCGAATCTGGTTGCCAAAACCGATCGTGGTCTTGGGTCCGCGAATCTCATCCAGGGCCTCGGCACGCTTCTCGAGCTCAATCTCGTACAGACGGGCCTTGAGAATCTGCATGCACGCGGCCTTGTTTTGAATCTGGCTGCGCTCGTTTTGGCAAGTGACAACGATGCCGCTGGGAAAATGCGTCACGCGTACGGCGGAGTCGGTGGTGTTGACGCCCTGGCCGCCCGGGCCGCTCGCGTGATACATGTCCACGCGGATATCGTCGGGACTGATCTCGATGTCGATATCGTCAGGCAACACGGGAATGACCTCGACGCCGGCAAACGTGGTCTGGCGGCGCTTCTTGTCATCGGTGGGGCTAATGCGTACCAGGCGGTGGACGCCCGCCTCGGCGCGCAGCATGCCAAACGCGTCCTTGCCTTCGACGGTAAAGGTCGCGCGATCGATGCCGATGACCTCAGCCGCGGGGCAGTCGTTAATGGTGACCTTCCAGCCGCGATGCTGGCAGTACTTCATGTACATCTTAAAGAGCATGAAGGTCCAGTCCTGCGCCTCCAGGCCACCCTGTCCGGGCTTGATGGTCACAATCGCGTCGCCGTGATCGAACTCACCGGTAAACCAGCTCGAAAGCTCGAGCTCGTCGATAGCGCGGGCCAGGCGTTCTGCCGTAGCGGCAGCCTCCTCGCGCAATGCGGCGGCATCGGGGTCGTCGCCCATCTCCTCGGCAAGCTCCAGCGCCGCGCGGGCGTCAGATAGCTCGCCGCGCGCGGTATCCACGGCAGCGATATCTTCCTTGGCGCGAGCGATCTCCTCCATGGTGGCGCGAGCGGCGTCGGCGTCATCCCAAAAGCCGGGGGCCACGCTTTTGGCCTCGAGCTCGGTCACGCGCGTGCGCTTCTCGTCCAAATGAAGATACGACTCGACCTCGCCGAGCCGGTCCGCAAACGCGTCCAGCTCGGCGGGCGTTACCTCTAGAGCCTCGGCCATTAACGATTCCTGCCGTGGCAGTACTTGAACTTCTTGCCGCTACCGCAGGGGCAAAGATCGTTGCGGCCAACGTTGACGTACGGATCGTCGCTCTCGTCCTTGCGGTAGGTAGTCACCTTGCCGCCGTTGTTGACAGCAGCCGGGCCTCCCTGGACGGCCGTACGAGCCTGCACCTGTGCCTGCTTGCGCAGCACCGAGTTGCCGTTGTCGCCATCGACATCGGCGGGGCCGGAGAAGCGCGCCCCCTCGAGCGCGGGGTCCTCCTTGTGCTCCACGGCCTGCGGGGCGGCCTTGATCTCGATGCGCAGGACGGTGCGCAGGTAATCCTCGTACATAGTGTCGACGAGCATCTGGAAGGCACCATAAGCCTCGGTCTTGTACTCGACCAGCGGGTCGCGCTGACCAAAACCGCGCAGTCCGATACCGGTCTTGAGGTAATCCATCTCCTGCAGGTAGTTCATCCAACGGGTATCGATGACGCGCAGCATGACCTGGGTGTTGAGCTCACGCATGAGGTCCTCACCCAGGCGCTCGGCCTTCATGTTGTAGCACTTCTCGACGTAGGCCAGGACATCGGCAGCCAGGGCCTCGAAGTCCTCGTCGGGGAACTTGGGCGTATCGATATGCCCGGTGAGCTCCACGACCCACTTGCGCAGGCCCTCCAGGTCGCGCTCGCCCTCGTGACTGTCCTTGGTGCAAAACTCCTGCACGCAGCGGTACACGGTGTCGTGCATGACCTCGGTGATGTGGTCGGTCAGGTCCTTGCCGTCCAGAATCTTGTTGCGCTCGGCGTAGATGACCTGGCGCTGCTTGTTCATGACGTCGTCGTACTCAAGGACGCTCTTGCGCATGGAGAAGTTGATGCTCTCGACCTTGTGCTGGGCGCTCTCGACGGCCTTGGAGATGATCTTGTGCTGGATGGGCATGTCGTCGCCCATGTCGGCGGTGACCATCATCTTGGAGACGCGGTCCATCTTGTCGCCGCCGAACAGGCGCATGAGGTCGTCCTCGAGCGACAGGTAGAACTGAGTCTCGCCCGGATCGCCCTGACGACCGGAGCGGCCGCGCAGCTGGTTGTCGATACGACGGGACTCATGGCGCTCGGTGCCGATGACGGTCAGGCCGCCGGCGGCAAGCACGCGCTCGCGCTCGGCCTTGCAGGTCTCCTTGGCCTCGGCGTTAAACTGCTCGAGCTGCTCGGGCGTCACGTCCTCCATGGTCAGGCCCTCGTACTCAAGGCGTTCGCGCACCAGCTCGTCGGGGTTGCCGCCCAGCAGGATGTCGGTACCACGACCGGCCATGTTAGTAGCGATGGTCACGGCGCCGTAGCGTCCGGCCTGGGCAACGATATGAGCCTCGCGCTCGTGATGCTTGGCGTTGAGGACCTCGTGCGCGATGCCACGCTTGGTAAGGGCGGCCGACAGCTTCTCGGAGCTTTCGATGGAGACGGTGCCCACCAGGACCGGCTGGCCCTTGGCGTGACGTCGCTCGACGTCGTCGGCAACGGCGTTGTACTTGGCCTGGATGGTGCGATACACCAGGTCCTCGTGGTCGACACGCTGAACGGGCTTGTTGGAGGGGATGACCTCGACGGGCAGCTTGTAGATCTCGCGGAACTCGGCATCCTCGGTAAGTGCCGTACCGGTCATGCCGGAGAGCTTGTCATACAGACGGAAGTAGTTCTGCAGGGTGATGGTGGCCAGCGTCTGATTCTCCTCGCGCACGAGCACGCCCTCTTTGGCCTCGATGGCCTGGTGCAGGCCCTCGGAGTAACGGCGGCCTTCCATAATGCGGCCGGTGAACTCGTCGACGATCTTGACCTCGCCGTTGGTGACCACGTACTGCTTGTCGCGGTGGAACATGTACTGGGCCTTCAGCGCCTGCTGCAGGTGGTTGACAAGCTGGCCGGAGAGATCGGCATAGATGTCATCGATACCCAGGCGGCGCTCGATCTTCTTAAGGCCGCGCTCGGTGGCGGCAATGGTGTGCTTGGCCTCGTCCATGACATAGTCGCCCGTGGGCTCGACGTCCTCGGTGGCGGTGAGCATGTCGTGCGACACGTCCTCGCCGCGCTCAAGGCCACGCACGGCACGCGCGAAGTCCTTGTAGGTACTGGCGGACTTGGTGCCAGCGCCCGAGATGATCAGCGGGGTGCGGGCCTCGTCGATCAGGATGGAGTCGACCTCGTCGACGATGGCGTAGTTGTGGCCGCGCTGCACACGCTGCTCGGGGCGGGTGACCATGTTGTCGCGCAGGTAGTCGAAGCCGAACTCGGAGTTGGTGCCGTAGGTGACGTCGGCCTGGTAGGCCGGGCGCTTGAGCTCGAGCGGCATGTTGTTCTGGAGCAGACCGACGGTCATGCCCAGGTACTTATAGATGCGGCCCATCCACTCGGAGTCGCGCTTGGCCAGGTAGTCATTGACGGTAACGACATGCACGCCCTTGCCGGCGATAGCGTTGAGGTAGCCGGCCAGGGTGGAGACGAGGGTCTTACCTTCGCCGGTCTTCATCTCGGCGATGTGGCCCTCGTGCAGCGCCATGGCGCCAATGAGCTGCACGTCAAAGTGGCGCATACCCATGGTGCGCTTGGAAGCCTCACGCACGGTGGCAAAGGCCTCGGGGAGCATGTCGTCGAGCGACTCGCCGTTGGCGTAACGCTCGCGGAACTTATCGGTCTGGCCGCGGAGTTCCTCCTCGGTCATCTTCTCAAACTGGGGCTCAAGACCGTTGATCTGGTCGACGATCTTGTAGTAGCGCTTAAGGTCCTTATCGGATCCAAAGGACAGCAGCTTTGACATGAATCCCATGTGGTTTTCCTTTTTGGCCATCGCCCACGCCGTGCAGCTGCGGGCGAGTTAAACACAGATAATTGTACTTTAGCCAAACAAGGCGCGCCCCATACGGTCGACCTCGACCGCCACGTAATAACTACGACCAACCTGCCAAAAAGGGACAGGTTTATTTTGGCAGGTTTTATCTGGGCAAACGCCGCCTCTCTGTCATTTGGTGCAAACCAACCTGTCCCCTTCGCACCAATCTGGTGCAATGGGGACAGGTTGGTTTGCACCAATAAAAAGAAAAGGGCCGCGCACCCAAATGGATGCACGGCCCTCATGCCATGAATGCGAGTGATTCCGCGGCGAGCTATTTACTCAGCAGCCTCGGTGGTCTCGGCCTCGGCAGCGGCCTCCTCGACGGGAGCCTCTGCGGGAGCCTCGGCGGCCTGCTTGGCAGCCTCCTCGGCAAACTTAGCAGCACGCTTGGCCTTCTCGGCAGCCTTAGCCTCAGCGGCGGCCTTGCGAGCGGCCTCGGCCTCAGCAGCCTTGGCGGCCTTGGCAGCCTTGGCCTCCTCAGCCTTCTTGAGCTGGGCGGCAGCGGCGCCACCGAACTTGTCGGCGAAGCGCTGGACGCGTCCACCGGTGTCGACGAACTTCTGCTGGCCGGTGTAGAACGGGTGGCACTCGTTGCAAAGCTCGACCTTCATCTCGGACACGGTAGCGTGCGTCTTGAAGGTGTTGCCGCAAGAGCACGTCACCGTGCACTCGACATACTGGGGATGGATACCCTGCTTCATGGTAGGACTCCTTATTAATCAGGCGCTGGTTACCGATCAGCGCATAAGGCGTCTTGGTTTCCGACCAAGACAACAAACTCAGCTATGGTACCACGGCGCCGCGCGTCCCACAAAAGGTTCACGGTCTTTTCGGAACGACACGAGCTGGACCTTAAATATCAACTTCATCCGAACACTCCCCCACATTCATCTCTCGTATGTATCGAGGTATTCCTGCTTGAGCGTCTGCGAGGACGACTTGATCTTTTCCACGAGCGTGCCGGCTTCGATGAAGTAGAACGAGTTGGTGAGGTCTGCCAGGTCGTCGAGTAGATGGCTTGAAATGAGCACGCTGCGTCCCCGCGCCACTTCGCTGCGCATCGCGTCGCAGGAGGTTTTCCGTTTTCCCGGATCGAGGCCGTTCAGCGGTTCATCGAGGATGAGGTACGGGCAATCGGTCGCTATCGCCATGGCAAGCTTTACCTGCTGCTTCATTCCTGTCGAGAGTTTACGGGTCGGCTTGTCGAGATATGGGGAGATTCCGAGGGAGTCGCAGAGCGAGTCGATGTCGGCGGCCGATTTCCACGCCTCCCTAACGAAAGCAAGGTGCTCGATGGCCGATAGCGTGGGATAGAGATCCGCGCTGCCCGAAGAGCTCAGGTAGACGAGTTCTGCAAATTCGGCTGATCGACGTTGGCAGATTCCGTCTGCCGCCAGGCTTCCCGAGCGGATGCGGGTGGGAAATTGGCCCGACAGCGCTTCAAGAAGGGTGGTTTTCCCCGAGCCGTTGGGAGCAACGAGGCCCGCCGCCGTTCCCGGGCTCAGGAAAAGCGACCCGATTGAAAGTATCGTCGTGCTTCCGTATCCCACGCTCACGTCCAGGAGCTCAAGCCCATGGTGCTTTTTCGCGGGTCCAGCCTGTTTGGGCGAACGCGTCACGACGGCGCCGACCGCGAAAAGGACCGCGACGTATACCAGGGCCACGGCAAGCATCGATGCGCCGCCCGAACCGGAGCCAATGAATTCTGTCGGGAAGCATCCTACGTAACCCGTTGCCTCGATAGGCGAGAACACGGCCAGCGGCAGGAGCCCGAGCACGGCATTATGCCCCAGTGCCGAATCGGACAATAACGGGAATGCCGGGGCCGCGACAAGCAGCGCGGAGGCAAGGGGGCCCGCGAAGACGCGCCTCGTTGCGGTCGATAGGACGACGGAACAAACGGATATCAAGGTTCCACCCGCGAGCAGCGCGAGAAGCAGGGTAGTGAAGACGTTTCCCGCGGTCGTGGTGGTAAGCGCGCCGTCATGGAAGAAGGCGATCGGGTACCCAATTTGCCCGAA
>CAKUGX010000032.1 GCA_934654765.1 uncultured Collinsella sp. | reverse complement strand
GTACCGATCTCCTCGGCACGCGCAATGATCTCCTGTTTGTCCGAACCGATCAGCGGGCGGAATACGGGAATCTTCACGGCCTCGTTGACGGCCATGATGTTCTCGAGCGTCTGGGAGGCAACCTGGCCGAGCGATTCACCGGTCACGATGGCCTTGGCGCCCTCGATATGCGCGATGCGCTCGGCAACCGAATACATGATGCGGCGATACATGATCACGCGCAGGTTGCTGGGACAGGTGACCGAAATCTCACGCTGGCAGTCGCCAAACGGCACCACGTACAGACGACCGATCTGGACACCCGGCGCAAGCGCACGGATGATGTCCTGCACCAAATACTCGCTCGTATCGGGCGTCTGCGGACGACCGGAGAAATGCACCGGCACGCACACCGCGCCGCGACGCGCGAGCATCCAGGTCGCCACCGGAGAATCGATACCCGACGACAGCAGCGTCACAACCTTGCCGGCAGAACCCACCGGCAGGCCGCCCACGCCGCGCTCGGAGCGCGCATACACATAGACGCTGCCCTGGACCACCAGCACGTGCACCATCGCATCGGGATCGTGCATCTGGACCTTTTTATCGGGAAACGCCTCGCACAGCACCTCGCCCACCTGGCGGTTGATATCGATGGAGGTGAGCTCATAGTCGGTGTTGGAGCGCTTGGCATGCACCTTAAACGAATCGAAGGGGCCGAACTCGCGCAACGCCTTGACGGCGGCTGCGCAATACTCCTGCGGGTCGCGGTTGGTGTGGTATGCCAGGGACACGCGGGCAACGCCGGGGACAGTGCGAATGACACGCGCCGCCTCGTCGGCCTGATGCTCGTTAAAGGTCACGAGGATATAACCGGAAATTCGAGACACGGCATTCACGGAAAAGGCGGCCAAGGCCGCCTTGATGTTATCCATGAGGATATGCTCAAAATGTGCGCGGTTCTTGCCCTTCAGTCCAACCTCGTGATAGTGGACCAGGCAGACGCGAGCTGCCATTTAGGCTTCAGCAACCTTGTGGCCGAGCGCCTTCTCGTAACGGGCCTCATCGTAGGAGATATCGCCGTCGACGATCTCGTCCATAGCCATCGAAATGGTATCGGCACCAGAAAGGCCGATGGTGATGTCATCGACATCCTGAACGGCAAGCACGCGGTTGTGCTGGCCGCGCAGCATGCTATTGATGTCGCAGGCGCGCTTGGAGGCAAGCGAAGCGAGCAGGAAGCGGTTGTGGTCGGTCTTCTCCAGAAGATCGTCAATGCAAGGCTTTACAACGGACACGGACCTCAGATCCTTTCATGCATATCGAGAACGCGAACGAGTTCGTCGGTCGCGCGGTCGAGATCGTCATTCACCACGACGTCGTCGTAGCGGTCGGCAAGGGCAAGCTCATCGGCGGCGTTTGCCATACGCAGCTCGATCGTCTCGGGCGTCTCGGTTCCACGACCGACCAGACGCTCGCGAAGCACCTCGAGCGAGGGAGGCTTGATAAAGATCAACACGGCCTCGGGGAAACGCTCCTTAACCTGCAGGGCACCCTGGACATCGATCTCCAAAATAAGAGATGCGCCCGAGGCGAGCTTGGACTGGACCTCGCTCACCAGCGTGCCGTAGCAGTTACCGTGGACCTCGGCCCACTCAACGAACTCACCGTTTGCCACGCGGCGGTCGAACTCCTCGCGCGTCAGGAAAAAGTAGTTGACGCCGTCGACCTCACCTTTGCGTGGTGCTCGCGTGGTAGCCGAAACCGTCAGGCCCAGGTTGGAGCGACGCTCGCGCACACGAGTGACGAGCGTGCCCTTGCCTGCGCCTGACGGTCCAGAAATCACAAAGAGCTTTGAATCCTGAGCGCTCACTTATTTGGTCAGCTGCTCGAGGAGCTGCTCGCGCTGGCGGACGCCGAGGCCCTGGACGCGACGGGTAGCGGAGATGCCGAGCTCCTCCATGATCTTGGCGGCCTTGGCCTTGCCATAGCCGGGGAGGGACTCGATGAGGGTGGAAACCTTCATGCGGGAAGCGATGGGGTCATCGGAGTTGAGCACGGACTCGAGGGACTTCTCACCCTTCTTGATCTGCTCGCGAAGCTCAGCGCGGGCGTGACGTGCGGCGGCAGCCTTCTCAAGAGCCTGCTTGCGCTGCTCGTCGGTAAGCTGAGGGAGTGCCATTCGTACCTCCAAATAGTTGGGTTATATCTGATTCAATATTTGGCATTTTAGCACGTAAAACGTACAAAATGCCCAATCGCGGCTCCATAGGTTAGACGATACCCGCAAAAAGTGCAATATATTGCGCTAAAAGTTGAGCCCCTGACCTGCGATTCCACACAAAGGATGGGAAAGTTTCCGCAGGCACAGGGGCTAAATTGTGCTAATGAGACCCAAAAGTGGTGACTTAGGGGAATCTTTTACGCGACGTTTTCGACCAGCTCGGCGACGATGGCATCGAAAGCGGCAACCGGGTCATCGGCACCGGTGATGGGACGGCCCACCACGATGTGGCTCGCGCCACGCTCGATAGCCTGGGAAGGCGTGGCCACGCGGGACTGATCTCCCAGCGCCGCACCAACCGGACGAACACCCGGGGTCACGATGAGCGCATCGGGGCCCAGCAGCTCACGCATATCGTGGGCCTCCATCGGCGAGCACACGATACCGTCGATGCCGTTGGCCTGGGCGAGCTTCGCCAGACGCGCTGCCTCCTCGGCCACCGGCGACTCGACGCCGATCTCGCTGAGCGAATCCTGGTTCATGCTCGTGAGCACGGTGATGGCGACGAGCTTGGCACGGTCCTCGCGCGCCTCCTCGGCGCCCTCGCGGCAGGCAGCGAGCATGGCACCCGAGCCCAGGCCGTGAACCGAAAGCAGGTCGGCACCGGCAAGCGAGGCCGAACGGGCGGCACCGCGCACCTGATGCGGAATATCGTGGAACTTAAGGTCGAGGAAGACCTTGAAGCCCAGGTCCTTGAACGTCTTGACGATCTCGGGGCCTTCGGCGTAATAGAGCGTCATGCCGACCTTGAGCCAGGCGGCATGGCCCGAAAGCGCGCGGGCGAGCTCGAGCGCACGCTCACGGTCGCAGTCGAGGGCGACGATAACGCGGTCGCGGGCATCGGTCTCTAGCATTCGAACGCACCTACCAGCTCGTTGATGTCCTTCACGCCCTGGGACTCGGCCCAGACCTCGAGCTCATGCGCGATCTTGAGCGAAGCGCACGGGTCGACGAAGTTGGCCATACCGACCGACACGCAAGTAGCGCCAGCCAGGATAAACTCGGCCGCGTCCTCACCGGTCATGACGCCGCCGACGCCGTTGATGGGGATATCGACGGCCTGGGCAACCTCCCAGACCATACGCACGGCGATGTGGTGGCACAGCGGGCCCGAAAGGCCGCCCTTGGGCTTGGCGACGCGCGACTTGCGGGTGTGGACATCAATAGCCATACCCTGGATGGAGTTGATGACCGAAAGGCCGTCGGCGCCCTCGGCCTCGAGGGCCTTGGCGATCTCGGCGACGTTGACCGGAGCCATCTTCACGAACAGCGGCTTGTCGGTCACCTTGCGGCAGGCGGCCATGACGGCAGAGGCGCCCTCGGGCGTGGAGCCCATGGCGGCACCGCCGGCGGCGATGTTGGGGCAGCTCACGTTGATCTCGTAGCCGGCAGCCCAGGGGCACAGCTCGACATACATCTCGAGCGCGCGAACAAACTCGTCAACGGAGTGGCCGGCAACCTGACAGATGACCTGGCAGCCGTCCTTGGACAGCTGCTCGAGCCACGGACCGGACTCACGAGCGAAGGCGGCAACGCCGGGGTTCTGCAGACCCACGGAGTTGATCATGCCGCCGGGGATCTCGGCCATGCGGGGCGCAGGGTTGCCGGGCCAGGGCTCGGCAGCGCAACCCTTGGTGGTGATGGCACCCAGCTGGGACACATCGAAGAAATTCTGGAACTGCCAACCGTAGCCAAAGGTACCGGCTGCGGTATTGATGGGGTTCTGCATCTTGACGCCGCCGAAATCGACGGCCATGTTCACGGTACCCACTAGAAGACCACCACCTTGGAAGCATCAAACACGGGGCCGCACATGCAGGCGCCCTTCATACCGTCGACGGTCTCAACATTACAGGTGTTGCAGGCGCCAAAGCCGCAGCTCATCATGCGCTCGAGCGACACCTCGCAATACGCGCCGGCCTCGGCGGCAGCGGCGGCGACCTTCTTCATCATGACGGCGGGGCCGCAGCTGGCGACGTAGTCGTAACCGCCCTCGCCAAGCAGCTCGGCGGCAGGATCGGTGCAGAAACCGTGCGTGCCCAGCGTGCCGTCGTCGGTGCACACGTTGACCGTGGCGCCCAGCGCGCGGAACTCATCGACGCCCACGGCCTTGGACGCGGTACCAAAGCCCAGGCACACGTCGACGTCCACGCCCTGCTCGGCAAGCATGCCAGCCAGGCACAGCACGGGCGGAACGCCGATGCCGCCGGCGACGAGCAGCGCTTTCCTGGTGCCCTCGGGAACGAGCCAGCCGCGACCGCCAGGGCCCAGCAGGTTGGAGGTGGAGCCAGGGGCCATCTGCGACAGACGACGGGTGTCGTCGCCCACGACGGCGTACCACAGCTCAACGGTGCCGGCCTGGGCGTCGGCGCGATAGAAGCTCAGGGGCACGCGAAGCAGCGAGGACGCATCGCCGGGCACGGCGATGTTCACAAACTGACCGGGCTTGAGCGCACTTGCAAGCTTGGGGGCCGAGATAACGATCGAGAAGATGCCGTCGGCAATCTCCTGGTTCGAGACGACCTCGAAGTCGTGCATGCGTGCAGTGGAAGGTGTGGGCATAGACGCTCCAATCCCCCATGCGGTTGCATGGACCAAACGAACAGAAAGCGCGGCACCGCAAGGGCGCCGCGCACAAAAGCGATAAGGCTATGCTAGCAGATGCAGCCGTCGGCAAGCGTCTGTTTACCGCCGACAAATACATCGGTGGCACGACCGGTGAGCGTGCGACCGGCAAAACCGGAGTTCTCGGCACGCGACTCGTAGCCGTCCTCGCCGACCGTCCAGGTGGCGGATGCGTCGAAGACGGTCAGGTCGGCAACAGAACCCGCCTTGACCTGGACCTGGTCCAGACCCAAGATCTCACGCGGCTTGATGGCCATGAGCTCGACCATGCGGCCCATGCTCATCTTGCCCGTGTTGACCAGCTCGGTGAGCACGAGTGCCAGCGAGGTCTCGAGGCCGATCATACCGAAGGGCGCAAGCTCGAACTCGCGGGCCTTCTCCCACGGGGTGTGGGGAGCGTGGTCGGTGACGATGACGTCGACGGTGCCGTCGATGACGCCCTGGCGGATAGCCTCGGCGTCCTCGTCGGTACGCAGCGGCGGGTTGACCTTGAGCGAGGTGTTGTAAGTCTCGTCCAGGTCGTTCTCGGTCAGGAACATGTGGTGCGGGGTGGCCTCGCAGGTGACCTGCACGCCAGCGGCCTTACCGGCACGCACGAGCTCCAGACCGTGGGCGGTGGAGATGTGCTGGATGTGCAGCTTGGCACCGGTCAGCTTGGCGATCTCGATGTCGCGGGCGATCTGAAGCTCCTCGCCGGCGGCAGGCCAGCCCTCGAGGGCCAGACGAGTCGAGACCTTGCCCTCGTTAATCTGGCCGTGACCGACCAGGTCCTCGTCCTGGCAATGGCTCATAAAGACCTTGCCGAACATCTTGCCGTAGTCCATGCAGCGGCGGAGCATACCCGCACCCTGCACGCCGCGACCGTCGTCGGTGAAGGCGACGGCGCCGTGGGCGACCATATCGCCCATCTCGGACATAGCCTCGCCCTTAAGACCGCGGGTCATGGCGCCCGACGGATAGACGCGGCAGTGACCGACCTCGGCAGCGCGGGACTTGACGAACTCCACGACGGTGCCGTTATCGGTGACGGGGTCGGTGTTGGGCATGGAGCACACGCCGGTGAAGCCGCCCTTGGCAGCAGCGCGGGTGCCGCTCTCGATGTCCTCTTTGACCTCATAGCCGGGCTCACGCAGGTGGACGTGCATGTCCACCAGGCCAGGGACGAGGTACTTGCCGGAAAGGTCGCGGACCTCCGCTCCCTCGGCGGCGAGGTTCTCGCCGACCTCGGCGATCTTGTCACCGTCAATCAGGACGTCAAAGACACCGTCAAGCTCGACGGACGGGTCGACGACGTGGGCATTCTTAAGAAGCAAGGCCATTATCGGCACCTCCAAGCAGCAGATACAGGATAGCCATACGCACGCAGATACCGGCGTAGACCTGCTCCAGGATGACGGAGCGTTGCGGGTGGTCGGCCATATAGGAGTCGAACTCGACGCCGCGGTTGATGGGGCCCGGGTGGCAGATGATCGCGTCGGGCTTCATGAGCTTCTCGCGGTCCTTGGTCAGGCCGAAGAGCTTGTGGTACTCGCGAATGGTCGGGAACGGAGCACCCTCGAGACGTTCCTGCTGCACGCGCAGCATGTAGACGACGTCCAGCTCGGGCAGGACGGAATCGAGGTCGCTCGTCACGTGGTCGCAGCCCAGGACCTCGGGCGCCGGCGGAAGCAGCGTGCCGGGAGCGACGGCGTAGGTCTCGCAGCCCATGATCTTAAGGGCGGGGATCAGCGAGCCGCAGACGCGGGAGTGGGCGATGTCGCCGACGACGGCGACCTTCAGACCGTGGAAGTCACCCTTGTGCTCCCAGATGGTGTACAGGTCCAGCAGGGCCTGCGTGGGATGATTGTGCTTACCGTCGCCGGCGCAGATGACGCTCGCGGGCGAGTTCTGCGTGACGATATAGGGGGCGCCGGCGTGCTTGTCGCGCACGACGATGCAGTCGATCTTGTAGGCGTTGAGGGTCTCGACGGTATCGACGAGGCTCTCGCCCTTGACCGTGGAGGTCGAGGAGCCGCCGAAGTTAAGGCTGTCGGCCGAAAGGCGCTTCTCGGCAAGCTCGAAGGAGCTGCGGGTACGCGTCGAGGGCTCGTTGAACATGTTGACGATGGTCTTACCCTTGAGCGTGGGAACCTTCTTGATGGCACGCTCGTTGACCTCGGAGAACGCCTTGGCGGTCTCGAGGATGAGCTTGATTTCCTCTTCGGAGTACTCGGTAATGTCGATCAGGTGCTTATGGTTGAACGCCACGGTACTACTCACCTCCCAGCGGCGCGGAGCCCACGTGGGAACCCGGCGCGACGTCGTTGATCTCGACAGCGGTGCGGCCGTCGACTTCCTTCATATATAGGTGCACGTTCTCCTCGTGAGACGAGGGAACGTTCTTGCCAACAAAGTCCGGCGAGATGGGGAGCTCGCGGTGACCGCGGTCAACGAGAACTGCCAGCTCGATGCGGCTCGGACGGCCCAGGTCCATGACGGCATCGAGAGCGGCGCGGATGGTACGACCCGTGTACAGGATGTCGTCCACCAGCACGACGCGCTTGCCGTCGACGCTGAAGGGAATGTTGGTAGCGTGGATCGCGGGAGCGAAATTGGTCGCATAGTCATCGCGATAGAAGCTGATGTCCAGGCTGCCGAGCGGAACGTCGACACCCTCGATCTCCTTGATCGCCTCGGCGAGCTTCTTTGCCAGAAGGTCGCCGCGCGTGACAATGCCGACCAGAGCGAGGTCTTCACAGCCCTCGTTGCGCTCGAGGATCTCGTGCGCGATGCGGGTCATCGCTCGGTTGACGGCGGTCTCGTCCATGATGACCGCCTTGGGGGAAGTCGTGCCCATCGATCTCCTTCCTCACATGTCTTGACTGCTGACACAGTCAAAAAAATAGATGCCCGACCGCTCAAAGCGGACCAGACACCCACAGGAAGGGCTGCTCGATTGGCAGCTATGTAATTCCATGTGGGTATCTCGTACCCCTTTAATGGTCAAGAGATAGTGTAGCCAACCTCGGGCTCAATTGCGAGCATAAATACTGGGCAATCCGTAAACGGGGCAATCGTTCCATAAACCTATATATATTTGTGGGACGAGCTTGAAAACGCGCGCACGAGCTGGCATAATCCCCTCTGCTGCACGCAAATCGGATCTACGTCCAGGGCCGTAGCGTGGGCACTATCGCCAAAAGAGGAATATCTCTGTGTAGATTACGCACAGGGAGCGACTTCTGTGCTATAGTTCAGGCTTGTTTGTTAACGCGACATGTTCGTTTGTCGCCCAAGGAGGGTCAGTTATGTCCAAAGTTTGCGAAGTTTGCGGTAAGCACCCCGTTGCCGGTCGCTCCATCAGCCACTCTCACCGCGTCACCAACCGTAAGTTCCGCCCCAACATCCAGCGCGTCTACGTCGTCGTCGATGGTCACCGTCGCAAGATGAACGTTTGCTCCACCTGCCTCAAGTCCGGCAAGGTTGCGCGCTCCTAAATAAGGTCTTACCAACAAGTACCTCGGACTCTCCGGGTCAAAGACCTCGCGTTCACATAGAACTTACCAAAGGCGTCCTCCCCCACGGAGGGCGCCTTTTTGCACTCATTGGGGACAGACTTACATGAGTATTTGCAGATGTCAAAGGAATCATAGCCCAGCTGATATGCCTTGAAGCTTGACCAGCGGTACGCCTCAAGGGAGTCGAGCACACCTTTCACGGGATTGAGATGAATATAGTCGAGCAGCTGCACCGCCTGCGTGTCCGACTCAACCGCGACCCGCGAATAGCGATTATCAAACAGGTGGCCCGTTCTCCCCGTTTTCCCATTGAAATACTCGTGTAAGTCTGTCCCCAATGAGCGGGGCAATGCAATAGGCAGATAGTTTTAGTTGAAACGTTTCAGTTAATTGAAGCGTTTTAGTGTGCCTTTTACGGGAATCTTACCACTCACCGAAATATTTATTGCTATTATGCAAGGCGTAGGGTAAATCTCCGATCGCAAGGAGACACAAATGGTGAAAAAGTCACCGGAAAACACTACTCCCGCAATTGTGGACAACGTAGAGGCGCTTGAGGCTAAGCTCGCTCAGATGCGAGAGGCCCAGGCGCTTTTTGCTACGTACACGCAGGAGCAGGTCGACAAGATCTTCTACGAGGCCGCCATGGCCGCCAACAAGGCTCGTATCCCGTTGGCGAAGATGGCCATCGAGGAGACCGGCCGCGGCGTTCTTGAGGACAAGGTCATCAAGAACCACTACGCCGCAGAGTACATCTACAACGCTTACAAGAACACCAAGACCTGTGGTGTCCTGGAGCGCGACGAGGCCTACGGCATCACCAAGATCGCCGAGCCCATCGGTATCGTGGGCGCCGTCATCCCGACGACCAACCCCACCTCCACCGCGATCTTCAAGACGCTGATCAGCCTGAAGACCCGCAACGGCATCATCATCTCCCCGCATCCGGCAGCCGCCAAGTGCACTATCGCCGCCGCCAAGCTCGTGCTTGACGCCGCCGTCAAGGCTGGCGCCCCCGAGGGCATCATCGGCTGGGTCGATGTCCCCTCCATCGAGCTGACCAACATGGTCATGCGCGACGTCGACATCATCCTCGCCACCGGTGGCCCGGGCATGGTCAAGGCCGCTTACTCCTCGGGCAAGCCTGCCCTGGGCGTCGGCGCCGGCAACACCCCGGTCATCATCGACGACACCGCCGACGTGCTGCTCGCCGTCAACTCCATCATCCACTCCAAGACCTTCGACAACGGCATGATCTGCGCTTCCGAGCAGTCCGTGACCGTCATCGACACCATCTACGACCAGGTTAAGGCCGAGTTCCAGAAGCGCGGCTGCTACTTCGTCAAGCAGGGTGCCGAGATGGAGGCCCTGCGTGCCGCCATGTTCAAGAACGGCGCTCTCGACCACCGCATCCCCGGCATGGCTGCCGCCAAGATCGCCGAGCTCGCCGGCATCGAGGTTCCCGCCAAGACCAAGATCCTGATCGCCGAGGTCACCTCCACCGACCCCGCCAAGGAGGAGTTCTCCCACGAGAAGCTCTCCCCGGTCCTGGCCATGTACCACGCCAAGGACTTCCAGGAGGCCGTCGACAAGGCCGAGCACCTGGTGCTCGCCGGTGGCCCGGGCCACACCGCCTCTCTGTACGTGCACCCCGCCCAGGCCGAAAAGATCAGCCTGTTCGAGCACGTCATGAAGGCCTGCCGTATCGTCATCAACACCCCGTCCTCGCACGGCGGCATCGGTGACCTGTACAACTTTGGCATGAAGCCGTCTCTGACCCTGGGCTGCGGCTCCTGGGGCGGCAACTCCGTCTCCGAGAACGTTGGGGTGAAGCACTTGATCAACGTTAAGACTGTGGCCGAGCGCCGTGAGAACATGCTGTGGTTCCGCGCTCCCGAGAAGGTCTACTTCAAGAAGGGTTCCACGCCCGTCGCTCTCGACGAGCTCGGCACCGTCATGGGCAAGAAGCGCGCCTTCATCGTCACCGACCAGTTCCTCTTCAAGAATGGCAACACCCGCGCCATCGAGGCCAAGCTCGACGAGATGGGCATCGCCCACGACTGCTTCTACGACGTTGAGCCCGATCCGTCGCTGCAGTGCGCACGTCGCGGCGCCAAGCAGATGGCTCTCTTTGAGCCGGACGTCATCATCGCCGTCGGCGGTGGCTCCGCTATGGACGCCGGCAAGATCATGTGGATGATGTACGAGCACCCCGAGTGCAAGTTTGAGGACATGGCCATGGACTTCATGGACATCCGCAAGCGCATCTTCACCTTCCCCGAGATGGGCAAGAAGGCCTACTTCGTCGCCGTCCCGACCTCCTCGGGTACCGGCTCCGAGTGCACGCCGTTCGCCATCATCACCGACAAGGAGACCGGCATCAAGTGGCCGCTCGCCGACTACGCGCTGCTCCCCAACATGGCTATCGTCGACGCCGACAACTGCATGACCGCCCCGCGCGGCCTGACCGCTGCCTCCGGCATCGACGTCATGACCCACGCCATCGAGTCCTACGTCTCCATCATGGCTTCCGACTACACCAAGGGCCTCTCCGAGCGCGCTGCCAAGCTCGTCTTTGAGAACCTGCCCTCCAGCTTCGAGAACGGCGCCAAGGACCCGCACGCCCGCGAGGAGATGCACAACGCCTCCTGCATGGCCGGTATGGCCTTCGCCAACGCCTTCCTGGGCCTCAACCACTCCATGGCCCACAAGCTCGGCGCTTTCCATCACCTGCCCCACGGCATCGCCAACGCCGTCATCCTGACCCGCGTCATGCGCTACAACGCCGCCGAGGCCCCCGTTAAGATGGGCACCTTCTCCCAGTATCCTTACCCCAACGCGCTGCACAACTACGCCGAGATGGCCAAGTACTGCGGCATCGAGGGCAAGGACGACAAGGAGACCTTCGAGAACTTCATCACGAAGCTCGAGGAGCTCAAGGACTTCATCGGCGTCAAGAAGACCATCGCCGACTACGGTGTCGACGAGCAGTACTTCCTCGACACGCTCGACGAGATGACCGAGCAGGCATTCAACGACCAGTGCACCGGCGCTAACCCGCGCTACCCGCTCATGAGCGAGATCAAGGAGCTCTACCTGGACGCCTACTACGGCCGCGAGCCCCAGGACTACGCCGTCTGCTAGTTCTAGCACGGTTTTTAACGGCGGGGGTGCACGGGTGTTTCACACACCCCCGCCGTCGCTTCTATCGCATCGTTGAAAGGATGCAACCATGCTGCTACCCGATTCCAAGACCGAGCTCGTCCGCCGTGGCAACAAGGTCGTTTACGACCTGGGCGACAAGATCGTCAAGGTCTTCAACGAGACCAAGCCTGTCTCCGACGTGTTCAACGAGGCTTTGAATCTTGCCCGCATCAATGAGTGCGGCATCCGCAGCCCCAAGGCTCTCGAGGTTTCCCAGCTCGAGAACGCCAACGGCTGGGCGCTTGTGACCGAGAAGGTCCCGGGCACCACCCTTGCCGAGAAGATGACTGCCGAGCCCCAGCGCTTCGGTGAGTACCTCGAGATGTTCGTCGACCTCCAGATCGAGATCCACGGCTACACCTCCCCGCTGCTCAACCGTCAGCGCGACAAGTTCGCCCGCATGATCGACAGCCTGGATCAGCTCAATGCCACCACGCGCTACAACCTTCAGGAGCGCCTGGACGGCATGACCAAGGAGTTCAAGGTCTGCCACGGCGACTTCAACCCCTCCAACGTCATCGTTGGCGACGACGGCCAGCTCTACGTGTGCGACTGGGCACACGCCACCCAGGGCTCCCCTGCCGCCGACGTTGCAACCACCTACCTGCTCTTTGCCCTCAACAGCAAGGACCAGGCCGAGGCCTACCTGGAGCTCTACTGCGACCGCGCCGACATGCCTATGCAGGTCGTGCGTCAGTGGACGAGCATCGTCGCCGCTTCCGAGCTCGCTCGTAAGCGCAACGTGAACGATGAGTTCCTGAAGAACTGGATCGACGTCGTCGATTATCAGTAATATCTGAGCGATTCATTTCGCATCGGAGGCACAAAGGAAAACCCCGCAGCTCGCATGGGCTGTGGGGTTTTCCTTTTAGGATTCGAATATATTGATGAGCAAAAGAACGGTCCCGTATCTCCCCTGTTTGGAGAAATGCGGGACCGCCCCGAAATACAGCTATCGGCGATGCCGTCGATTAACGACGGGCCGCCTTTACGAGCTCGGCGACCTTGGCGACGACCTCATCGATCGCCACATCCTCGCGCTCGCCCGTGGCACGGTCCTTGAGCTCGACGGTACCATTCTTGAGGCCACGCTTACCCAGAACGACCTGATACGGGAAGCCCATGAGGTCGTTATCGGCAAACTTAAAGCCGGGACGCTCATCGCGGTCGTCGACGACGACCTCGATACCCTCGGCGCACAGACCATCAACAATCTGCTCGCAGACGGTAGCGCACTCTTCCTTTTTGGGGTCAAGCGGAATCACCGCGACCTCGTACGGGGCAACGGAGACCGGCCAGACGATACCGTGCTCGTCGTTGTGCTGCTCCACGACGGCAGCAAGCGAGCGCGACACGCCAACGCCGTAGCAACCCATGATAAGCGGCTTCTCCTTGCCGTCCTCGTCCATAAAGGTGGCACCCATGGCCTCGGAATACTTGGTGCCCAGCTGGAAGACCTGGGAAACCTCGATACCGCGGGCAGCAGAAAGCGGCTTGCCGCAATGCGGGCAGGGATCACCGGCAACGACGGTAACCAGGTCGGCCCACTCGTCGACGGTAAAGTCCCGCTCGGGGCAGGCACCGGTAAAGTGATAGTCGACCTCGTTGGCGCCACAGGCCCACTGCTTGGACTCGCGCAGACTCTCGTCACACACCAGACGGATACCCTCGGGCAGGTTTACCGGTCCGATAAAGCCCTTGTGCAGACCGTTCGCCTGAAGCTCCTCGTCGGTCATCATGCGATAGCCCTTGCCAAAGACATGCTCGGCCTTGCAGTCATTGAGCTCGTGGTCGCCCGGAACCATGGCAACAACCGGCTTGCCCTCGGCGTCGATTAGAGCCAGGGACTTGCGCGTGCCGTTCTCGGGGAACCCAAAGAACTTGGCAACGGCCTCGATGGTGCCCATACCCGGAGTCTCGACCTTGGTAAGCGTGCCGTCGCCGGGGCCCTCGGTCACGACGACCTTGGTGCTTGCGGCCTCATCGTCGGCGGCAAAGCCACAATCGTCGCAGTAGACCAGCGAAGCCTCGCCGGCGTCAGCCAGAGCCATGTACTCGACGGAGGTGTCGCCGCCGATCTCGCCGGAATCGGCGACAACGGGCAGAGCCTTGATGTAGCAGCGCTCGCAGATGTTAGCGTAGGCCTGCTTCATCTTGTCGTACTCCTCCTGCAGGCTCTCCTGCGTGGCAGAGAAGCTGTAGGCATCCTTCATGATGAACTCGCGACCGCGCATCAGGCCAAAGCGGGGACGGAACTCGTCGCGGAACTTATCCTGAATGTGGTACAGGTTGACGGGCAGTTGCTTATAGGAGCGCAGCTCGTTGCGCACCAGGGCCGTGACGGTCTCCTCGTGCGTGGGGCCCAACACAAACTCGCGACCATGACGGTCATCAAAGCGCACGAGCTCCTTGCCATAGGCATCGATACGGCCGGATTCACGCCACAGCTCGGCGTCGACCATAATGGGCATCATGAGCTCCTGGGCGCCCGCAGCGTCCATCTCGTCGCGGACGATGTTCTCAATCTTGCGGATCGAGCGCCAGGCGAGCGGCAGGTAGGAATACAGACCGGCGGCCTCCTTGCGGATCATGCCGGCACGGAGCAGCAGGCGGTGGCTGGCGAGCTCAGCGTCCGCCGGATCCTCTTTAAGCGTCGGCGCATAGAGCTTAGACATAAACATTGCTCGAGTCATTTACTTCTCCTCAATAAGTTTGTCGACCTCGGCCATCAGCGCGTCGACAATTTGATCCTCAGCTACTTTACCAATGATCTGGCCATGCGAAAAGAGCAGGCCCTGACCACGCCCGCAGGCAACGCCCAGGTCGGCGTCAGATGCCTCTCCGGGGCCGTTGACCGCACATCCCATCACGGCGATCGAAAGCGGCGCGGAATAATTCTTAAGCCGCTCGGTGACCTCCTCGGCGATGGGAATGAGGTTAACCTGGCAGCGGGCGCACGTGGGGCACGAGACAATCTCGGGACCACGGCGACGCAGGCCCAGCGACTGTAGAATTCCCCAGGCGACCGGCAGCTCCTCGACCGGATCGGCCGTGAGCGACACACGCATGGTGTCGCCGATGCCTTCGGAAAGCAAGATACCCAAGCCTACAGAGCTCTTGATGGTGCCCTGAAGCTTGGTCCCCGCCTCCGTCACGCCCAGATGGAGCGGAACATGCGGTATCTCGCGCGACAGGGCGCGATAGGTATCAAGCGTCGTCTGTACGCTATGGGCCTTGGCAGAAAGCACGATGTTGGTAAACCCACGGTCCTCAAAGTGCCGTACAAAGCGCTCGCTCGACATCACGAGCTTTTCGGGTTGCGTGAGGTCGTCGCGCTCGGCGATATCCTGCTCAAGCGAGCCGGCGTTCACGCCAATGCGAATCGCACAGCCCGCAGCGCCGGCAGCGTCGATGACGGCATCGACCTTAGCCCAATCGCCGATATTACCGGGATTGATGCGCAGTTTGGAGGCACCAGCCTCGACGGCGCCGATGGCGAGCTTATGGTTAAAGTGAATATCGGCGACAATCGGCACCGGGGAATCAGCACAGATGGTACGGAAGCCCTCGAGCGCGGCCTCGGTGGGCACGCTCACGCGCACGATATCGCAGCCAGCCTGCGCCAACGCGCACACTTGCGCAAGCGTTGCCTGGGCATCAGCGGTATCGGTGCAGGTCATGGATTGGACCACCACCGGCGCGCCGCCACCAATCTGCACGCCGCCCACATGCACGGGGCGCGTCAGCTCGCGAGGCAAAGAATGGGATAAAGACAATCCAAACACTCCCCTACAGAATAAATCGAAGGATGTCGGAACGAAGCATATAGACAAACAACAGCGCGAAGAGCGCGATGCCCACATAGCTCACAATCGTCTGGACCTTGAGCGGAAGCTCGCGGCCCGCAATCTTTTGAATGATCTCGATGACCAGCTTACCGCCATCGAGCGGCGGGATGGGCAGCAGGTTCATAAAGCCCAGAGAGAACGAAATGAGCGCGGCAAACGACAAGAACGTGATGGGACCGGCAGCAGCTGCCTGCGAAGACATGACGCTAATACCCACGATCGAGGAGGATTGATCGAGGATCTCCATCGTATGCTGCGGCTGGAGCAGGCGTATCACGCCCTCCGCCGTCTGCGCAACATAGGAGAAGGAGAGGCGCGCCGAGGTGATGGGGTCCAAACGAACCACCTGCGTAGAGGCATAAACGCCCAGGCGTTCGTTCTCTTTGAGTGCGACCGAGGTCGAGCACTGCTTGCCATCGCGCTCATACTCAATAGCAATATCGTCCTTACCGGCGGCCTTGCCGATGGCATCGTAGACATCCATCCAAGTGGAACATGAGACACCGTCAACCGAAAGGATCGCATCACCGGCCTCGATACCCGCCTTGGCGGCAATAGACCCCTCGTCAACCTGACCGATCACGTTGGTATCCATCGGCACAGTGACACCCGCAATGGAATAGATGCTCATAAGGAGCAAAAAACCCGTCAAGATATTGACGATAATGCCCGCGAGCAGCATAAAGGCGCGCTTGAGAAAGCCTTGGCCAAGATAGGTGTGCGAGCGCTCTTGCGCAAGGAACTCGGCCTCGCCGCACGGCAGCTCCCACACATCGCCCTCGGCAGTCGCATTTCCGCGATCGAAACGGCGACCATCAAAGGTGGTATAGCCTGCAGTATCTCGCGGCAACGTCTGATATTTGGTGGGATAGTAGCTCGGCGAGGGCTTCTCCCCTTCCTCATACCAGGGTGCGATGGAGCCCCAGCCCAGCAAAAGGGCGCATGCCTCGAGCACATCCCCCTCGGAAAGCTCGAGCTCGACAGCAAGGTCGACCACGGTCACGCGACCATGACGATAGATAGCCGCGAGCACGCGATCGGCGCACGAGACATCGGTCGGGTCCATACCGCAGATGGCGGCATACCCACCCAACAGCAGCGGGGTCACGCCAAACTTGGTTCCAATGCGACGCGACGTGTAATGGATGTCAAAGCGACACGGCAGGCCCAAAAAGAACTCGGTCACGCGGACGCCGCAGGCACGCGCCGCCAAAAAGTGGCCGCCCTCATGCAAAAACACGAGGACGGAAAGCATCAGAAGGCCCCAAAAGACCGATGAGAGAAAGCTCAAAACGGTATCCATAAAACGAAAAAGCAATCCTTATGGGTTAGGAACGGGTTGCAGCGAGAACCTGCGCAGCCTTTGCGCGCGCCCAGGAATCGATTTCGCGGAGCTGCTCAAACGAAGCGACCGCCTGCGTATCGTGGGCATCCATGCAGGACTCCACAATGCGGTCGATATCGGTAAAGCTACAGGCATCGTGCAGGAAGGCATCGACGGCGACCTCGTTGGCGGCATTAAGAACGCACGGCATGGTGCCACCCGTCTTGCCGGCACGCTCGGCCAGTGCCAGACAGCGGAAGGTATCCATGTCGGCAGCATCAAAGGTGAGCTGGCCCAGCTCGCGGAAGTCGATACGCGGAGCCGGCGTATCCCAGCGCTCGGGATACGAGAAGGCAAACTGGATGGGAATACGCATGTCGGAAGCACCGAGATGCGCCATCACGGAGCCATCGGCGAACTCGACCATGGAGTGAATCTTGGACTGACGCTGCACGACCACGTTAATGAAATCGAGGTCGCAGTTAAACAGATGCATGGCCTCAATGCGCTCCAGGCCCTTGTTCATCAGGGTGGCGGAGTCGATGGTGATCTTGGCACCCATAGCCCAGGTGGGATGCGCCAGGGCATCGGCACGCGTCACGCGATCGAGCTCGTCACGCGTGCGGCCAAAGAACGGGCCACCCGAACAGGTGAGCCAAATGCAGTGGGCCTCGCGCGGGTTCTCCCCCAGATAGCACTGGTAGATGGCGGAGTGCTCGGAGTCGACCGGGATCAGCTGGCCCGGCTTTGCCAGAGGCATAAGCAGATCGCCGCCGACGACGAGTGACTCTTTGTTGGCCAGAGCAAGGCGCTTGTTCGAGGTCAGGGCTGCATGGCTCGCCTCGAGACCCGCCGCCCCCACAATGGCAACAAGCACGCAGTCGACATCATCGCGACATGCAAGCTCGCAGACCGCCTGCGCACCAACGCCGAGCTCGGTGCCCGCAGGCAACTCCTGCAGCACGGCGTCTTCACCATGAGCGGCATCGGCCACGGCAACCGCCGGAACCGAGAACTCACGGGCAGCCGCAACAAGCTCGGAAGTGCTGGAGTTGACGGACAGCGCCGTCACCTGCAGGCGATCGGCATGCTGACGGCACACGTCGAGCGCCTGGGTGCCGATAGAGCCCGTACAACCCAGGATGGCAACGCGAAGGCGTCCATCGGGGCCATACGTCGTCTGGAAGGACATTACAGCACGC
>CAKUGX010000031.1 GCA_934654765.1 uncultured Collinsella sp. | reverse complement strand
CTTTTGCATGATGCGACTCGACACCGCAGACCTCAAGGGCGGCAACAAGGCGCCCAAGTTCGGCTTGTAAGCTCACCGCTTCAAACATCTCAATCTGTAACAGGAGGAACCGATTTTGGCGCCTAGATGTTACAGATTGAGATTTTCTGCGGGACGGTTTTGGTTTGTCTCGATCTGTAACACGAAGGGCCGGTTTTGGCGGCAAACTGTTACAGATCGAGACATTTCAGCAGCCCCCCTTTCAACATCCCATTCAATACAACAATTTTGTTAGTCTTGGTTAACTTTTAAGCCTAAAACGGGTATCCTTTGCGGCGTCAAGCAAACGGCACGCACACCGTGCCAGATCAAGGAGGCCCCTATGGCGCACCAAGCAGACCGGCAGACGATGCAACTCGTCCTTATCCGTCACGGAGAGTCCGAGTGGAACAAGCTCAACCTGTTCACCGGCTGGACCGACGTAGAACTCACCGACACGGGCCGCGAAGAAGCCGCTGCGGGCGGCCGCGCCCTCAAAGAAGCCGGTTTCGACTTTGACGTCTGCTACACTTCGCGACTCAAGCGCGCGATCCACACCCTCAACATCGTACTCGGCCAAATGGATCGCGAGTGGCTGCCCGTCATCAAATCCTGGAAGCTCAACGAGCGCCACTACGGCGCGTTGCAGGGTCTCAACAAGGCCGATGCCGCGGCGGAGCACGGCGACGAACAGGTGCTCATCTGGCGTCGCTCCTTCGATGTCTGCCCGCCGGCACTCGAGCCGGACGACGCGCGCGATCCCCACACCCAGGAGCAATACCGTGATGTCGCGCCCGATCAGCTGCCCTATACCGAGTGCCTCAAGGACACGATCGCCCGCGCCTGGCCTTATTTCGAAGACGAGATTCGCCCCCAGATGCTCGCCGGCAAGCGCGTACTCATCGCCGCACACGGCAACTCCCTGCGCTCACTCGTCATGAAGCTCGAGCACCTCACGCCCGAGGAGATCCTCAAGGTCAACATCCCCACCGGCGTGCCGCTCGTCTACACCTTCGATACCGATTTCAATGTCCTCGACAAGCGCTACATCGGCGATCCGGCGACCATCGCCGCCAAGATCGACGCCGTGGCCAATCAGGGCAAAGCGCACAAGTAGCCCCAACTCAAATCCGACGCGTGGCGCCGCACGACCTAGATGCGACGTCACGCCGCCCATACGCAGGAGCGCACCATGCTCAACCATCTCAAACAACACTTTGGCTCCCGGCGCACCGGTGGTCACGGAGGCCTAGACATTGCGCGGCATATCGGCCCCGGGCTGCTCGTGACCGTCGGCTTTATCGACCCGGGCAACTGGGCCTCCAATATGGCCGCGGGCTCGCAGTTTGGCTACGCGCTGCTGTGGATCGTCACGCTGTCCACGATTATGCTCATCGTGTTGCAGCACAACGCGGCGCACCTGGGTATCGCCACGGGCGCCTGCCTTGCCGAGGCCACGACACGTTACCTCCCCCGCTTCGTCGGGCGCACGGTGCTCGCCAGTGCCTATCTCGCGACCATCGCCACCGCCATGGCCGAGGTCCTGGGCGGCGCGATTGCCCTTCAAATGCTCTTTGGGCTGCCCGTGCGTGCGGGCTGCGTCATCGTGGCGGCAGTATCGATGGCGATGCTCATGACGAACTCCTACAAGCATGCCGAACGCTGGATCATCGCCTTCGTAGGCGTGGTAGGACTCTCGTTTTTGGCCGAGCTTGCACTAGTCAAGGTCGACTGGCCGCAAGCCGCCGCAAGCTGGATCACGCCCAGTATGCCCACTGGCTCTGCCGCGATTATCGTGAGTGTCCTGGGTGCGGTCGTTATGCCACACAACCTTTTTCTGCACTCCGAGGTCATCCAATCCATGCACTTCGAAGGCCAAGGCGAGCAGGTTATCGAAGAACGTCTGCGCTACGAGCTCTTCGACACGCTCTTTTCGATGGGCGTGGGCTGGGCAATCAACTCGGCCATGGTCATCCTGGCCGCAACGACCTTCTTTGCGCACGGCATGGTCGTAGACGACCTCGCCGTCGCAGCGGCCACGCTCTCCCCCATTCTGGGCCCGGCGAGCTCGACCATCTTTGCGGTAGCGCTGCTGTTCGCGGGACTATCGAGCAGCGTGACAGCGGGCATGGCGGCGGGAACCATCACTGCGGGCATGTTCGACGAGGAATACGACATCCACGACCGGCACTCATCGATTGGAGTGGCAATCTGTTTCGTCGGCGCAGTGGCGGCGTGCCTGATCGTCCCGAATCCTTTTGAGGGTCTCATCTGGAGTCAGGCGCTGCTGTCGCTTCAGTTGCCGATTACGGTCTTTGTGCTCATACGACTCACCAGTTCGCCCCGCGTTATGGGCAAATACGCCAACTCGCGCCCGCTCAACGCGCTGCTCGTAGGGATCGGCGTCATCGTGACGATTCTCGATGTCGTGTTGTTGACAGGGATGTAATGGGACGGGGCACCTACCCAGGCAAACGTCTCGATCTGTAACAGGAAGACCCGCTTTTGATGTCTAGATGTTACAGATCGAGATCATTCCGAGGGGCAGCTCCGTTTGTCTCAATCTGTAACAAGTGGACCCAATTTCCACCGTTAGATGTTACAGATTGAGACAAAAGGTCGGCCGAACTCACAACAGACAGGATCGGCCAACAGCAACCGTGATCCCTTGGGGGCGGAGGAAAAGGGTCCCGGCCGGAATATCCAGCCGGGGCCCCTGGACAGAGCTCAGTATGGCTGTTTGCCGCGTGCCTTCGAGCTACTCCTCGACGAGCTCAAACTGATCGGGACCGACGCCGCAAACCGGGCACACGTAATCTTCGGGCAGCTCGGGCGTATCGACCTCAACCTCGTAACCGCAAACGGTGCACACGAACTTATACGTCTTCTTCTCCTCAGCCATGATGTTCTCCTCTCGAACGCGACTGGTGATGTACTTCATTTATCAGTATAGATTCTCAATAATATAATGCAAGTATTTTTAAAACATTTCTAGCCTTGATACGAGGACGCCTTCGGAGGCGTCTTACCCTTCAGGACCTTATGGTAGTAATCGTAGGTGAGCGGCGTCTCGTCACTCAAGCGCTCGGCATCCTCGACCTCGCCGATAAACAGCAGATGCGTGCCAACATCCACAGTGTCGATCAAATGGCAGCTAAACAGGGCCGCCGCGTGCTCGGGCACATAGGGCATGCCCAGAGCCGTCTCGCGGGTCTCGTATTTGGCAAACTTGTCATAATCGCTGCTGGTGCGGAACCCAAAGTTACCGATGTAGAGCATATCGGCGGTCTGATCGATCACGGTCAGCGCGAACGCTTTGGCCGAAGCGATGACGCCCGAGGTGACGTTGTCCTTGTTCACGGCAACCGAAATGCGCGGCGGCATGGACGTCACCTGCACCGCTGTGTTGATGACGCAGCCGGCGCGCAGCCCGTCTGCCGCGGCGCTCACCACGTACAGGCCGCTCGGCATGGTAAAGAACGCAGTTTTGTCCATAACGATCACTCCCCTAGCTCGGGTTGGAACCTCATGGATGTATGTACCCACAAAAAAGGCAGCGCCCATAGCGGACGCTGCCTTTGAAACATATGTGTCAGAACAGTAAGAAAGATGAGACGCCCGCAGTTGCGGTGAAATAGGGACTGAATAGTCCCTCAAACAGGCAAAACAGTCCGCATTCCACCGCAACTTATACAGAGCGCCTAGCGGTTGCGTTCCTTGAGGGCGCGGTCGATCTCGCGTTGGACATCACGCTTGGCCATGTCCTCGCGCTTGTCGTAGAGCTTCTTGCCGCGACCCAGGCCCAGCAGCAGTTTTACGCGACCGTCGGTATTAAAGTAGAGCTCCAACGGAACCAGCGCATAACCACGGTTGCGAAGTTTGCCGTCAAGAAAGTCGATCTCCTTGCGGTGCAGCAGCAGACGGCGCCGACGGTCGGGATCGCGATTCCAAACGCCGCCATGGCTATAAGGGTGGATATGCAGGCCGACGAGCCAACACTCCCCGCCACGAATCAGCGCGAAGGTATCGGTAATCTGACACGCGCGCTCGCGAATCGACTTGACCTCGGTACCGCTCAGCTCAATACCGCACTCAAACGTCTCATCGATAAAGTACTCGTGATGTGCCGAGCGATTCTTGGAAATGAGCTTGCGCTCGCGCTTACTGGGCATCGCCGGCCTCCTTGGCGCCATCGGCGTTTGAACCCGCAGCCTCGCGCTTTGCCCTGCGCTCGGCATTAAGCTCGGCATCGCTCTCGCGCACCAGCTTGATAATCGCCGCGCATGCCTCCTCGCCCACCAGGTCGCGGGCACGGACCGTCAGACGCGTAGCCTCCTGCTTGTCGCCGTCGCTTGCAGCATCGGTCGCGCACATGATCAGGCAGATGGCGATCTCGGCCGAAGGCGAGGTCGGCACGCCCTGCAGGGCGAGCTCACCCATCACATGGTCGTCACTCTCGTCCGCGGCATCCGGATAGGTGGTATGGATCTTGTTGAGCAGGCGCGTCGTATGCGCATCATTGGGCGCCAGGCGCAGCGCCAGACGCGCGCAGCCCACGGCAGCCGAAATGTTCTCGGTCTCGGGCTCCAAGAAGTACTGACCCAAATTGGTGTAGGCGCGTGCGGCGCACTTACCGTCGCTCGCGCGCTCCAGCACCGAGAACGAGAGCGATGCCCACTCCTGCTTGTCCTCGAGCGCGCGGAACAGCTCGGCCAAGTCCAAGCGATAGTTGCAGTTCATGGGATCCCAACGCACGGCCTGCATCAGGGCATTCCGAGCACTCACATAATCCTGCTGGCGAATGTAGGCATACGCCATGTCGGAATACAGGCGATCAAAGGGCACCTCGACCTGCACCAGCTCGCGCGGATCCTTTTCCACGCGGCGGTAGGCCAGACGCTCAAACTTGCTGTCGAAGCTAAAGTACTGGCGCTTCTCCTCCGTCTTGCATTCAGCGTCGATATACTCCTCGGCAAGCTCCACCAGACGCTCCAGCAGCGGCGTCGCCGTAGCCAGGTCGCCCTGCGCCAGATAGTTCTCGGCATACGTGATGTCTTCCAAGCTGATAGGCAGGTCCATGACAACTCCTCGGTCCGGGCGGCAGACTCAACGCGCGCCTTAAATATCGGTCAATACACAAAACCCGGGTCTCTTACGAGGCCCGGGCGTTCAATTTTGGTAGCCCGTACCAGATTCGAACTGGTGATCTCCGCCTTGAGAGGGCGGCGTCCTAAACCGCTAGACGAACGGGCCATATGTAGCAAATGCAATGGCTGGGATGGAGGGAGTCGAACCCCCATTGACGGAACCAGAATCCGCTGTCCTGCCATTAGACGACATCCCAATGACTGCATCGCTGCGCTCGGCTGTGCCTTTGCGCAAGAAAGAAATATACGGGAAGTCCGGCCGTGACGCAAGCCCCAATTTTGACTTTTTTGAAATTCAGTCAAATACGGCCGACACGTGAAGGACCTGTGAAGCGCCAGCGACACGTACGGCGCCAAAGCCCGTAAAACATCCCGCATCTACCGCTGGTAGATTACAACAATGCAGCACTCACGGCTGATGGCACAATCGAACCGTCATCATTGCACGGATATCGAGGCGCCATGGACGAAGAGCTTGATTACCTATGGGAGACCCTGGGCCTCGAGATCACTGCTGACCTTTGGCCCGAACGGGACAAAATCCATCCCACTCTGCGCCCCGTCATCACGGTGATGCAGGCAAAATACCGCCGTGCATCCTTTTTGATCATGCGGATGTCATGGCACGCGGGACTCCCCGACCTTAAGCGAATCCAGGCAAGCCTCGTCGAGCTGTCCGGTATGCCGACCGTCATATCCGAGGCGCACCTGGAGCAGCGCCAGCGCGAGCGACTGCAACAGCAGCGGATCCCCTTTATCTGCCCCGGCGTTCAGGCATATCTGCCCTTTATGGACGAGGAGTACTGGAGCGGCAAGCCCAACAAGCACGTAAAGGTCTACGATCCGCACGAATGGGCACAGCTCGAGGATTGAGCCGAGCGAGCCCGCCAGTGGAAAACACGTCCCACCCTGAGCACTCAAAACGGATCGCACTTTCCGCAGCCGCTACAGCAATGCCTCGGTCCAAGCTGCTTCCCTAAAGCCGGGAATCGCAAAGTCGTCGCCCACCAGCAGCGGACGCTTGACCAGCATGCCATCGGTCGCCAGCAGCTCGTAGCACTCCTGATCCGTCATTCCTGCGTCCAGGCGCGCCTTCAGGCCCAGCTCTCGATATTTCATGCCCGACGAGTTAAAGAAGCGCCGCACCGGCAGCCCCGAACGAGCAATCCAGGTCGCAAGTTCATCGGCCGTGGGATTGTCCGTAACGATATCGCGGTCGACATACTCGACCCCATGCTCGTCCAACCACGCCTTGGCCTTTTTACAGGTCGAACACTTGGGATATTCAACAAACAGTACGGTCATGGGAATCCTCCGAATACAGATCGGCCAACACAGGCACACGCCATACGGGGCGCCTTCGTATGATGGGCCAATTGTAGCCCACGGGTCACACGCTAAACGAACCGTACCCCGAATCCGCGCTTGATGAACGGCAGCAGCTCCATTGCCTCGGGCGCAATGCGGCCCGCAACGTTCATGCGCTCGTCGCCGGGAAGATCAACCCGCGCAATCTCAAGCTCGCCTTCGTAGCGTCCGTACCCACTATTGCCGACGGCAATCGACCCCATCCCTCGCGGCAGACCGGCGCCTGCATCCGTCGGCACGGCATCCGGCTTGAGCGTCGTCCTCGACTCCTGGGATCTAAAGATGTGGACACTCGAGTCGGGCCGGTCATGATGAATCTGCCCCCGCAGATAGTCGTAGCCGGGTTCCAGCTCGCAACGTACGTCCACATATCCGACGGAAACCTGAGCAAACTGTGCCCAACCCGCATCGGAAAGATCGGGGTCACCCACCAGCACGATGTCGCAATCGGCGCCATGCGCAAGCTCAAGCATGTTAAGGGCAACCTTCGATGCGCGACCGCGCTGCGCCTCTACCGTCGGCAACCCCTCAAATATCGGTCCGCGAACGTTGGCATCGCCCGGCACAAAAGCCATGATTTCAAAGCCGAGCGCCGCAAGACGAAGATTCGTGCGACCAACGTCCTCAAGCGAAAGACCGGTATAAGGCTTGGGGTAAAAATTGTGGCAGGCGGCAAAACGGGACACATCGGCACCGGCCTCGCGCCACGATGCGATTTCGTCAAAGCTCACCGTCGAAGCATTAACCACAATGCGAAACACACCGGACAGCTCCGCGACCCGCTGAGCGCTAAAGCCATAGTCCAAGCGAAGGTATTCCAGCCCCAGATCGCGCAGATCCTCGATGCGCTCAAGCCCCAGCAAGTCGCACGTGCGCGGCCCCACATCGGCAATCAGCGAAATACCGCGGGCAGAAAGCAGCCCCAGCACCTGACGCACCTTGTCGGCATACGCCGCTCCCCCATCCTCGGGAATATGCAGCGAGGTAAACGCATAGCGCGCACCCGCCGCGGCACCATATTCGATCGTCCGCTCAATATCCTGCAGAGGGCTGGAAAGATAGACGGAAATACCTGTTCTCACGCTTCTACGCTCCTTTTAAAAAAGGCCGGCGGAGCGCACTTGCCCCGCCGGCACAACAATAGCATCAAGAAATCAGTGGCACGCCGCGACATCCGAGCAACATGGCGCGTGTCATCAGGCTACTCGCCAAAGAACTCATTGATCTTCTGCTCGTCGACGCCAAAGAACCACGTCAGGACAAAGCCGGCGGCATAGGCAAGCAGCATGGCGGCAACATAGCCGAGCTGCTGGCCGGGCACGACGATCAGCAGGCCGAACAAACCGGAAACGCCCTGAGAAACCGTGCCGATGTGAAGCAGCGCCGCAAGCGCGCCGCCAAAGCCGGCACCCAGACAAGCTGTCACAAACGGACGGACGAGCGGCAGCGTAACGGCATACATCAAAGGCTCGCCAACACCCAGAATGCCAACGGGGATAGACTCGGCGACATACTTCTTGAGCTTGGCGTTCTTAGTCTTAAAGTACAGTGCCAGACCGGCGCCAACCTGGCCGCCACCGGCCATCATAAGGATGGGCAGCAGGTAGTTGATACCCTTGGTGGCGCCGTCGGGATCGTTGAGCATCGCGTGGATCGGCGTAAGCGCCTGATGCAAGCCAACGGACACCAGCGGCAAGAAGCCTGCCGACAGGATATAGCCGCCCAGAACGCCCAGCTTCTCGAAGATGAAGGTGAGGACGCTAAAGATCGCCGTCGTCAGCCAGGCGCCGACCGGCTGGATGACAAGCATCAGGGCAAAGGCACCGATGATGAGCACCAACAGCGGAGACAGGAACGTGTCGAGCGCGTTGGGCATAACCTTGCGAATCTGGCGCTCCATCCAGGCAAAGAAGGCACCGGCGATGAGAGCCGCGATCATACCGCCTGCAGCGGGGTTGTACTGCGCATTGGTGAGCGGCAGCAGAATGGCGGTGGCAGGATCAGCCGCGCCAGGCGCAAGCAGGGGCATGGCACTGTTGGCGATGCACATCATACCGGCGATGCCGCCCAACGCAGCGGAGCCACCAAACTCACGTGCCGCGTTATAGCCCACCAAGATGGGCAGATAGGCAAAGAGGGCCCAGCCCATGGAACGAATGCCCTGGTACCACCACTCACCTGCAAGCGCGCCCGCCGTCGAGACGTTAATGACGTTGCAGATACCGTTGATGAGGCCGGCCGCAATGATGCCGGGAAGCAGGGCGACGAAGACATTGGAAATCTTCTTGAGGAAGGCCTGAACCGGCTTGGACTCGTACTTGGCCTTCTGCGCAGCCTTGTTTGTGGCCGCAGCATCGACCACGTTTTCGTCGGCAACGCCTTTCGCAAGGCCGGTGAGCTTGGAGAACTCCTCGAGCACCTTATTCACCTTGCCCGGACCCAGCACGATCTGCATGGTATCGTCCTCAACCAGGCCCATTACGCCATCGAGTGCCTTAATACCCTCCGTGTCGACGTTGCCCGCGTCTTTGACGGTCACGCGCAGGCGCGTCATGCACGCCGCGTTTGCCAGCACGTTGTCTTTACCGCCCAAAAGGTCCAGCAGCTTTTGGGCCAGCTCTTTGTTCGTCATAACTCCTCCTTGTATTGAATGTGCAGCGCGAATGTTGTGGCAGCTCACACCGTGCGCCTACTGCGCGTGGAAATCGTCTTTCTGATGACCGCTCACCGCAGCACGAACATGACCGCGCGCCCGCTCAAGAGCCGTCGCAGCCTGCTCGGCATCACAATCCAGCAGCACCGAAACGATAGCGGTCTTAACGTGGCCACCGGCATCTGCTAGCGCCCGGACAGCGCGCTCGCGCGTGCAGCCGGTCGCCTCCATCACGATGTTCTGACCGCGCACCACCAACTTCTCGTTCGTCTGCTGCACATCGACCATCAGGTTTTGGTATACCTTGCCGATCTTGACCATGGCGCCGGTCGAGATCATGTTGAGAATGAGCTTTTGGACCGTTCCCGCCTTGAGCCTCGTTGAGCCAGTAAGCACCTCGGGGCCGGGCACGGGCTCGATGGCAAGATCTGCACCCTCCCCAATCTTCGACCCTTGGTTGCAGGCGATTGCAATGGTCTTGCACCCGGCCGTCTTGGCATATGCAAGGCCGCCCACCACATAGGGGGTACGACCGCTTGCCGCCAGGCCAACGACAAGATCCTTGTCCGAGAGTCCACGCTCCCGCAGGTCGCTCGCGCCAAGTTCCTCGCTGTCTTCGGCACCTTCGACAGCCTTGATAAACGCCGTCTCGCCTCCGGCAATGAGCCCGACAATCAGATCGGGTGACACGCCAAACGTGGGCGGGCACTCCGAAGCATCGAGCACGCCCAAGCGGCCGCTGGTTCCAGCACCCATGTAAAAGACGCGCCCGCCGCGCTCGAGTGCCTCAGCAGCCCAGTCGATTGCCGTGGCAACCTGGGGTAGCACATTCGTGACCGACTGGACGGCACGAAGATCCTCATCGTTCATCGTCGTGACGATCTGCAGCGACGTCATCGTGTCGAGATCCATCGTTCGCTGGTTTCGCTGTTCGGTCGTGAACTTCGTTAAATCGAGCAATTCATTCACCTCATCTTTCCTGTTTCTCGATGTAGTTTTGCTTAATGACATGCGTCGCCCGTTCGTAATCGCTTGCAACGTAAGCGGCGTACAGAGCGTCGACGACCATGAGCTGGGCCATACGCGAGGCCATGGCACCGCTGCGGACCAGCGGCTCACTTGCGGCGACGCCGAGCACAGCATCTGCCATGGTTGCGAGCTTGGACGAGCCATCTACTTTGGTTACGGCCACAACGGGACAGTTATGGCGTTGAGCCTCCGCGGTGCAGTCCAGCACCTCTTGCGTCAAGCCCGAATAGCTAAAGGCGATTGCAATATCGCCCTCATGCATGTTCTTGGCGCACAAGAGTTGGTCGTGCCAGTCATCGTACAGATGGCACTCTTTGTCGACACGCATGAGCTTTTGCGCCAGATCGTGCGCAACCAAACGAGAGGCACCGATACCGAACAGATTGACCGCGCGCGCCCGCTTAAGATAGGCCGCGCATCGCTCCAAGACGGTGTAATCGAGCGTTCGCGCTGTCGCTTCGATCGTTCGTACGTTGCTTTTCATCACCTTCCCCACGATACGCTCAACGCTGTCATCCATGGAGATGTCCTCGAGGGCAACGTCTTTCTTGTCACCCAAGAGTGCCAGCTCGGCAATCAGTTCGCGCTGGAACTCCTTGTAGCCCGCAAAACCCAAGCGCTTGCAAAAGCGCAAAATGCTCGAGGGCGAGGAGAACGTGGCATCGGCAAGACCGCGGACGGACAGCCCGACCACCTCGTGCGGATGAGCGCTTACATATGCGATGACATTGCGTTCCGCCGGGCTCGCGCTGAGCTCACGCTCGCGAAGCCGCAAAAGCAATCCGTTTGCCATCTCAAACACCTCCGTTGAGAAGAATTAAAGACCAACGAACCATTCGTACCGTGTTAGAACTTCTTTTGCGGTACATTGTGCCGCATCGTGGCGCACTATGGACGAGTGCTCTACCGCTCGCCCCTCAAATCCGACCGCTCGGAAATAAGTGCGACACAAAATGATTCAACGAGTCAGCCCTATCAGAAACGGGTTTGTTACCGGCTAGCGCCTCGCGTGGACGCCGATGGGACGCGTCGCGTGGTGCACCCATGCGGCGATCAGCAATACCAGCAGCATCGCTGTGATATAGCCCGCAGCATCGAAGCCCAAGTCGATCATGTCGAAATGTCTGCCGGGAACAAAAATCTTATGCACCTGGTCGCCAACGGAGCAGGCAGCGCAAAAGAGCAGCACGGGCACGCAACGGGAGCATACACTCCACGGACGCCTGGAAAAGCAAACCACGATCACCGAAGCGAACAATCCGACGAAGAAGAACTCTACGGTATGGGCGACGCGACGGACGTTTGTGCCTACCCACATGCGAATGGAAGCAAGTCGACCAGACTGGACAGCCGAGGCAGCCGAATCGGCGCCCTCAGCCATGCCGTCCCCCGCCCGAGTTTCACCTGCGATGCCGGCAGCTTGAACACCCGCAGCCTGGCCCTCCACCACACGAGCGGTGGACTCGCTCAACAACGACGTCTGCACCGCGTTTTGCTCCGTCAGCACCCAGATGCCCACCAACGTCGCAGTGAACAGAACGATCGCGGTCCAGCCGATTATTTTCTTCGTGTGTGCCAAAGGCCAACCTCCGTCTTTTTAAATATGAGCGAGTGTAGTCTAAATAGCAGTGTCGTTGTAGCAAAATTTGAATCGCAACAAGAAGCGACAGAGCCGCCATCTCCTAACCCGCCTCGCGCATCCAGCGATCAAACGTCCCCACGCACACACCCAGGCGCTTTGCCGCCTGGCTGCGGGTGATATCGCCCGCCTCATAACTGTCGCGCACCAGTTCAAACTGCGGAGGGCATGGCTTGCGAGGCCGGCCAAACCGCACCCCTCGCGCCCGCGCCGCCGCAATTCCCTCCGCCTGACGCTGATGGATGTTCTCGCGCTCCACCTGCGCCACGTAGCTCAACAGTTGCAGCACAATGTCGGCAATCAGCGTACTCGTCACGTCCGGCGCTTCTCCATCCCTCGCGCGCGTGTCGAGCAGCGGCATATCCAGCACCACGATGGCCGTCCCGCGCTCTTTTGTAATAAGGCGCCATTCCTCGAGTATCTCGCTGTAGTTACGGCCTAGACGATCGATGGACAACACCACCAGCACGTCCCCATCCCCCAGCACGCGCAGCAGATCGCGATATCGCGGACGGTCGAAGTCCTTGCCGCTCGCACGGTCGGCATAAATATTCGCCGACTCCACGCCATAGGCGATCAGCGCATCAAACTGCCGATTCAGGTTCTGATCACGCGAGCTCACGCGCGCATAGCCGTACACAGTCGCCATCTCATCCCCGCTTTCTTGTAAACCTGCCAAAAAGGGACAGGTTTATTTTGGTAGGTTTTACCTCCCAAATAGCAGGCGGATGGGCGGCCGAGCAGGCGGTGACGCGGCCATCATTCAAATGCGAGGGCGGCCCCGAAAGACCGCCCCCCACTCCCGCACGGTCGGGATTTGGCTAATGGATAAGCTTAAAGTCCAAGTGTCCGCGCGTGGTATTGACGCGCGAGACCTCGATAATCACGCGCTGACCCAGCTCATAACGAGTCCCCGTTTCGGCGCCCGTCAGCGTAAGCGCGTCCTCGTCGAACTCGAACCACTCGTTGCCCAGGCTCTTGATCGAGACCAGGCCCTCAACCTGCGTCAGATCCAAGCGAACAAAAAGACCCATGCTGCTGACCCACGAGATGGTTCCGGTATAGCGCTCGCCCAGACGATCCTCGTAGTACTGGGCGATCTTGATCTTTTGCGTCGCATGGCTGGCGGCGTCGGCCGCGCGCTCGGCATCGCTGCAGGCGCGACAGATCTGCGGCAGAATGCGCGGCAGCGACTCGCGCCCATTACCGATCAGACGCGGCGTGCGGACCAGGGCGTCCTTGCCGCCCAGCTGCTCGTATGCCAGCTGTAGCTTGAGCACACGGTGCACCACCAGATCGGGGTAGCGACGGATGGGGCTCGTAAAGTGGCAGTAGCACGGCGCGGCGAGCGCAAAGTGGCCCTCGTTGCGCGGCTTGTATAACGCACGCTGCATGCTGCGCAGAAGCAGCGTGTTGACGAGCGGCGCACTGGCCGTACCGGCGGCAGCATCAACTGCAGCCTGCAGCTCATCGGGACTTCCCAGGGCAATGCCGGCTGCACGGCGGTCGTCGATAATGCCCAGCTGAGCCAGCGCCACGGCGGCGCCGTGAAGACTGTCGGGGCTGGGATCTTCATGCACGCGGTAGCAGGCCTCGATATCGCGGTCGGCCAGCCACTCAGCCACGCACTCGTTGGCGAGCAGCATGGCTTCCTCGATCAGCGACGTGGCACACGAGCGCTCGCGCGCCACAATCTGCACGGGCACGCCGTCCTCGTCCAGCAGGGCGCGAATCTCCGCCGTATCGAAGTCGACCGAACCGCGCGCGCGACGAATGTGGCGGCGAAGCTCGGCGAGTTCGTTGGCGGCGACAAGGAAATTGCCGAGGTCGACGTTGCAGCCGCGGGCTGTCTCCTCGCATGCAAGTCCACGCTCAAGCGCCTCCTCGCGCGAGGCCTCGGCAGCCGCAACATCCTCGGTCGCACCCTCCAGCACCCCATACTCCACCGCGCCGGCACGCACCAGCAGCGCCTCGGCGCCGTCATAGTCCATACGCACACGCGAGCGAATCACGCTGGGGTACGGATCGTAATGCCGCACGCGACCCTGCGCATCGAGCTCAATGTCAACGGTAAACGCCAGACGGTCCTCGTCAGGGCGAAGCGAGCACAGGTCATTGGACAGGCGTTCGGGCAGCATGGGAAGCACGCGATCGGCCAGATACACCGATGTTGTGCGATGGCGAGCCTCAAGATCGATATGCCCATCCCAAGCCACATAGTGTGAAACGTCAGCGATATGCACACCCAGCTTGTAGCCACCCTCGGGCGTGCGCTCCAGCGAAATGGCATCGTCAAAGTCGCGCGCGTCGACCGGGTCGATCGTGATGACAAAGCGGTCGCGCAGATCGCGGCGGAGCGGGTCCTTAAGCGCCGCGGACACATCGAGCGAAAGCCCCTCGGCCTCGTCCAGCGCGGCCTCGGGATAGCTATCGGTATAGCCGTAACGCGCCATCACATATTGAACGCCCAAATCGGGCGCGTCATCTCCGCCAATGCGGCGCTCAATCGTCACCGTACCCGATTCCAAACGCGTCGGGTAGGTCAGAATGCGTGCGACCACAGCGTCACCGGGATGAACGCCCAGACGATCCGCCGAGGTATCCTCGGGCAGAATGAAGAAGTCGGCCTTCAGGCGCGAATCGAGCGGCTCGATCACACCGAGCGGACCAGCGGTCTGGTACGTACCCACCACGCTTATGGCTGCGCGCTCAACCACGCCTTCGATCACGGCGCGCCGCTCACCGTGCGGGCTGTTCTTAATGCTCACGGCAACGGTATCGCCATCCATGATCTCGCGCTTACCGCGGCCCATAACCTTGTAGTCGCCGCTCTCGGTTATGACATAGGCGCCATGCTCATGGAGCTGCACGCGCCCGGTCAGGCTCGGACGGCGTTCGCTGCGCACCGGCCCACGCTTATTGCGGGCACCGCGCTTATGCTTGTTATTGCGCCCCATGGCGCCTCCTTGCTATCGATTGCCGTTTACATCCCAAGAGTCTACCCAAATGATCCCTAGGGGACGTCAGGATTGCGGGTCACATAGATAGACCAGCGCCACAATGACCCGTTTTCTTCCGTCCCCTAGGGATCAAAAAACGGGCCGCCCCATAAGAGACGACCCGTTGGAAGGGTGAATTCCAGGCATGCCTACACGCGCAGGTAGCGGCGCATGGCGATGGCAGAACCAAAGAGACCGATAATCACGCCGACCAGAATCAGCGCAGCATAGGTCACCAGGTAGTACTGCATCGGCAGGGCAAACGACATCCAGCCGATGCTCTCCTGCAGACGCGGAATCATCAGATTGCGCAGCAGCTCCAGAACACCGATGGAAAGCAGCGAGCCCAAAATGGCCTGCAGTACGCCCTCGGTGATAAACGGGCCGCGAATGAAGCCGTTGCTGGCGCCGACCAGACGCATAATCGCAATCTCACGACGACGCGCCGTGATGGAAAGGCGAATCGTGTTGTTGATGAAGATGAATGCGATAAAGGTCAGAAGGCCAACGAGCACCACGGCGGCGATGCGGATGTAGTTGGTCACCTGGAACAGGCGGCTCACTTCCTCCTGGCCGTACAGCACGCTCGCGTTGACGTCGCCGTCATCCGCGATCTTCTGGAAATCGGCGTTCTTCTTGAGCTTCTTTGCCGTGCTCTCGACCTGAGACGGGTCATCCATCTCAATGGCGAAGGAGGCGGGCAGCGGATTCTGGCCATCGAGCGCGCTCATGGTGGCGTCGGCGTTGCCCGACATCTTGCTCGTATACTCGGCCAGCGCGTCGTCCTTGTCCTTATAGGTCACGGACTTGACGTTATTCCACGTCTTAAGCTCGGCCTCAAAAGCCTGAACATCGGCCTGATCGGCGTCATCACTAATGAACGCGTTGATGACAACCTGATCCTCGACGGTGCCGATCACGGAGTTCAGCATCGCGGAGCCCATGATGAACAGGCCGATGATAAACAGCGAAAGGAAGATCGTGATGACGGCGCCGAGCGAGGTGGTCCAGTTACGGAAGAAGTGGCTGATTGCCTCTTTGAAGGAGTAGCCCACGTTAGTTGGTGCCATAGTTGCCGTAACCTCCCCTCTCCTGGTCGCGGATAACGTGGCCGCCCTCGAGGGCGATCACGCGACGGTGCATGCTATCGACCATCTCGCGGTCGTGCGTGGCGACGATCACGGTGGTGCCGGTGCGGTTAATGCGCTCGAGCAGCTTCATGATGCCCAGCGAGATCGCCGGGTCGAGGTTACCCGTGGGCTCGTCGCAGATCAGCAGCGGCGGACGGTTGACCATAGCGCGGGCGACGGCAACGCGCTGCTGCTCGCCACCGGAAAGCTGGTCGGGCAGCGAGTCCATCTGATCGGCCAGGCCGACCAGACGCAGCACCTCGGGCACCTGGCTGCGAATGACGCCCTTGGGCTTGCCGATGCACTGCAGGGCAAACGCCACGTTTTCGTAGGCGGTTTTTTGCGGCAGAAGCTTAAAGTCCTGGAACACGGCGCCAATCTGGCGGCGCAGGAACGGGACCTTGCGGTTCTTGATCTTCATGAGGTCCTGACCGGCAACCAGGATGCGACCGCTCGTCGGCTTGACGTCGCGGTTGAGCGTCGACAGCAGCGTGGTCTTACCCGAGCCGGAGTGACCGACCAGAAAGACGAACTCGCCCGGATAGATCTCGATGTTGATGTCGTCGAGTGCGGGCTTGTTGGGCTGTGCCGGATAGATCTTGGTGACATGCTCCATAAGGATGACGGGCTCGACACCGGCCTGCTTGGCCATCTTCTTGCGGCTGGCCTGCGGATCGATGGGCGCAAACACCGACGTAAAATCGGGGTTGTTGAGCGCGTTATCGAGGCTTGCGACCTCGGCTGCCTGATCGCTCTCGACCACCGGGGCAGCAGGCTGCGTGGGATCGGGAATAGCGGCAAAGAGGCCAGACTGCGCAGGCTGAGGAGCCGGTGTCGCAGGAGCCATGGGGTCGGGAATGCCGGCCATGCTAGGCTGCGGCGCGGCGGCGCCAGCCTGAGGCTGCTCCACGCGAGCGGTCACAGCCTGAACGGGCTCAAAACCCGCCGTGCCGGAAAGCGCAACATCGCTGATGGGATTGTAGGCAAAGGGATCGGATGCCGGCTGTGCCTGATCTGCCGGCTGAGCGGGGGCCTGAGCAACAGGCTGGCCCTCTGAATCCGGAGTGGCGAAACGACTGCCCTGGACGCCTGTCTGCGTCTTGGGGGCATCATCGCCCGCACCGGAGGTACGGAAGTGGTTACCCACTGGTGCTCCTTATCGTCGTGCGTTTAAACTACATGAGCGCTTTATATTTTAGCAGCATTAGCTTTACTGCACATAAGAAGCATGGCGGGCTTTGGGATCTGTCCGGCCGGGCGCAGGGTTACCTCCCAAATCGTCCTCGGACATGTCGGAGCCCCCGCTGCGCACTACGTGCGGCGGGGGCTCCTCCGTCCTGCGGAAAGATTTGGAGAGTAACCCTGGGTCCGGCCTGCGGCTACTATGGGGCCGACGCGTCCACCTTGAGGTGCTGCGCATACAAAGTTGGAAGGGTCTGAATTGCACTTTGTCGATTTGGGCCCTTTTCCCTGATGGGGCCTTGCCTGACAGGACTTCTTCATAAGTTGCGGTGAAATAGGGGCGCCCTGCTAGAGAACGCCCCTATTCGGGTTTGGTTCAAGCTGTCGAGACAATGTCTTGACTCGTCTTGCTTTAGGCCAAGAACTCCTTGGTGGTTGCCACGATGTTGGCGGCGTCCAGGCCGTACTTGTGCAGGAGCTCGGCACCCGGACCAGACTCGCCGAAGGTGTCGTTGACGCCGATCTTCTTGAGCGGCGTCGGGCACTGCTCGCACAGGACGTCGGCGACGGCGCTGCCCAGGCCACCGATCACGGAGTGCTCCTCGACGGTCACGACATGGCCGGTCTTGGAAGCGCTCTTGACGACCAGGTCGGCGTCGATGGGCTTGATGGTGTGCATGTTGATGACCTCGGCATCGATGCCCTCGGCGGCGAGCTGCTCGGCGGCCTCGAGGGCCTCGCCGACCATCAGGCCGCAGGCGATGATGGTCACGTCGGCGCCCTCGCGCATGACGATACCCTTGCCCACCTCGAACTTGTAGGTCTCTGGGTCGTTGATGACCGGCGAGGCCAGACGGGCAAAGCGCATGTACACGGGGCCGTCGCACTCGTAGGCGGCACGCGTCACGGCACGGGCCTCGACGTCGTCGGCGGGAACGATCACGGTCATGCCGGGGATGGTGCGCATCAGGGCGATGTCCTCGCAGCACTGGTGCGTGGCGCCGTCCTCGC
>CAKUGX010000030.1 GCA_934654765.1 uncultured Collinsella sp. | reverse complement strand
GGGCAGCCACGGGTCTACGAAATGACCCCTTTTCCTCCGTCCCCAAGGGATCACGTGATCCGAAGGGGACGGAGGAAAAGGGATCACAAACCGCGGCGGTGCGTCTGGCCGAACGAGTCCCCATACCCTCGTTCGGTCAGACATGCCGCCGCGTTGCTGCTTTGTGCCGTATAATGTTCACTACCTATGACGCGATACAAAAGAAAGGTGTTTGCCCATGCAGGCACAGAAGGCGGAGGGAACCCGCGACCTTATCGGCGCCGAGATGCGCGCCTGGCAAAAGATGCAGCAGATTGCTGCCGGCGTGTTCGAGCCGTTTGGCTTTAAGCCCATCGAGACGCCCGCGATCGAGCAGGTGGACGTTTTTGTCCACGGCATCGGCCAGTCGACCGACGTCGTTCGCAAGGAGATGTTCCGCGTCTTTAGCGGCGCCAACCTGGAGCGCGTCTTTGCCGAGGGCACCGATACCAAGCTCAAGCCCAAGCAGCGCCTGGCGCTTCGTCCCGAGGGCACGGCCGGTGTGGTGCGCGCCGTCGTGGAGAACAACCTGGTGCCTCAGGGCTCCACGCCGTTTAAGGCGTACTACGCCGAGGCCATGTTCCGCGGCGAGCGTCCCCAGAAGGGCCGCCTGCGCCAGTTCCATCAGGTGGGCATCGAGTGGCTCGGCGCTCCCGATCCGGCGGCAGACGCCGAGTGCATCATCATGCTCATGGAGTTCTACAAGCGCCTGGGCTTCGACCTTTCCAAGCTCCGTCTGCTCATCAACTCGATGGGTGACGCCCAGTGCCGTCCGGCTTACCGCGAGCAGGTCAAGCAGTTTATCCTCGATCACGCCGACGAGATGTGCGACGAGTGCCGCGAGCGCGCCGAGCTCAACCCGCTGCGTGCCTTTGACTGCAAGAACGACCACTGCCGCGAGATCATGGCCGACGCGCCGCTGATGGGCGACAACCTGTGCGACGAGTGCCGCGAGCACTACGAGCAGGTCAAGCGCTATCTGGATGCCGCCGGTATCGAGTATGTTGAGGATCCAACCCTGGTGCGTGGTCTGGACTACTACACCCGCACCGTCTTTGAGGTCGAGGCTCCCGGTGCCGGCGTCGGCTCCATCGGTGGCGGCGGCCGCTACGACGGCCTGGTCGAGCTCGAGGGTGGCAAGCCTACGGCCGGCGTCGGCTTCGCCGTCGGTTTTGAGCGCGCCCTGCTGGCCCTGCAAGCTTTTGGCAGCGATCTGGGTGCCGAGGAGGCCCCGTGTGTCTACGTCGCCAATGCCGGCATGGAGCTGCGCCAGAACGTCTTTGCCATCACGCAGGAGCTTCGCGCCGCAGGCATCGTGACCGAGGCCGACTACCAGGGTCGTTCGCTCAAGGCCCAGTTTAAGCAGGCCGATAAGGTGGGCGCCAAGCTCATTTTGGTCCTGGGTGGCGACGAGCTTGCCGTCGGCAAGGTCAAGGTGCGCGACATGGAGAGTCATGACGAGGTACTGGTCGATCTGACCAACGTTGTCGAGGCGGTTCGCGAGCGCCTGTAGCGCATCTTTTTGAGCTGCGGGTCCGCTTGAGTGTCTCGTCCATTGCGAGCGATTGTTACGGGGGTGTTTCGCATTTATGCGGAATGCCCCCGTTTGTGTATGCCGTCCACCGAGAAATACGACCATTTAGAGCAAAAACCCTTGCAATGCAGAAAATACTTTTGTGTGGTAAAGCGCAATCAGTGTCGAAAGTATTTCGCAAGCGCCTATAATGAATACCGCATGTTACGTGCATAGAAGGAGGAATGGGAGGAAACGTGGCTGAGAACCTAAGCAACCAGTCTGTACCCGAAGCCGCGGCGCGCGTCGCTGCCGTGGTCAACCGCCTCGTTAACCGAATCGGCTCGAATGCCGAATCCAAGGAGCGTCTCGCTGAGATCGAGATCCCCGAGGAGCTGCGCGACAATCTGGCGCTGTTCTTGCGCCTGGAGCGCCGTGTGCTTAGCGAGTATGATCCCGAGATCGCGGACCTGTTCGACAAGATTTTGACAGCCGAGATTGTGGCCAACGCCGGAAACCCCGGCACCCGTGCTGCCGACGAGTCCGTCGACGAGCAGGGCGTGCCCACTGCCGACGAGCCCACCGCCGTGGCGTTTCGCGAGGTCGTTGATCTGATCGACAGTCTGCCGCTCGATAAGCAGCAGGTTATCGTCCGCGCCTTTACGAGCTTCTTCCATCTGGCAAACCTGTCGGAGGAGAACTACCGCGTGGCGCAGCTGCGCGAGCGCGAGGCCGGCGCATCGACCGATACCGAGGTCGATCCCGCCAACGAGCTCACCGTCGCCTATCACCAGTTGGTAAACGAGATGGGTGTCGAGGGCGCCAACGAGCTGCTCGACAAGCTGGAGTTCCACCCTGTCTTTACCGCACATCCCACCGAGGCCCGTCGTAAGGCCGTCGAGGGCAAGATTCGCCGTATTTCCAACCTGCTGGAGGAGCGTCCGCGCCTGGGCGGCTCCGACCTAGTGGAGAACGAGCGCCATATGCTGCAGGAAATCGACGCCCTGGTGCGTACGAGCCCCATCGCGCTCAAGAAGCCCACGCCGGTCGAGGAAGCCGATACCATCATCGACATCTTCGATAACACGCTGTTCGACGTCATCCCCGTTATCTATCGTCGTTTTGACGACTGGGTGCTGGGCGACAAGGCGGGTACCGTGCCGCCGCTGTGCCCGGCGTTCTTCCATCCCGGCAGCTGGATCGGTTCCGACCGCGACGGTAACCCCAACGTCACCGCCAAGGTGAGCCGTGAGGTCGCCGCCAAGTACTTCACCCACATGGTGCTCAAGCTCGAGGACAAGTGCCGCCGCATCGGCCGCAACCTCACGCTCGAGGCCACCTACAGCAAGCCGTCTGCCGAGCTCATCAACCTGTGGAACCATCAGGTCGAGATGAGCACCCAGTACACCGCACGCGCCGAGCTGATCTCCGAGCACGAGCCGCATCGCGCCGTCATGCTCGTCATGGCCGACCGTCTGAACGCCACCGTGCGTCGCATCACCGACACCATGTACCACAGCGCAGACGAGTTCTTGGATGACCTGCGCGTCGTTCAGCGCTCCCTGGCCGCCTGCGGTGCCGTCCGTGCTGCCTACGGCCCGGTCCAGACCATCATCTGGCAGGTCGAGTCCTTCGGCTTCCATATGGTCGAGATGGAGTTCCGTCAGCACTCCGTGGTGCACGCCCGCGCCCTCAAGGATATTCACGAGAACGGTATCCATGGTGATTTGCAGCCCATGACGCGCGAGGTCATCGATACCTTCCGTGCCATCGGTTCCATCCAAAAGCGCTACGGCAAGAAGATGGCGCACCGCTACATCATCTCGTTCACCAAGAGCGCCCAGCATGTGGCCGACGTTTTTGAGCTTGCCCACCTGTCCTTTGCACACGAGGAGGATGTCCCCGAGCTCGATGTAATCCCGCTGTTTGAGCAGCTCGAGGACCTCGAGGGCTGCGTCGACGTGCTCGACCAGATGCTTACGCTGCCCGTGGTGCAAAAGCGCCTTGCCCAGACCAACCGCCGCATGGAGGTCATGCTGGGCTATTCCGACTCCTCCAAGGATGCCGGTCCTACCACGGCCATGCTCGCGCTGCACTCCGCGCAGGAGCGCATTGCCAAGTGGGCCGAGAAGAACGATATCGACCTGGTGCTCATGCACGGTCGCGGCGGTGCCGTGGGCCGTGGCGGCGGCCCGGCCAACAAGGCCGTGCTGGCGCAGCCCAAGGGTTCGGTCAACTGCTTCTTTAAGCTCACCGAGCAGGGCGAGGTCATCTTTGCCCGTTACGGCAACCGCACGCTGGCTCAGCGCCATGTTGAGTCCGTTGCCGCCGCAACGCTTTTGCAGTCGGCCCCGAGTGTCGAGAAGACCAACACCGAGACCACGCAGAAGTTCTGGGATATGGCCGAGAAGCTCAACGCCGCAAGCCACGAGCGCTATCTGGACCTGCTGAACACCGAGGACTTTACACCGTGGTTCTCGACCGTGACGCCGCTGACCGAGGTCGGTTTGCTGCCGATCGGCTCGCGTCCCGCCAAGCGCGGCCTGGGTGCCAAGTCGCTCGACGACCTGCGTACCATTCCGTGGATCTTCAGCTGGAGCCAGGCGCGCATCAATCTGGCCGCCTGGTACGGCCTGGGCACCGCCTGCGAGCAGCTGGGCGACCTTGACCAGCTTAAGGCTGCCTACCAGGAGTGGCCGTTCTTCCGCACCTTTATCGACAACATCGAGATGTCGATCGCCAAGACCGACCAGCGCATCGCCAAGATGTATCTGCACCTGGGCGATCGCCAGGATCTGTCCGAGAAGGTCTTTACCGAGATGCAGCTCACCCGTAAGTGGGTCCTTGCCATCGTCGGTGATGAATGGCCGCTGCAGCGTCGTCGCGTGCTCGGCTGCGCCGTCCGCGTGCGTAACCCCTATGTCGACGCCCTGTCCATCGCCCAGGTTCGCGCCCTTCGCGAGGTGCGTATGAACCAGGACGAGATGGCCGAGGAGAAGAAGGCCGAGTACATGAGCCTGATTCTTTCGACTGTGACCGGCGTCTCGGCAGGACTGCAGAACACGGGGTAATCGATAGCCCTGTGGCTCTCACCGGGACCCGATGGGTTTCCCTCTGAACACGTCCTCGCACTTGAAGCCCCCTTATCCTGCTCCTTCGGAGCTGCGGATAAGGGGGCTTCGTGCTGCGGAATGCATTCAGAGGGAAACCCGTCGGGTCCCTTCGTCCTCGGTCTTCGGGGATTAATGCTGAGGGAAGAATGGTGCGCTTCGCGCCTCATTTGGAGTGCGGCGAGGGCTTCTTGCGTCCTGCGGAGTGTGCCTAAAAGTAAACTGATGGCGGGCCCTGCGATGTCCGGTCTTCAGCGGATTGGCCGCTGGGTGAGGGTGGTGCTTGGGGCGACGTGCAAAAAACGGAGTTTTCAGCAGCCAAAGATTGATGCATAAGGCCATAGCCGGCTTTCGCTGCCTTTGTTGATGCTTTTGCACGACAATTGGGCTTTGGCGATGTCCATATATAGCTGGTTTCTCGCCGCATGCTATCCAGATGGGTCGAGTCATGAGGACTATCTACTTTTTGAAAGACTTTTGACACCAAAATCTTATCCCGCGATGCTGAATACTCGCAAAAATGCACGCTCCGGAGGGTACTACCCTGTTACGGCTAGAAATCCATGCGCCATTTTATGCAATTATTAACGCATTTATGCAAAATGCTTTACGTGCGTACGTCTCGGGGTAGATGTTTGCCTCGGCGCTGTGTAAGTCATCCTTTCTATTGTGTCTTTTACGGGCGGCCGCGGTCCCGTTTGGGATCGCGGTCGTTTTGTTGTGGGTCAAATATGAACGTTGTGTTAATGAGTCGGTGGACGGTGGTGTTTTTCGGTGAGCGGCGTATCCTTCCAACGGTTTATCTAGTGTGTCAGTTGAAAGGAAGAGGGCGCTCATCATTGTTTGAATGTGAACTGCCGTTTGACCACAAGACGTTGCATCTGGAGCTCGAGGATAAGAACTTCGCGGGTGTGATGGAAGGTCATCAAAACGAGTTTAAGACTACAAAATCTCAGGAAGAGCTGGTAGAGGAGTCGCTTGCCAACCCTTATGGCTCGCCTTCGCTCGAGGAGCTTTGTGCTGGCAAGAAGGATATCGTCATCATTAGCTCCGATCATACGCGTCCCGTTCCCTCGCGTGTGACGATGCCTATTCTGCTGCATCACATCCATTCCGCTGCGCCCGAGGCTCGTGTGCGTATTTTGGTTGCTACGGGTATGCACCGTCCGTCGACGCACGAGGAGCTCGTCAATAAGTATGGCGAGGAGATCGTTGCTAACGAGGAAATCGTTATGCACGTCGCGACTGACGACAGCATGATGAAAAAGATCGGCACCCTGCCTTCTGGTGGCGAGTGCATCATCAACAAGATTGCCGCCGATTGCGATCTGCTGCTTGCCGAGGGCTTTATTGAGCCGCACTTCTTTGCTGGTTTCTCTGGTAGCCGCAAGTCCGTCCTGCCTGGCATCGCCAGCTACAAGACCATCATGTACAACCACAACGGTCAGTTTGTGAACGATTCCCACTCGCGTGCCGGCAACCTGTGCCACAACCACGTGAGCGAGGACATGTTTGCCGCCGCCGAGATGGCTCACCTTGCCTTTGTGCTCAACGTTGTGCTCAACGGCAAGCATGAGGTCATCGGCTCCTTTGCCGGCGACATCCACAAGGCGCACGAGGCCGGCTGCGAGTTCGTGAAGAGCCTTGCCGGCGTTGAGCCCGTCGAGTGCGAGATCGCCATCACCACCAATGGTGGCTACCCTCTCGACCAGAACATCTACCAGGCCGTGAAGGGCATGTGCGCTGCCGAGGCCACGCTTCCCGAGGGCGGCGTGATCATCGACGTCGCCGGTTGTGCCGACGGTCACGGCGGCGAGGGCTTCTATCACAACATCGCCGACAACGATCCGGCGGAGTTTGAGCGCGCCTGCATCGATCGTCCCAAGGACGAGACCCTGCCCGACCAGTGGACGAGCCAGATCTTCGCTCGCATCCTGGCACATCATCCCGTGATCATGGTTACCGACCTGTGCGATCACCAGATGCTCAAGGATATGCACATGACGCCGGTCAACACTATCGAGGAGGCGCTCAAGCTCGCCTTTGAGATGAAGGGTGCCGATGCCAAGGTGGCCGTCATTCCCGATGGCTTGGGCGTTGTTGTCGCGCAGCACTAGTGCGCGGCCTAAACGAATCGTTTATAACCGACAAGAAAGATAAGGTTTTATGCTTACCAAACTCCTCTGTGAATTCGGCGCAACGGCCCTCATGATCATCTTTGGTGTGGGCGTGCACTGCGATACCGTGCTCAAGGGCACCAAGTATCAGGGCTCCGGCCATATGTTTGCCATCACCACTTGGTCTTTTGGCATTTCGGTCTGCCTGTTTGTCTTTGGCGGAGCCGTGTGCATGAACCCGGCCATGGTGCTTGCCCAGTGCATCGTAGGCCTGGTGCCGTGGAGCAGCTGCATCCCCTTCATGATTGCCGATATGCTCGGCGGCTTTGTGGGTGCCGTAATCGCCTGGTTTATGTATGCCGATGAGTTCAAGGCCTCCGAGGGCGTCGTCGACCCCATCGCTCAGCGCAACATCTTCTCGACCAACCCCACCACCGAGGGCACCAACTATGCCCGCAACTTCTTCTGCGAGGCTATCTGCACCTTTGTGTTTATCAGCGCTATCCTTGCTGCCGCCAGCCGCGCTGGCGAGAACGTTCTGATGCTCGCTATCTGCGTCGGCCTGATCGTTTGGGCCGTTGGCATGGGCATGGGCGGCATCACCGGCTTCGCCATGAACCAGGCTCGTGACCTTGGTCCTCGTCTTGCTTACCAGGTGCTGCCGATTAAGAACAAGGCCGATAACAACTGGAAGTACGGCCTGCTTGTTCCTGGTATTGCGCCGTTTGTCGGTGCTATCGTGGCTGCACTGTTTGTGCATGGTTTCTTGGGCATGTTCTAGTCCAGGGCTACATAGTTGTCCGCTGCCCGCATGGGGTAACTTCCCAGCGCGTCCTCGGACATGAAAGAACCCCCGCTGCGCACTTCGTGCGGCGGGGGTTCTTTCGTCCTGCGGAATGCGCTGGGAAGTTACCCCATGCGGGAAGCTGCGGAGTCTTTGCTGCGCTCGAGTAGGCAACCCAACATATATATCTGAATTTGGATGTGATGGGCACTTTGTTGCTAGGCGCCTTGGGATGCGAGCTGCACTTTGGGATGCATGGCGCCTTGGGTTGGGGCGGGGCTTTGGGATGGAGTTTTTACTTTGGGGTGGAGTGGTTGCTTAGTTGAAGAGGGGTTGTATGGCTGATAGGTAGTCTTTGGCTACGTCGGCTTTGTTTGCTTGGAAGTTGTGCCAGGCCCACCATTGGACTGTTCCTACGAAGCTTGAGGCTATGTGGTGTAGTAGGAAGCTGCGGTCCATGGTGGCGGCGGGGCCGTTTGGATCGGTGGGGACGGTTTCGGCTGCTCGTGACATGATGGTCTTGCGCAAGCAGTCGGCGAAGACGCGTGAGCCGGCTCCTGCTACCAGGGCTCGTACGCCTTGGCGACGCTCCCAGAGGTTGTTGAGGATGTGCTCGACTTGCACGAGCGGGTCGTCGAGGGGCGCGCCATCGTCGTCGAGGGCGTGGGCGCAGATGTCGCTCACGAGCTCGGCGAGTAGGTCGTCTTTGCTCTTGAAAAGGCCGTAGAACGTCGCGCGGCCCACGTTGGCACGCGCGATGATGTCGCCGACGGTGATCTTGCCGTAGTCTTCCTCGCGCAGGAGATCGGAGAAGGCCGCAACGATGGCGGCGCGGCTTTTGGTTTTGCGAGCATCCATTCTTACGCGTCCACGTGGACGAGCAGGCAGCGGAGCGTGCCGGAGCAGCCCTCGTAGGGGCGCTTGCCCGCGCCGTAACCGACGGCTTCGATGCGATAGCGTACCGGCAGGTGTTCGGACGTGCGCAGGGCGGCGACGATGGCGGCGCCCGTGGGGGTTACCAACTCACCGGCGACCGGTGCGGGCGTGAGGGCGATGTTGCCCGCTTGGCACAGGTTGACGACGGCAGGTACCGGGATGGGCATGGTGCCATGGGCGCAATGGATGGCGCCGTGGCCCTCGGAGAGCGACTCGACCACAATATCCTCGATGTCCAGATCATCGAGGCAGATGGCGACCGAGCAGACGTCGACGATGGAGTCGACAGCGCCTACCTCGTGGAACATGACGGTCTCGGGCGTTTTGCCGTGCGCCTTGGCCTCGGCGGCGGCGAGCGCAGTAAAGATAGCGAGCGCGCGACGCTTGGCGCCATCGCTCAGCTGCGAGCCGTCGATGATCTCGGTGACGTCTGCCAGGGAGCGGTGATGATGAGCGTGGTGGTGACCGTCGTGGTCATGGGCATGTTCATGCGTGTGCTCGCGGCAGTGGACATGCTCGTCCTCGTGATGATGTTCATGCTCGCCATGGTCGTGATGGTGGTGATGAGCATGCTCGTGCGTGTGCTCGGCAGCTGCTTCGTTGCCGTAGAGCCAGGCCATATCGTGATCGTGGTTCTCGAGCTCCTCTGCAAGCTGAACATCAAAGTCACAGGCGTCGATGCCGTGCTTGTTCACGCGCGTCACGGCAACCTCAAAGCCGTCGACCGGAAGCGTGGCGAGCTGTTCGCGCAGATGCTGCTCGCTGGCACCCAGGTCGAGCAGAGCCGCGACGGTCATGTCGCCGCTGATGCCCGAGGTGCCGTCGATGATAAGCGTGTGCTGATGGTTGGACATGAAATGCTCCTTAGCGGGCGCAGGGCGTGCCGGCGCTCAGATGATTGATAAGACTTGCCTGGTAGGCGGCACCAAAGCCGTTGTCGATGTTGACGACCGAAACGCCGCTCGCGCAGGAGTTGAGCATGGCGAGCAGTGCGGCCACGCCGCCAAAGCTCGCGCCGTAGCCCACGCTGGTGGGGACGGCGATGACCGGACAGCTCACCAGGCCGCCGATGACGCTTGCCAGGGCGCCCTCCATGCCGGCAATGGCGATGACCACCTGTGCCCGGGCAAGTTCCTCGGCATGAGCGAGCAGGCGGTGAAGGCCGGCGACGCCCACGTCGTAAAGGCGGTCGACCTCGTTGCCATAGAATTCGGCCGTCAGCGCTGCCTCTTCGGCGACGGGCAGGTCGCTCGTGCCGGCGCAGGCGACGACGATGCGTCCGTTGCCGGTGGGGGAGGGCGTGCCGCCCACGAGGGCGAGCTGGGCGTCCGGGACATATCCCAGGTCGATATTGTCATCAAGAAGCTCAGCGGTGCGCGCTGCCTTGTCGGCATCGAGACGCGTGACCAGGACGTGCTCCTGGCCTGCGTCGCGCAGCGCTTCGATAATGGCGGCAATCTGCTCGGCGGTTTTACCGGCGCCGTAGACAACCTCGCCAGCTCCCTGACGCACCCCGCGCGAAAGATCGAGCTGTGCAAAGCCCAGATCGGCGGTCGGCGCCGTTTGGATGCGCGTGAGGGCATCGGCCGGTGCAACGCTTCCGTCTGCCACGTTACTTAGCAATTGCTCAAGATCGCGTTTGTCCATATAAGTTCCCTTCGACGCTTAAAAGTGTAGCACGCGAAAGGCTCTTTCCGAACATTAGAGCAAAATTGTTCGGAAATCTAATATGTCAGATTTGATGGAGTTGTGAGGCTAACTCGCTAGTCGCGCAGGATGATGTCCATGGCGAGCATCAGGTTGCGCTCATCGATGGCAAACGGTGCCGCCTCGCGCGTCTTGGGCTTGGCGCAAAACGCGATGCCGGTGCCTGCGGCCTGAATCATGGGGATGTCGTTGGCGCCGTCGCCGATCGCGACAGTGTGGGCCATATCGACGCCGCACTCGACTGCCCAGTCCAGCAGCTGGATGAGCTTGGACTCCTTGGTCACGATGTCTGCCGCCAGCTTGCCGGTGAGCTTGCCGTCCACGACCTCCAGGCGGTTGGCCAGGCAAAAATCGATGCCCGCGGCGGCCACAATCTTATCGGCGACTTCGTGGAAACCGCCGCTCACCACGCCGACCTTCCAGCCCTTGCTGTGCGCCGAGCGCACAAGCTCCAGCGCGCCGGGGGTAAACGTCACGCGTTCAAAGGTGCGCTCGAACACGCTCTCGTCCAAGCCGGCAAGCAGCCCCACGCGCTCCTCGAGCGCCTGCTTAAAGTCAAGCTCGCCGCGCATGGCGCGCTCGGTGATCTGCGCCACTTGCTCGCCTACGCCGGCCTCCTCGCCCAACAGGTCGATGACCTCCTGGTTGATGAGCGTGGAGTCGATATCCATAACGATGAGGCGTGCAGTCATGGCGGGCCTTTCCGAGTGCAGTTGTATTGGGGCACATTGTCGCACGCGGCGCGCCTTGGCGACGGCCACGGCGCGTCAATTGTTTCGTCTCCGTCAAGTCTTTGGGCAGGAGCTACTTTTCCGCGGCACATCGACACAGGTGCGTTAAGATAGAACGCCATGTCTGGCTGCGCGGTTTACGCAGGCCGGGCAAATCTGTACGACGCCGCCCGGAACGACACGGGGCGGCACAGATCCATAAAGGAGGATCACTGGTATGAGCCAGACCCGTCCCATCGACGAGCATTCCATGCACACCCGTACCTGCGGCGAGCTTCGCCGCGAGAACGTGGGCGAAGAGGTCACCCTCACCGGTTGGGTGAGCCGTCGCCGCGACCACGGCGGTCTTATCTTCTGCGACCTTCGCGACCGCGAGGGCATCACGCAGCTCACCTTCGACCCCGAGCACTCCGACGGCGACGCCTTTAAGATCGCCGAGACTATGCGTCCCGAGTGGCCCATCAAGATCCATGGCGTCGTGCGCGCCCGTGGCGAGGAGACCACCAACACCAAGCTCGCGACCGGCGAGATCGAGGTCCTGACCGATCATGCCGAGGTGCTCAACACTTCCGTCACCCCGCCGTTCCAGATCGAGGACGGCATCGAGACCAGCGAGGACACCCGCCTGCGCTATCGTTATCTGGACCTCCGCCGTCCCGAGATGATGGCCAACCTCAAGCTGCGCTCCGACTTTACCTTTGCCATTCGCGAGGCGCTGCACAACCGTGAGTTCATGGAGGTCGAGACGCCCTCCCTGTTCAAGTCCACGCCCGAGGGCGCCCGCGACTTCATCGTCCCCAGCCGCATCCAACCGGGCAACTTCTACGCCCTGCCGCAGTCCCCGCAGCTCCTGAAGCAGCTGCTCATGGTCGGTGGCGTCGAGCGCTACTACCAGGTCGCCAAGTGCTTCCGCGACGAGGACCTGCGCGCCGACCGTCAGCCCGAGTTCACCCAGGTCGATATCGAGATGTCCTTCGTGGACCAGAACGACGTTATGAGCGCGCTCGAAGAGGTCCTGGCCGACGCCTTCGGCCGCATGGGTGTCGAGATGCCCACGCCGCTGCGTCGCATGGACTATTGGGAGGCCATGGACACCTATGGCTCCGACAAGCCCGATACTCGCTACGGCATGCACCTGGTCGACCTGACCGACATCTTTGCCAACTCCAAGTTCAAGGTCTTTGCGACCGCTGCAAACGAGGAGGGCTCCGTCGTCAAGGCTATCAACGCCAAGGGCGCCGGTGCCTGGGCCCGTGCCAAGATCGATAAGCTCGCCGGCGTGGCTTCCACGTTTGGCGCCAAGGGCCTGGCCTGGATCGCCTTCCGCGAGGACGGCTCCATCAACAGCCCCATCGTCAAGTTCTTCTCGGACGAGGAGATGGTCGCTCTGCGCGAGCGCATGGACGTCGAGCCCGGCGACCTTGTGATGTTCGCCGCTGGCCCGCGCCTGCTCTCCGACGAGATCCTGGGCGGCATGCGTTCGCACATGGCCAACGCGCTCGAGATCAAGCGCGAGGGTCACGACTTCCTGTGGGTCGTCAACTTCCCGCTGTTCCACTGGGACGAGGACCGCAAGGCCTACGCTGCTGAGCACCAGCCCTTCACCCTGCCGACCGAGACCGACATCGCCAAGATCGAGGCCGATCCGCTGGCAGCCGGTTCGTGCACCTACGACTTTGTTATGGACGGCTTTGAGGCCGGCGGCGGTGGTATGCGTATCCACAACGCCGAGATGCAGATGTCTATGCTCAAGCTTCTGGGCTTTACCGAGGAGCGCGCCGAGTCGCAGTTCGGCTTCCTCATGGAGGCCCTCAAGTTTGGTGCGCCCCCGATGGGCGGCTTCGCTCTGGGCCTGGACCGCGTGTGCATGCTGCTCACCGGCTCCGACTCCATCCGCGACGTCATGGCGTTCCCCAAGACGGCCAGCGGCTCCGACCTCATGTCGGGCGCTCCGAGTGCCGTTTCCGGCGCCCAGCTCAAGGACGTCAGCCTGCGCCTGATGTAGGCAAACGACTTACATATTGCTCGCAACGAGGGAAGGACGCGCGCCTTCCCTCGTTTTTTGTGCGCCAGGGCGCGTCTTGTTGACCCCGTGGGCAAAAAATGCCAAATATGAGTACTGTTGCAACGGGAGTAGCATATCTTTTGGCCCATTTCGGACCAAAATGAGGTGAAAATCAATTTATCTAACACCCTATAGGCATTGAATAGGGCTGTACAGGGCGCCGAAATTGCTCAAAGGGAGCATTTTAGGCTCGATTTTGCTGCTACTAAAATGGTGACAGTACTCATATTTGCCACTTTTTGCCCATGGGGTATCCGAAAGGGCACTCGACAAGCATCTAACGCTACAATAACTACCACGTGGCTGGGTTTGACCGGCTGAATGTGCGATGCCGTGGGAGGGGACATGGTCGAGTTTACAAAGACGATTAAAGATCCGTTGGGACTGCATGCCCGCCCGGTTGCGCTGCTCTACGACATCATCGCCAGGCACCGCAGCGACGTGTCGGTCAGCATTGGCGACCGCCATACCGATGGTCGCGACGTTATGGGCCTCATGGCTCTCTACGGCGAGTGCGGCGAGGACATCGTGTTCCGCGTTTCGGGCGTAGACGAGGCTTCGTGCGTCACGTCGATCAGAAACCTTTCGCTCTAAGCATGACAGGGCGCGGCAAAGGACAGCTCTTTGCCGCGCCTTTTTGTTTCGTATAGGAAACTTTTTCGAAAACTGAATAGGGACCCTTCCCAAAAAGTTAACCGCGTGCTAGTTTACTAAAGCGAACATAGACGTGGCTAACTTTCGCCGTGTCGATGTTGAGGACGATTCGATGTTAGGAGCCCAGTCATGTCTAGCGGACCGCAGATGCCGGCCATGCCGCTTTCGATGGTGAAGGCGGGCGAAACCGTGCGCGTGTCTCGTGTAAAGGGCAACGAGGACATGAAGCACCACCTCAAGGACCTCGGCTTTGTCGAGGGTAGCGAGATCCACGTGGTGAGCTCGAGTGGCGCCAACATCATCGTTACCGTGCTGGGTGCCCGCTTTGGCATCGATTCCAAGGTGGCCATGCACATCATGACCGTCGGTTAGTCGACGGTATTTTTGCAAGTACTGAAAGGGGGACAAGTAAATGAAGACGTTGGGTGACGTTAAGGTGGGCGAGAGCTCTACCATCGTCAAGCTTCACGGTGAGGGCGCGCTTCGTCGCCACCTTATGGACCTGGGGCTCATCAAGGGCACGTCGTTTAAGGTCGTGAAGGTCGCACCGCTCGGAGATCCGGTCGAGATCAACGTGCGCGGCTACGAGCTTTCCATCCGCAAGGAGGAGGCCGCCGTCGTCGAGGTCCAGTAAAAGGGCCCGCGGCGCACATTTCTGCAGATAAAGTTAGGTTTTTCTAACTTAACGCAGCATCTTTGAAGCACACTATCCAGCCCGTGCGGAGAAAGCAGCGCGGGCACACAAGGAAGAAGGATTGAATGGCGGATTCTCAGATCCATGTCGCGCTGGCGGGTAACCCCAACTGCGGCAAGACCACGCTTTTCAACCTGATCACCGGCGCCAACGGCTATGTTGGCAACTGGCCTGGTGTTACGGTTGAGAAAAAGGAGGCCAAGCTCCTGAGTGACAAGAGCGTCACGATTACGGACCTCCCCGGCATCTACTCGCTTTCCCCCTACAGCCCCGAGGAGCAGTGCTCGCGCGATTACCTCATGAGCGGCGAGCCCGATGTCGTCGTTCAGGTGGTCGACGCCACCAACCTGGAGCGTAACCTGTATCTGGCGCTTCAGGTCATCGAGACCGGCCTGCCCGTGGTCGTTGCCCTCAACATGGCCGACCTGGTCGAGAAGAACGGCGATAAGATTGACACCGACAAGCTCTCCAAGAAGCTCGGCTGCCCGGTCATGATGATCTCGGCTCTTAAGAACAAGGGCATCACGGAGCTGTTCGATCAGGTCAAGAAGTCCGCTGCTACCAAGGGCCAGGTGCCGGAGCACAAGTTCGACTCTTCCATCGAGGACGTTCTGACCCACATCGAGAACAACCTGCCGGATAGCGTCCCCGCCAACAAGCGCCGCTACTACGCCGTCAAGCTGTTCGAGCGCGATGCGGACGCCTGCAAGCTCATCAACCTTACCAAGGAGAAGGCTGCTCGCGTGGAGCAGCTGGTCGCCCAGTGTGAGCAGGACTGCGACGACGACGCCGAGTCCATCATCACCGGCGAGCGCTACGGCGTCATCGCCCACATCATCGACGAGTGCATGACCAAGGCTCCTGCCAAGATGAGCACCTCCGAGAAGATCGACCGCGTGGTTACCAACCGTATCCTGGGCCTGCCGATCTTTGTGGTCATCATGTTCTGCGTGTATTACATCGCCGTTTCTACCTTGGGCGGTACGGTGACCGACTTCACCAACGACCAGCTCTTCGGTACCGACGGCTGGTATGTGCTCGGTCAGGGTCGCGACGCCTATGACGCAGCTGTTGAGGCTGCGGGCGACAATGCCGACTCGGTCGACCCGGCACAGTACGGCCCCTATGTCCCGGGTATCACTACCGTGGTGCACGACGCCCTCGTGGCGGGCGGCACCGAGGACGGTGGCCTGGTCGATTCGCTGGTCTGCGACGGCATCGTCGGCGGCCTGGGTGCCATCTTCGGCTTTGTGCCGCAGATGTTCCTGCTCTTTGTGATGCTGTCCTTCCTGGAGGACTGCGGCTACATGGCCCGCGTCGCCTTCATCATGGACCGCGTGTTCCGCCGCTTCGGCCTGTCCGGTAAGTCCTTCATCCCCATGCTCGTGTCCTCGGGCTGCGGCGTCCCCGGCGTCATGGCTACCAAGACCATCGAGAACGAGAAGGACCGCCGCATGACGGTCATGACCACCACGTTCATCCCCTGTGGCGCTAAGCTGCCGATCATCGCCCTGCTTATGGGTTCCATCATCGGCGACTCTTCCACCACCGCTGCGTGGATCAGCCCGCTCTTCTACTTCCTGGGCGTCTTTGCCGTCATCGGTTCGGGCCTGATGCTCAAGAAGACCAAACTCTTCGCCGGCCGTCCCACGCCGTTTGTCATGGAGCTGCCTGCCTACCACTTCCCGGCGATCCGTTCTTGGGCGCTGCATGTGTGGGAGCGCTGCTGGGCCTTTATCAAGAAGGCCGGCACGGTTATCTTCGCCTCCACCGTCGTGGTGTGGTTCCTGTCCAACTTCGGTAGCTACAATGGCGCCTTCGGCTTCCTGCCTGCCATGGACGGTATCCCCGAGGAGTTCATGGACTACTCCGTGCTCGCCATGCTCGGCAACCTGGTCGCTTGGATCTTCGCCCCGCTCGGCTTTAGCACCTGGCAGGCCACCGCGCTGACTGTCTCTGGCCTTGTCGCTAAGGAGAACGTCGTCGCCACCGCCGGCTCGCTGCTGTCCGTCGCCGACGCCGCCGAGACCGACCCGAGCCTGTGGACCGCGTTCGCCGGCATGTTCCCGACTATGGGCGCCTGCGTTGCCTTCGGCGCTTTCAACCTGCTGTGCGCCCCGTGCTTTGCCGCCATGGGCACCATCCGCAACCAGATGGACTCCGGCAAGTGGACTGCGATTGCCATCGGCTACGAGTGCGCCTTTGCCTGGGTAATCGGCCTGTTTATCAACCAGTTCTACAACCTGCTGGTCCTTGGGCAGTTTGGTATCTGGACGGTTGTGGCCATCGTGCTGCTGGTTGCGATGCTCTTCCAGATCTTCCGTCCCATGCCTAAGCATGTATGGACCGACGAGGACGAGACCAACACTGCTTCCGCCGCAGTTTCCGCTTAAGTCCGAATAAGGACGAGCCCCTTTCCACGAGCCCGGGTGTCCCAGCGACACTCGGGCTTTTTGGTGGGGGAGATGTGGCGTTTCCGCAGATAAAAGCGACCAAAATAAACCTGTCCCTTTTTGGCAGGTGGGGAATGGTGTAAAGTAAGTGGTGGTTAACTAGAGGAGGCTTGCTATGGCACCTATCGATATTGTTGTACTGGCTGTTATCGGCATTGCGTTTGTCGCCGTGTGCGTGCGCATTTATCGCAAGGGCACCTGCGCCGACTGTGCTCAAGGTGGCGTTTGCACAGGACATTGCTCCAACAAAAAGACCTGCGCCGCACTTAAGGGCGTAGACAAAATCGCCGAAGACTTGGGCCGCGGTATCAAATGAGGTCTAGGCATCCAAGCGCCCCGCGAGCATCCGTTCGCGGGGCGCTTTGCACATTTGGCGGCGAGCGCGGCGAGTTGAAGGGTGATTTTGGGGTATCGTTACCTGTACTGTTAATTGGCAACTTATCTATAACGGAGTAACCCCATGAGCGCTCGCGTAACCATGAAGGACATAGCCGCCGAGCTTGGCGTTTCCATCAATACCGTGCACAAGGCCCTGACGGGTAAGGCTGGCGTGAGCGAATCCGTGCGCTCCAAGGTGAATGCCAAGGCCGAGGCCATGGGCTACCATCGCAACACAAGTGCCTCGAGCCTGCGCCGCAAGGATATCAACCTGGTGTTTTGCCTGCCCCGCGCATCGCGCGAGGGAGCGTACTTTTTCCGTTACCTGTGGGAAGGCTGCAACCGCTTTGAGCAGGAGGTCATCGACCGGGGTATTACGGTTGAGCGCGTTGAATTTGGCGTGGGCGGCTACGCCGATGCGCTCGAGCAGATTGATGAGCGCCTGCAGGTAGGGGAGAAAATCGACGGTCTGCTTGCCTATGTTCCGGGCGATGACCGCGCGACCGAGCTTTTGAGGCAGATTGCCGAGGCGGGCGTGGCGATCGAGCTCGTCGACGGCGATCGCCCGCACCTCGATCGCCTGGGTGCCAGTTTGGCGGACTATTCCACGGCAGGCAGTCTTATGGCAGAGCAGGCGGCTAACCTGGTCCACGCTTCTGGGGCTGACGCCCGCGTGCTCCTGTTGGCGGGCGACCCTTATACCGACTCGCATTATCTGACCGCCCGCGCCTTTCATAATTACCTACGCGAACACGATATTCCATGGCAAGTTGAGGACCTTGCCGGCGCCCATGCGCAAGTCAAACAGCTCGAGCGGGAGCTTGAGCAGCGCTTGAGTGCGCCGGATGCTCCCGAGCTCATCTGTAGCGTTTTTGCCGTTGGTTCCGAAGTGGTTGCTGACGCGCTTGTTTCGAGCGGCAAGGCCGGCAAGGTCATGGTGATCGGCAACGACCTGTTCCCCGAGAGCGCCCTGGCCTTACGCCGCGGCATTTTTACCAATATCGTCTATAAGGACCCGGTGAGCTTGGCCTACCGTGGTGCCAAGACCTTGGGCGAGTATCTGCTGTGGGGTAAAACTCCGGCGGAGCCCGTGCAGAAGGGTGCTGTGGAGATGGTGTTTGCCAGCAACGTCGACCGCTACTGCGAGCTTGCGGGAATTTAGCCGTTTAGTCAGGTACCCCCTCTTGCGACGTGCATTTTTTGGAGTATTCAG
>CAKUGX010000029.1 GCA_934654765.1 uncultured Collinsella sp. | reverse complement strand
CAGACCTTCCTGAGCTTGCCGATCTCGGAAGGCACGTGCAGACCTTTCGTCATGGCCTCCTACCTTTCTTTCGGGCCCCTGTCAGGGCCGATTCGTTAGCGCCCCTCCGTGTGAGGCGTTATTGCTGACGACATATTTATATCCAAAATCAGTCCATACTTCCACCTCGCCCCCGAACGGTTTTATATGAGGGGTGAACGGCATACACATATACTTCACGCATGGCACACTTTGATTTAATAAAGTGTATTTACGTGCTAAAACGCGTTTTCAATCCAAATAGCAAATGGAACTTAACTTTATTAAACCACCCTCAAATTGCATATTTCTAATAAAGCTATGAATAGAATTAGCGATTCATGCCGCGTCTCAACCATTTTCATTTTTATTCAGAAAAAAGTTTGTCCTATTCATTTCTGGTAAACAAATTACCGTTTACCAGACGCTTGATACCGTTCACCGGAAGCTCAGTATAAGGCCCAGCGGATACCGGCTCGCTTTACGGCCCCATTTGTAACAACTTGACTTCTCGGTATAGAAAAACGAACCCGCTTCCCCTAGGGAAACGGGTCCGTTTTCGATTATCTTCGTCCTATTTGGATAAGGCCCTCGAAGATCATCGGAATCCTAGCGATCGAACTCCGCCAGCGCCTCGCCCAAAAGCCCCAGGCCCTCGCGAAGAACGTCCTCGCTCGCGCAGTAGCCCAGGCGTGCGCCGCAGGGGAGCTCAAAGCGGCTGCCGGGAACCAGCAGCACTCCCCTCTCAGCCAACAGGCGCTTGCAGAACTCCTCGTCGTCCTCGGGAATATCCAGCTGGATAAACGAGGTGGACACGCCCTGCGGGGCCGTCCAGGACACGCGATGCTGCGTATCGATCCAAGCCTGCGCGATATCGCGGTTGCCAAACACGATCTTGCGGTTGCGCTCGAGAATCTTGTCCTTGTGCTCGAGCACATAGGTTGCCAGGGCGTCGTTGAACACGCCGCCGCAGATCATGGTGTAATCGCGATAAGTGCGGATACGGTTGGATACCTCTTCGTCTGCCACGACCCAGCCTACGCGTGCCGCAGGCGTCGAATAGGTCTTGGACACCGAGTTGGTGACAATGGCCTTCTCGCACACATCGGCCATCGACATAAAGGCCTCGGTGTTCTCAAGCGGCAGGTACACCTCGTCGCACAGCACATAGGCGCCCACCGAGCGGGCAATCTCGGCAATCTGGCCGAGCGTATCGGCATCGAGCACGGTACCGATGGGGTTCGATGCGTTGTTGATGCAGATGAGCTTAGTGGTGGGGCGAACCAGACGCTTGAGCTCCTCGATATCGGGCTTCCAGCCGAGCTTCTCGCGAAGCTCCCAATACTCGACCTCGGCGCCCAGCGTGCGCGGGATCTCGTAGAGCGGCGCGTAGGTTGGCCACTCGGCGATAACATGGTCGCCGGGCTCGACAACAGCCATGATGGCGTTAAGGTTAGCGCCCGTGCAGCCGTTGGTCTGCAGGATATGGTCGGGATTGACCTCACGACGATAGAGCTTGGCGACCTCGGCCTTAAACTCCGGCGAACCCTCGATCCAGCCGTAGTTCATCTTCTCGCGGTCCAGGCGCTCGTAGAACGTGGCACCGTCCTGCTCGTCAAGCGCACGTAGCTCGCCCATGGTGAGCGACGAGATCGTCGACTGGGCGATATCCCAGGTAGCGCTCTTCTCCCAAACGTTGAGCCATTCCTCAACGCCAATCGTCTTGATGTCCATGACCAAGCTCCTTACAAAAGCAGTCATCCAATCGTGTTAACGTTCCTCATACAAGATTGGGGCGGTGCGAAAACCCGCACCGCCCCAATGAGAGACATCTAATGGCAGCTAGATGTATGTATTATGACCTGCACGGGTCCTTGAAGACCTTAGAGGTCCTCGCGCCAGAAGGGCATGCTCATGCAGCGCGGGCCGCCGCGGCCGCGGGAGAGCTCGGCGGAGGGCACGACGAGAAGGTCCAGGCCCTCCTTGTACAGCACGTCGTTGGTGACGGTGTTGCGGGCGTAGACGCAGATCTTGCCGGGCTCGACGCACAGGGTGTTGGAGCCGTCGTTCCACTGCTCGCGGGAGGCCGCGATCGGGTCGCCGCCGCCGCAGGGGATCAGCTTGACCTGGTCGACGCCGGTGGCGTCCTCCAGGACGTGCTCGAGGGTGTCCTCGATCAGGCGGATGTTCACGTCGCCCGGGTTCTTGCCGGCGGTCAGCTCGTAGACGCGCAGGGTGCCCATGATGGCGGGGTGGATCGTGAACTTATCGACGTCGATCTGGGTGAAGACCGTGTCGAGGTGCATGAAGGCGCGCGAGACCGGGATGTCGAAGGCCAGGATGCGCTCGACCTTGGAGTCGGAGTTCCAGAAGATGTTCTGGGCCATGACGTCGATAGCGGCGGCCTGGGTGCGCTGGGAGATGCCGACGGCGAGGGTCTTCTCGTTGATGTTCAGCACGTCGCCGCCCTCGGTGTGGAACTGGCAGTCGCGGCGGAAGTACAGGGAGACGTCCTTGTAGTCGGGGTGGTACTTGAAGACGTACTTGCCGTACAGGGTCTCGCGGTTGCGGGTGACCGAGTACATGCGGTTGAGGTTGACGCCCTCGCCGACGACCGCGAACGGGTCGCGGGTGAAGTAGAGGTTGGGCATCGGGTCGATGATCAGGTCGGACTCGGACTCGGAGTTGACCAGGGAGTCGAGGGTCGTGGACGCCGTGAGGGGCATGTCGATCTCGGCCTTGGTCATGCCGGCCATGGTCTTCTTGACGAACTCGAGGTTGTCCTCGATGGAGTCCAGCTTCTCGCGGACGATCTGCGGCATGTGCTGGCCGCGGATGCCGGCCTCGGCGATGTACTGGTCGGTGAACTCGGCGCGGGCGCCGGGGACCTGGTCGAACACCTCGGCGACGAGGTTCTCGAGGTAGAGGACCTCCACGCCCTGGTCCCTCAGGATCTGGGCGAAGGTGTCGTGCTCCTGCTGTGCGACCTCCAGGAACGGGACGTCGTCGAACAGGAGTCGCTCGAGCTCGTCGGGCGGCAGGTTGAGGAGCTCGTCGCCGGGACGGTGCAGGCAGACCTTCCTGAGCTTGCCGATCTCGGAAGGCACGTGCAGACCTTTCGTCATGGCCTCCTACCTTTCTTTCGGGCCTTACTGGCCGAATGTATCAGCGCCCCTCCATATGGGACGCTGCTTGCTGACAGCTCTAGTTATATCCAAATATCACCCGCAGTTCCACCTCGCCCCCGAACGGTCAACAAAGTGCGATGAACGGTATATCGCATGTGATTCCCCCATGATGTACTTCGGCGTTCTAAAGTAACTTTTCTAAGGTAAACGCTCTTTTTTCTCAAAAATCATTCGCAATTACAACTCCAATCTTTCGATTAAGAATTGCATATCTACAACTGTTTTATGTATATAAATGACGCTTGTTCGTGTTTCTGTCAGTATTCGATGATATTCAGCTACCTATCATTCTTATTCACACATACTCACCAGTTGAGTGAGGATATAGACCGTTTTTTCACAACGCGACGGGCGTCAGCTCTATGGCTTGTCAGCGTAAGAAGTAGGTAAAGATACCGTTCACGCGATACGTCAGTGCCATAGGTCGACTAAATTGAGACAATAGTGAATAGTGTTAGGCAACCGTCCCCTGCGGGGACTGAACGGACAGATGCATATGCCGAGCAAAATCGAAAAAAAGCAAGCCGCCGCAAAGCTGCGCAAACCGCCGCGCGACTTCTCGTACACGCAGAACCGAGAGCTCAGCTGGCTGCGCTTTGACAACCGTGTGCTTGACGAAGCCTTCGACGAGACCGTTCCGCTGTTCGAGCGTCTAAAGTTCGTGTCGATTTTCGAGTCTAACCTCGACGAGTTTCTCATGGTGCGCGTGGGCGGCCTGTCCGATCTGGCAGAGCTCAAAAAACAGCCTGTCGACAACAAGAGCAATATGACCGCCTCCGAACAGGTCGATGCTGTCATGGCCGAAATGCCCGGGCTCCTTACCCGATGGGAGTCCATCTTTAAGAGCATCGAGGGCAAGCTCGACACCCTGGGCGTTCACCGCGCCCGCATCGATTCGCTTACGCCCGAGGAGCGCACCTTTGTAACCCGCTACTTCCAGGCCTACGTGTCGCCGGTCATCTCGCCGTTGGTCATTGACCCGCGCCATCCCTTCCCCAACCTGCGCAACGGTGCACTCTATCTGGCTTGTGGCCTGGACGGCGTCACCGACGAGGAGAGCCTGCTGGGCCTTATCGAGATCCCCGCCTCGATGAACCGCGTGGTCGAGATCCCCTCGCCCACCGGCACCTACTCCTACATTCTGCTCGAGGACGTCATCCTCGCCTGCCTGGACAGCTGCTTTGGCTCCTATAAGCCACTCGACCGCGCGCTCATCCGCGTCACCCGCAACGCCGACATCGATCCGGACGGCGAGGGCGTCGAGGAGGAAGAGGACTACCGCCAGCACATGAAGCGCATCCTCAAGAAGCGCCTGCGTCTGCAGCCGGTAGTACTCGCCGTCTCGGGTTCGCTCGAGAAGCAAACGCTCAAGACCATCCGCAAGGCACTCGAGCTTTCGCGCCGCTCGGTCTTTACCTGCGATATTCCACTCAACCTGGGCTATGTCTTTGGCATTGAGGGCAAGATTCCCGAGCACCTGCGCAACGAGCTGCTCTTTACGCCGTTTAAGCCGCAGCCCAACCCCACCATCGACATGACCCGCTCCATCCGCGAGCAGGTGCTGCAGCACGACAAGCTGCTCTTTTACCCTTACGAGGCCATGAATCCGTTCTTGGACCTGGTGCACGAGGCCGCCTATGACCCCGAGTGCATCTCGCTGCGCATCACGCTCTACCGTGTGGCCAAGCAGAGCCGCCTGTGCGAGTCACTGATCGATGCCGCCGAGAACGGCAAGGAAGTCACGGTGCTCATGGAGCTCCGCGCGCGCTTTGACGAGCAGAACAACATCGAGTGGGCCGAGCGCCTGGAAGAGGCCGGCTGCACCGTCATCTACGGCTCCGAGGGCTTTAAGTGCCACTCCAAGATCTGCCAGCTCACCTATCGCGAAGGCATGGCGCTTACGCGCTTGACGCTTTTGGGCACCGGCAACTTTAACGAAAAGACGGCCAAGCTCTACAGCGACTTTATGCTCATGACCGCCCATCCCGGCATCGGTGAGGACGCCAACCTGTTCTTCCGCAACCTGTCGCTGGGCAACCTGCGCGGCGATTACCGCTTCCTGGGCGTGGCGCCCGTAGGCCTCAAGCCGCTCATCATGCGCGGTCTGGACCGCGAGATTCAGCGCGCCCTTGCCGGCGAGCCCGCCCGTGTGTTCTTTAAACTCAACTCGCTCACCGACCGCGAGGTCATCGACAAGATTGCCGAGGCATCGTGCGCTGGAGTCCGCGTGGACATGATCATCCGCGGCATCTCGTGCCTCAAGCCCGGAGTTCCGGGCAAGACCGAGAACGTGCATGTCCGTTCCATTGTCGGACGCTTTTTGGAGCATGCCCGCGTGTACGCCTTTGGCGTGGACTCGGACATGATCTACCTGAGCTCGGCCGACATGATGACGCGCAACACCGAGCACCGCGTGGAGATCGCCTTCCCCGTGCTCGACCCCACCTGCCGCGCCCTGGTGCACGAGTACATGGGCATGCAGCTGCGCGACAACGTGAAGGCCCGCAGTCTGACGAGCGACGGCACCTGGGTTCCTGTGGAGCGCAAGGAAGGCGAGAAGCCCTTCAACTCGCAAGAGGCCCTGTTGGAGCGCGCGTATCGTAATGCCGAGGCCGTCTCCGCTCCCCCGGCGGCAAAACCTCAGCTTGTCACGGAACCGGAATCCATGGTCGAGGCTGCACCAGAGCCCGTCGTTGAAGCGGAGCCTGTAACCGTCCCCGAGCCCGAGCCGCAGCCGGCGGCACCCGAGGTCCAGAAGGTCCAGGCGACCGTCATTGAGCCCGAGCCTGCACCTGCGCCTCAGCCCGAGCCGCAGGTCGCCAAGCCCGCGCCCGAGACGAGCGCCCGTCGCAAGAAGCCCGCTGGCAAGACCAAGGCCATCGAGCGCCACCGTCCCGGTCGCGTGCGCTTGGGTCTGGGCCTGATCGGTCTAGGCCTTAAGACGCTCATTACCGGCAAGACCAAATAGACGTTTGTAGAAGCGCCCCGCATTTGAGGAAAGCCTCGGATGCGGGGCGCTTTTCCCTGCTACCATGGTGCGGACAACAACGCGAATGACAGGCAGGAATATGAAGCTCACCATAGAATCGATGACGTACGGCGCCGACGGGCTGGCGCACGCCGACAACGGCAAGGCCGTCTTTGTGCAGGGCGCCGTGGCGGGCGACACCGTCGAAGCCGAGGTCATGCAGGACGGCAAGTCATTTATGCGTGCCCGCACCACCGAGATTCTGGAGCCAAGCCCCGATCGCATTCAGCCTCCCTGCCCCTTCGTGGGTATCTGTGGCGGCTGCTCGTGGGGCAATCTCTCACGCACCGCACAGCTCGCCGCAAAGGAGCAAAACCTGCGTTCCACGCTCGAGCGCATCGGCAAGTTCGCTCCTGAGCAGGTCGATGAGTTGGTACAGCCCATCCGCCACACCAAGGACGGCTGGGGCTACCGCAATAAAATCGAGCTCGAACCGACCGTCGTCAACGGTCGCGTACGCCTTGGCATGCACGGCGTCGATCCCAGCAAGATCGTGACCGTCGATGCGTGCCCGCTGTTCGACAAGCGCTTCCCCAAGGCGCTCAAATCGGTCGTCGGCGCGCTCAACTATCTAAGCGGCAGCCATGACTTGGGGCTCGAACGCGTGGGCATTCGCGCATCGCGCCGCACCAAGGCACTCGAGGTCGCACTCTGGACGCCCACGGGCTCCTTTCCGCGCTCGCAAGTCTCTCGCGTGCTGGCGGATGCCGCTCATCCCACGAGCATCGTACGTGTGATGAGCAAGGGCGAAAAGAAAGCCCGCCGCGTCTCCAAAGTCGAGATGCTCGCCGGCGAGGGCTCGTGGACCGAGAATATCGCCGAAGGCCAGATGCGCTTGTCTGCCCCGTCGTTTTTCCAAGTCAACACCAAGGGCGCCGAGATTTTGATTGAACTCGTTATGGACGCCCTCGACCCGCAAGAAGACGAGCTGGCCGTGGACCTGTACTGCGGTGCCGGCACCTTTACCCTGCCGCTCGCCCGCCGCTGCGACTTTGTTGCCGCCGTCGAGGCCTATGGCCCGGCCGTGCGCGATCTGCGTCGCAACCTGGAGATCAACAAGCTCGATAACGTCGATGTCATCGGCGGCGACGCGGTGCGCGAGTTCCCCGATCAGGACGCCGATGTCTTAGTGGTCGACCCGCCGCGCGCAGGCCTCGCCCCCGAGGCGATCGACCTTATCGCCAGCACGAGTGCTCGCGACGTCGCCTACGTGAGCTGCGACCCGGCGACTCTGGCCCGCGACCTCAAGCGCTTTGTCGAGGAGGGCACCTTCTCCCCCGTCAAGATCACGCCGGTCGACCTATTCCCGCAAACCTTCCACTGCGAGACCGTCGTCCACCTTAGGCGCAACTAGCCACTTAATCATTGCTCAGAAAAATCATTGGGAAATCGAGCGTGGCAAGCGGAGGTCTTCGGGGTATAAGACGGCTAATTGTATGCCGCCTATGAAAGGAACCCTCATGCCCAGCGTTGCCGTTCTCGCCGCCGATGGCTTTGAAACTATTGAATGCTTGACCATGGTCGATGTCATGCGTCGCGGCGGCGTGCGTGCCACGCTCGTCTCGATCATGCCCACGCGTGAGGTCGTAAGCTCGCTGCAGATCCCCGTGACCTGCGATGCGCTCTTTGATGAGATCAACTTTGACGAGTACGACTGCGTCGTGCTGCCCGGCGGCCTGCCCGGTGCCACCAACCTGCGCGCCGATCAGCGCGTCTGCGACGTGGTCTGCGAGTTCGCCGCGACCAAGCACGTTGCCGCCATCTGCGCCGCCCCGTTTATCCTGGGCGAGCTCGACCTACTCGAGGGGCGCCACGCCACGTGCTTCCCTGGCTTTGAGAAAAGCTTCCCCGAAGGCACCTATACCGGCGAGAAGGTTACGCAAGACGGCAACATCATCACCGCCAGCGGCATGGCCCAGTCGCTCCCCTTTGCGCTTGAGCTGCTGCGCACGCTCGCCGGCGACAAGGCCGTCGAGAAGGTCGCCGAGGGCATTCAGCTATGATTTTGGCTTCGCAATCACCGCGCCGCATCGAGTTGATGCGCGAGGCGGGCTATGACATTCGCGTGATTCCCGCAGATATCGACGAAACGCCTTTTGATGGCGAGGCCCCGCTTACGCTCGTTGAACGCTTAGCACGCGCCAAAGCCGCCGCCGTTGCCGCCGAGCATGCCGAGCCCAACGAACTGACCGTCGCGGCCGATACTATTGTCACCTTCGATGGCAAGATTCTGGGCAAGCCGGCAACCGAGGACGAGGCGTGCACCATGCTCCGCGAGCTTTCGGGCCGCACGCACCAGGTCGCAACCGGCGTCTGCATCGTTAAGGCAGGCGACACGGCCGCTCCGCATGCCGCCGAGAGCCTGTCGTTTGTCGATGTGACCGACGTGACGTTCTATGAGCTTACCGAAGAGCAGATCGAGCGCTATGTTACCTCCGGCGAACCCATGGACAAGGCCGGGGCCTACGGTATCCAAGGCACAGGCGGCCGCATGCTTGTGCACGATATTTCGGGGGACTTCTACAACGTGGTGGGCTTGCCCATCGCTCGCGTCGCACGCGCGATTCAAAAACTCTCGTAATTGCATCTGGCGCTGGGTATCCCCCAGCGCCTACAATTTTGGCGTACCGTACGGATCCCGACCGGGCATAAGGCGCGGCGGAAAACCGATAGGAGAAAACATGGACACACTGCTTGAAGCCATTGACGTTTGCGATGTCGATGGCTTTTGCTTTGGCAACTATACGGACGAGGAGGCCGGCACCGGTTGCACCGTAATCGTGGCAGCCGAAGGCGCCACCGGCGGCGTTGACGTTCGCGGCGGTGCACCGGCATCGCGCGAAACCGACCTGCTGCGCCCCGAGAACACCGTCGACAAGGTTCACGCCGTCTGCCTCTCGGGCGGATCGGCCTTTGGCCTCGAGGCCGCAAGCGGTGTTGCCCGCGAGCTCGAGAGCCGCGGCATAGGCCTGCCCGTCGGCCCCACGCAGGTGCCCATCGTATGCTCCAGCTGCATCTTCGACCTTGCCTACGGCGACCCCACGGTTCGTCCCGACATCGAGGCCGGCATCGCCGCCGTACGCGAGGCGCTCGATAACACCCCCACCACCCTTGAGCAGGGCAACGTAGGCGCCGGCACCGGTGCCACGGTGGGCAAGCTCATGGGACCCGCCACCTGCATGAAGGCCGGCCTTGGCGCCGCCGCCGTGGCACTCGGTCCCGTCAAGGTGGGTGCTGTGGTCTCGGTCAACGCCTGCGGCAACGTCGTTGACCCCCTCACCGGCGAGTGGGTCGCCGGCATGCGAGCCGCAGCCGATAGCGACCAGATCGTCGACATGGAGCTCGCGGCCTTTGCCGCCGCCGGCTCCATGCAAATGCCGCTCGACCGCACCAACACCACCATCAGCTGCATCGTCACTAACGTGGAGCTCACCAAGGCCCAGGCCACCAAGGTCTCCCAGATGGCCGCAGACGCCTACGCGCACGCCATTCGCCCCACGCACACCACCAACGACGGCGACACCATCTACACCCTCGCCAGCGGCAAACTGGGCACCCAGGCAAGCGCCGCCGTTCCCCTAGACCTGCTGGGCATGCTCGCCGTAAGGGCTTTGCAAACCGCCATCGTAAACGGAGCCAAAACCGCCAAAACCTCCCACGGCATCCCCGGCGCCGCAAAGTAAACTAGATCGTCCGGTTGTCCGGTGGGGCTTGGTTATGTTTGCTGCTCTACAGTCCGGGCTCGCACTAAGAGCACATTATGTGCTCTCCGGCTCGTGCGGAACTCGCGACAAACATAACCAAGCCCCACCGGGCAACCTACCAACCAGCTTCTTTTCAGCCCAGGCCCCTGTGTACCGCGCGTCGAAGATCTTCAAATTAAAACTGTCTGACAATCGATTCTTATAGCAAAGGCCCCTTGGCCTTTAGTTTGATACAAGTTCCGCACGAGCCGGAAAGCACTTAATGTGCTTTCCGTGCGAGCAGGACTGTTCGCAGTAGCAAACTAAAGGCCAAGGGGCCCAGTCAACCTATCAGCAGCGATTACTCAACAGCTAGTTGAATTTGAAGATCTTTGAGGCAAGACGGTATAGGCCGAGTGTGGTTTTGTCTCCGGCCCATCCGTGCAGATTGGTAAAGAAGCCCACCACGCCGTAGCGGGCGCGACGATACATGCGCTCGTCGTAAGCCTTCAGATCATTCCACAGCGTCTTCAGGCGCTCATCGGCGCATTCTTCCTCGGAAAGCTTGGTGAGCACCGAGCAGATCGCCATCATCATGGTGAAGTAGCCCATCATGTACGAGCGTAGGCGCGAAGATTCAACATCCTTGTACAGGTGGAACGACTCCATCATGATGCGCGTCACGCGGAACTGCTGGTCCAAGCGCTTGACCATCGTGGCCTCGTTGACACTCTGGCCCTCGCGGCCAATGAAGTAGCGGTAGAGATCGATGTCGGCATAATACATGGTCTTGCAACGCGGCAGCGGCACGTACGCGTAGATGTTGTCCACGTAGAAGGTGTGCGGCGGCATGGGCAGGTTAGACTCGCGCAGCACATCCGTGCGATAGCACAGACTGTGCATAAGCAGATTCTGGTCCAGACGGAAGTGCCCGATCTGATCCCAGGTGAAAATCTTTTTACGCGGCAGGGCAAACTTGTAGCCAATAGCGGTATGCGTGCCCTCGTAGACCTTCTCGTACACGTAGTTGGAGATAAACAGGTCGACGCGCTGGTCGCGCTCCTCGAAGCCGCGCAGGATCGACAGCATGGTCGAAAGGGCCGCGCCGTCGAGCCAGTCGTCAGAGTCTACGACCTTGTAGTACGTGCCCTGCGCCTCTCGCAGGCCCGAAAGGACGGCGATACCGTGGCCACCGTTCTCCTGGTGCACCGCGCGGATGATACCGGGATAACGGGCCTCCCACTCATCGGCCTTGGCGGCCGTCTCGTCCTTGGAGCCGTCGTCCACCACGATAATCTCGACATCGGTGGCGTAATTGCTTCCCTCCAGGATGGAGGTGATGCAATGGTCCATGTCCTTGGCAGCGTTATACGAGGGAATACCGAATGTTATGACTTTATGCATGGCAGGCGATAATCTCATCCGAAAGATCGAGGGCGGAATTGGTCACGGCATCCATATCGTAGTAACGATACTCGGCCAGACGACCCACCGGGTGGAAGTTTGTCAGGTTCTGGACGCGCTCAAGATAGCGCTCATAGAGCTCGCGGTTCTCGGGCTCCAGAATGGCGTAGTACGGCGTCTCGCCCGAGCCAGGCGTATAGGCCTTGGAGTATTCCTTCATGATGGTGGTCTTGCCGGGCAGGACCTGACCGGTCATGTTCTTGAACTCGGTAATGCGCGTGTAGTCCTCGCTCGTGGTGTAGTTGACGGTGCCCACGGGTTGGAACTGATCCATATCGAGCGTCTCGAACTTCATATCGAGCGTGCGGTACGGCAGGGCACCCAGGTCGAGGTTGAACAGCTCATCGAGCGGACCGGTGTAGACGATCTCGCCGCCATAGACCTTACCGTCGACCTTGACGGTGGTCTCATCGATCTCAAAGAGATCGCGAGCGTCCACGTCGCAGAATACATCGATCAGGTCGTGATCGAGCATATGCTCGAACAGCGCAGTGTAGCCGTCCTGCGGCATACCCTGGAAGGGGGCCTGCGGGAAGTAGCGATCGTCATCGCCCACAAAGACGGGAACGCGACCAGTGATCGAGGGATCGATCTGGTCGGGAGTCTGACCCCACTGCTTCATGGTGTAATGCAAAAAGACGTTCTCGTAGACGTAATCGGCGACCTCGGCAAGATCCGGGTCGTTCTTCTTGCGCAGCTCCATGATGGGCACCTTGACGTCCTTGCCAAAGGTCTCCACAAGCTTCTGATACAGCTCCTCGCCGCGCTCATCGCCAAAAGCAAGCTTGAGGCTCGCGTGGTTGAAGGGCACGGGCATAAGAGTGCCGTTAATGTTGGCGAGCACCTTGTGCTGGTAGTCCGACCACTTGGTAAAGCGCGACAGGAAGTTGTGCACGCGCTCGTTAAAGGTGTGGTAGATGTGCGGACCATACTCGTGAACCAGGATTCCGGCCTCGTCAGTGCAGTCATAGGCATTGCCCGCGATGTGGCTACGACGCTCCAGAACGGCAACGCGATAGCCGATAGTCTCGGCAAGACGGCGGGCACAAACGGCACCAGCGTACCCGGCACCGACAACGATCATGTCGTACGCACCGGCATTAAAGCCTTCAGGCAGGCCTGAGGTAATCTGCATCGATACTCCTTGTCAAAAGCCACACGCTTTTTAACTGGGCTTTTTCTCGAACATACGTCGAGACATATTTATCAGAGCGATTATAGCGCTAATGCGTCCTATAATGAGCTTGCCACACAAGGAAAGCTCAAGCACCGCGGCGAACATAATTGAAAGGTAAACCCGCTAGCAGCGGGTTTATTCGTGAACAGCCGGGTGCCTGGAGCTTAGCGAAACGCTTGTAAGGAGTAACATGAGCGATTTCCTAAACCGTATGAAGTCTGCCGCCAAGGCCGACCTTAAGACCATCGTCCTGCCCGAGGGCGAGGATCCGCGCACCATCGTCGCGGCTACTAAGATCATCGAGGAGGGTCTGGCCAAGATCGTCATCCTGGGCAACCCCGACGAGATCGACGTTCCCGGCGCCACCGTCATCGACCCGCGCAACGCCGAGAAGCACGAGGAGTACGCACAGAAGTTTGCCGAGCTCCGCGCCAAGAAGGGCGTCACCATCGAGCAGGCTCGCGCCCAGGTGATGGATGCCACCTACTTTGGCACCATGATGGTCAAGATGGGCGATGCCGACGGTCTGGTCTCCGGCGCCTGCCACTCCACCGCCGACACTCTGCGCCCCGCGCTGCAGATCCTCAAGACCGCCCCGGGCACCAAGCTGGTCTCGGCCTTCTTCGTGATGTGCACCGACACCCCGCAGTTTGGCACCGACGGCACGCTGATCTTCGCCGACTGCGGCCTCAACATCAACCCGTCCTCTGACGAACTCTCCGAGATCGCCATCGCCTCGGCCCACTCCTGGTCCACCTTCATGGGCAACGTTGAGCCGCACGTGGCCATGCTCTCCTACTCCACCATGGGCTCCGCCGGCGGCGAGGTCGCCAAGAAGGTCCAAGAGGCCGTGAAGTTCTGCAAGGAGAAGGCTCCCGAGCTCGCCATCGATGGCGACCTGCAGCTCGACGCCGCTATCGTCCCCACCGTCGCCCAGCTCAAGGCTCCCGGCTCCTCTGTCGCCGGCAAGGCCAACGTGCTCGTGTTCCCCGACCTCGAGGCCGGCAACATCGGCTACAAGCTGGTCCAGCGCTTCGCCGGCGCCGATGCCTACGGCCCCATCCTGCAGGGCATCGCCAAGCCGGTCAACGACCTGTCGCGCGGCTGCTCTGCCGACGACATCGTGGGTGTCGTGGCCATCACCGCCGTCCAGGCTCAGATGGCTGAGTAGCGTACGCACTCGCCCGAAGGCCGTACGGGCTAACCCCTGAAAACGTCCTCGACCAATGAAACGCCCCCGTTCTGCTCCTTCGGAGCTACGAACGGGGGCGTTTCTGGTCTGACGCTCCTATTTGGCAAGGCCTTTTTTGGAATTCATTTTTCGCTCCGCCTCGAAGGCCTGCCTGTCCCAATCGAGCGGAAGTCCCGCCTCGACCCATGCCTCGTAGGCCCTCCTTATGGGCTTCAGGTCCCTTTGGCCCCTCTCCAGCATCGAGATGTACTTCTCGCTGGTTCCGAGTATGGACGCCGCCCTCACCTGGCTGACCTTCGCCGCGCGCCTGGCCGCCACGAGGGCCGAGGCGTCCTCGGGCCTCCTGATTTCATGCGGGTGCATCAGCGCCCGGTACGCCTCCCTGGCCACGTAGCGCTTGAGGCACCTCATGACCTCCCTGTCGCTCTTCCCCCGCGCCCTGGCCCTATCGGCGTACTCGGCCGTCTCGGGGTCGCGCATGACCCTCTGCCTCGCGATCTCGTACAGCGCGCTGTTCGCCTGCCGGTCGCCGCCCCTGTTGAGCCTGTGCCTCACGGTCTTGCCGCTCGAGGCGGGGATGGGGCTGGCGCCGCATATCGCCGCGAACGACGCCTCGGAGCGCAGCCTGCCCGGGTTGTCCCCGGCCGCGACCGCGAGCTTGGCCGCGCTGACGGGCCCGCACCCGTACATCGCCAGCAGCGCGGGGCAGTTCTCCTCCAGGGACGCCTCGATCGCGCGCTCCATGTCGAGCGCCGCGTCGCGCGCCGCCGCCCACAGGTCCGCCAGGGCGCCGAGCGCGGCGCCCAGCGCGCCCTCCGACCGCACGGAGGGGAGCTCCTCCATCAGCCTCGGCCCGCCCATGCCGCGGAACCTCGACCTGAGCCCCTCCGGGGCGGTGGTGAGCAGCGACCTCGCGGTGTTGATCGCCGAGGTCCGCGCCTTCACCGCCCCGGAGCGGGCCGCGAGCATGCAGCGCACCCCGTCGACCCAGCCGTCCTGGCTCTTGGGGGTCCCGAGCCTGGAGCCGGACATCGCCGCGCGGGCGGCCCTCTCCGCGTCCGCCTCGTCGCACTTGCCCTGCCCCGGGCGCCTCCTCTGCATCCTCGCCGGGGAGAGCGCCTCGCGCACGGGCATCCCCAGCGACGCGAGGTGCCTGGTGAGGCCCGCCCCGTAGGACGACGTCCCCTCCATCGCGATGCAGGCGGGCTCGCCGGCCCCGGCGATGGCCCCGGCGAGAGCCTCGTAGCCCGCCGCGTCAGCGGGGAACTGGCGGGACAGGACCTTGCGGCCCCTCCAGTCCAGGACGCACAGCCAGTGCGTGTCGGCGTGGGTGTCGACCCCGCAGAAGACCGGCCCGCGGGCGTCGGGTGTCGATTCGGTTCGCATGTCTCGCTCCGTTCTTTCCGTGCTCGCCTGGACCGGGCAGACGGCACACTGACGGGGACGCGATAGAATGCGGTTGTTCGGGTCCGCGGTATCGCTCCATGCTCCTATTAGGTCATGCGGCGGTCTCGGCTCGCCGCGGGCCGCGCGGGACATGTCAGAAAACGAGGGCAGCCCCATGGGCGCCAGCGGAATGTGGGGTCACCGCGCGGTCCGCATCTGATGGTGTCGACGCCAATGGTATATGGATACGCCATCGGCGTCTTCAATTCAGAAGATATCAGTGCGGAATGTTTTCAGGGGTTAGCCCGTACGGCCTTCTACCGTCACGTGGCATTCAGGGGATCTGGGGTGGACGGCGGCTTGGCTACGAGCTGGAGCTGAGAATCTGAATGGATGGGTGTCGTTGCTGGGAGCGCAGGCGTTACTGGTGATGATCACTTTGGGACTGGAATTTCCGCCTGCTAGCAAAAAGGCCTCCTGAGCTGCTGCTCAGGAGGCCTTTCGTTCAATCGCAAGCGAACGCACTAGTTATTCGCGGTCAGACGCTCGACATCGTGGGCGATCATGTATTCCTCGTCGGTGGGGATGACCATGACCGTGACGGCGGAACCGGCGGCGCTGATGACCTGCGGGCCGTTGCCCACGGCCTCGCGGTTCTTGTTGTTGTCGATGCGCACGCCCAGCCACTCAAAGCAGTCGCAGAAGGCCTTGCGGATCGACCAATCGTTCTCGCCGATGCCGGCGGTAAAGGTAATGGTGTCCACGCCCGCCATGGAGGCAATCATGGAACCTGCCTGCTGCATGGCCTTGTAGGCAAACATGTCGAAGGCGAGCAGGCAGCGCTCGTCGCCCTCGGAGGCGCGCGTGCGGATGTCGCGGGCGTCGTTGGAAATGCCCGAGATGGCAAGCAGACCGGACTGCTTGTTCATCATGTCGTCGACTTCCTGGTAGCTGTAGCCGCCCTCGCGCTGCAGGTAGCACACGGTGGCCGGGTCGATGGAACCGCAACGGGTGCCCATCATCAGGCCGTCGAGCGGCGTGAGGCCCATCGTGGTATCGCGGCACACACCGTCCTCGATAGCGGCGAGCGAAGCGCCGTTGCCCAGGTGGCAGGAAAGCAGACGGTGGCAGCGCGTGCCCAAAATCTCCTTGGCCATCATCCACTCGTAACGGTGGCTCGTGCCGTGGGCGCCGTACTTGCGCACGTGGTACTTGTCGCACACGTCCTTGGGCAGCGCATAGGTGTAGGCGACCTCGGGCATGGTCATGTGGAACGACGTATCGAAAACAGCCACGTTGGGCAGCTCCGGATACTTCTCGCGGCAATACTCAATTGCTGCGGCCTCGCCGTAGTTGTGCAGCGGGGCAAGCGGCGCCACCTCAAGGATCTTGGCCATAACCTCATCGTCGACGACCGCGGAATCATCGAAGTACCAGCCGCCCTGAACGATACGGTGGCCGATGCCGTCGATCGTAAAGTCGGTCTTCTCGAGCTCCTCGAGCACGCGCGCAATGGCAGAGCGATGGTCGGGGAAGGGAATCTCCTCGGTCTGCTTGGCGCCACCGTTCTCGGAGTGGCCAAAGATGCCCATCTCCGAGCCGATACGCTCGCAGTTGCCCTTGGCGAAAACCTCGCGGGTATCGGTGTCCAAAAGCTGATATTTAAGGCTCGAGCTGCCGGCGTTGACAACAAGTACGTTCATGAGACTCCTTCGTGATTACAGTACGGTCGGCAAACCCATAAGGCGACCGTATCCTTAATAAGAAGTTATCAGAATTCAATAAATATCTATTAAACTCTTCGCCCAAAGCGCATAAAAGGGGGCTGAACGGCACAAGGCCATCCAGTCCCCTCCCCTTGCATCAATTACTTGCCGTTGACGATGCGTTCGACGTCGGAAGCGATCATAAACTCCTCGTCCGTGGGGATGACGAAGATCTTGACCTTGGAATCCTTGGCGGACAGGCACCAAGCGCCGTCGCCACGCAGGGCGTTGCGGGCGTGATCCATCTTGACGCCCATAAAGGCCAGACGGTCGGCCACGCCGGCGCGAACAGCCGGAGCGTGCTCGCCGATGCCGGCGGTGAAGACGAGCGTGTCCATGCCGCACATGGAGGTTGCCATCTCGGCGGCCTTGGCGGCAATCTTGTAGACAAACATATCGAAGGCGAGCTGAGCCTCGGGATCGCCAGCAGCGGCGAGCTCCTCGACGTTGCGGCAGTCGTTGGTCTTGCCGCCGGTCACAGCCATGAGGCCGGACTTCTTGTTCATCATCTCGTCAACCTCGTCGAAGGTGTAGCCACCCTCGCGCTGCAGGTAGCAGACGGTCGCTGGGTCGATGGAGCCGCAGCGGGTGCCCATCATGACGCCGTCGAGCGGAGTGAGGCCCATGGTGGTGTCCATGCACTTGCCGTCCTCGATGGCGCACAGGGAGGCGCCGGAACCGATGTGACACACGACGACCTTGCGGGCCTCGCCGTTGGTCATCTCGGCAACCTTCTTGGAGATGTAGCGGTAGCTGGTGCCGTGGGCGCCGTACTTACGGATGTGCAGCTTGTCGCAAACGTCCTTGGGCAGGGCGTAGGTCTTGGCGACCTCGGGCATGTTGAAATGGAAAGCGGTGTCGTAGACCGTGACGTTGGGCAGGTCGGGATACTGCTCCAGACAGTACTCGATAACGTTGGCCTCGGGGTTGTTGTGCAGCGGGGCGAGCGGGGCGACCTCGCGGATCTTGGCAAGAACGTCCTCGTCGACGAGGGAGGAATCGCCAAAGTACCAACCGCCCTGAACGATACGGTGGCCGATGCCCTCAATCTTGACGCCGTTGGCCTCGAGGTCCTTCAGGACGACCTCGATGGCGACCTTGTGGTCGGGGAACTCGATGTTCTCGGTCACCTTCTTGGAGCCGTTGGCAGCGTGGGTGAAGGTACCGCCGGTAAAGCAGACGCGCTCGCAGGAGCCCTTTGCGGACACCTTGTGGGACTTGGTATCGATGACCTGATACTTAAGGGTCGAAGATCCTGCGTTGACGACCAGAACGTTCATGTGTCTCCCTACTAACAGGCGGTGTGGCGCCGCCAGGTTACATACGCTTCAATAATAAACCCAAACGCCCTCGCGCTCGGGTTTATTGCGTTGATATATAAGTTATCGATGCCGTAGCTTCCGCTTCATTGCACGGCGCAGGCGCCCTCAGATGAGGTTCTCGCCCAGGCTCTTGCCGCCGAGGACGTGCATGTGGAAGTGCATGACGGTCTGGCCGGCGTTGACGCCCTTGTTGGAGATGACGCGGAA
>CAKUGX010000028.1 GCA_934654765.1 uncultured Collinsella sp. | reverse complement strand
CATATGAACTTTATCGCGAGTTCCGCACGAGCCGGAGAGCACTTAATGTGCTCTCCGTGCGAGCAGGACTGCCCGAGCAGGAAAGTTCATATGCGCCGCCCGGCGCCCGCACCCACCCCCGAGGGACAACTCTCAAGCAAAAACTGTCGCAGGATAAAGTCCGAGGTCAGTGGCGTTTTATACCGAGAATTTCAAAAAAGTTGAAAATTCATTACAAATTTGCGTTGACTTTAGGTAACTAAAGTTTCATACTCCTTTTCATCCACTGGGGGATGTGAACACGCACGGATCGTTCGCATCATGATTGAAGAGGATTTCTCAGACATGTTCACGCATCAGCTAGACATTATCAGCGTAGTAATTATCTGATGCGGGTTAGCACATACAGCTAGCCCGTACGATAACGGGCGGCTGATGAAGATGAGGGCCGTCGAGCGCAACCGACGGCCCTCATTTTTTTTGTCTGGGAAGTTCTTTTTAGAGGAGGAAATGTAATGAACGGAGTTTTGCTCATGGTTGTGGCTGCGGCGGTGCTCGCCTGCGGCTATCTGGGCTACGGCCGCTGGTTGGCCAACAAGTGGGGCGTTGACAAAGAGGCCCTCACGCCGGCCAAGCGCATGAAGGACGGCAAGAGCTTCTCGCCCGTCTCCGCCTTCACCGCGTTCTCGCACCAGTTCAGCTCGATCTGCGGTGCTGGCCCTGTCACGGGTACGATCGTCGCCATGGCCTTTGGCTGGCTGCCCGTCGTGCTCTGGGTCCTCGTCGGCGGCATCTTCTTCGGCGCCGTCCACGACTTCGGTGCCCTGTACGCTTCGATGAAGAACAACGGCAAGTCGCTCGCTCAGCTCATCGAGAAGTACATCGGCAAGACCGGCCGTCGCCTGTTCCTGCTGTTCTGCTGGCTGTTCTGCATCATCGTCATCGCCGCCTTCACTGACATGGTCTGCAAGACGTTCATGTTCACCCCGGCCGTTGACGCTTCTGGCGCCGCTACCGGTGCCATCGACTTCACCAAGTCCTATGCCGCTGGCTGCGCTGGCACCATCTCCATCCTGTTCACCTTCGTCGCTATCGCCTTTGGTTGGGCCCAGAAGAAGTTCAACCTCACCGGTGCCGCCGAGTTCGTCACCGGCGTGGTCCTCATGGTTCTCATGTTCGCCGTCGGTATGCAGTTCCCGGTCTACCTGGATAAGTTCCAGTGGTTCGCCGTCGTCATGGTCTACCTGGTCTTCGCTGGCGCTATGCCCATCCAGATGCTCAAGACCCCGCGTGACTACCTCACTTCCATCATGATGATCGTCATGATCGTTTGCGCTGTCCTCGGCATCGTCGTCCTGGGCGTCAACGGTCAGGCCACCATCACCGCTCCGGTCTTCACCGGCTTCTCCACTGCCTCCGGCATGATGTTCCCGGTCCTGTTCGTTTCCGTCGCTTGCGGTGCTCTCTCCGGTTTCCACAGCCTCGTTTCTTCCGGCACTTCTTCTAAGCAGGTCGAGAAGGAGCAGGACGCCGTCAAGGTCGGTTATGGCGCCATGATCGTCGAGTCCTTCGTCGGCATCCTTGCCATCATCGTCGCCGGCATCATGTTCTCCGACATGAACACCGCCGGCACCGGTGCCCTCAACGCCGGCGTCGCTTCCACCCCGTTCCAGATCTTCGCCGCTGGTATCTCCCGCGGTATGCAGGCCTTCGGTGTTGACGGCACGCTCGCTACCGTCTTTATGACCATGAACGTTTCCGCTCTGGCCCTGACCTCGCTCGATGCCGTCGCCCGCATCGCCCGCACCTCGTTCTCCGAGTTCTTTGCCCAGACCAACGACGCCCTGGCCATCGAGTCCAAGGCCGGCTACATGAAGGTCCTCGGCAACCCCTGGTTCGCCACGGTCGTCACCCTGCTTCCCGGTCTCGCCCTTGCCTTTGGTGGCTATGCCAACATCTGGCCGCTCTTTGGTGCTTCCAACCAGCTGCTCGGCGGTATGACCATGATCACCCTCGCCGTGTTCTGCAAGTGCACCGGCCGCAAGGGCTGGATGCTCTACGTGCCCGTCGCCTTCCTGCTCTGCTGCACCTTCACCTCGCTGGTCCAGAGCGCCATGGGCTGCATGACCGCTGTCCAGGCTTACGGCTTCTTCGGCACCATCCCGGCTACCGCCACCACGGCCGCCGTCTCCGTCGCCGCCACCAAGGGCCTGCAGCTCGTTTTCGCCGTCCTGCTGATGGTCCTGGGCCTCATCGTCGCCGCCAACTGCCTCAAGGAGTTCTTCGGCAAGGAGGCCGGCTCCATGCCTGACGAGGAGCCCGAGTGGTCCGAGATGGGCAAGGCCGAGTACGGTCGCGCCGCTGCCGCTGAAGCTCCTGCCGACGCCGAGGCCGCCAAGGCCTAGTCGGTCGGACGGGTTGAATCTCCCATCTATTTGACTCGGAAAGACCGGGTCCGCAATCAAGCGGACCCGGTCTTTTTTCTTGTGAGAGCAGGTGGTGCAAGGGCGTTCTCGCAGATGTTTTGCGTGGATAGGCTCGTGCGTTGTACCATATGGACGTATATGTGTGCATATGAAAGGGGCCCCGTGGCCAAGACGGTATATTCCGATAATCAAAACAATGTCGATGCTCTGGCTGAGCGCCTGAGCAGCCAGACGTCGCTTTCTGCTGAGCGTGCCAAGCTGGTTGCCTACGACCTGCTTTGCCGCAAGGCGCTCAAGATCAAGTCGAGCGCGCTGGCGCAGATTTTCCGTTCCGTCGATAAGGAATGCAATACCAAGGCGATGCGCGACGAACTCATCGCGGCAAAGATCGTTACCAAGATCGAGGGCAGCGGCATTAACGGGCGCCCGGCGTTCTATACCATCAATGCCGAGATCCGCGATGCCCAGGAGCAGCCTGCCGAGTCCGTCGAAGATTTTGTCGTCGAGGATTCCGCTGACGTGCCTACTGTGGAAGAAGTTGCTCCGCGTGAGCATGTCGATACCGATGAGTTGCTCGATGAGAATGTTGTGCGTGCTTTTACGGCCAAGGCAGGACGCGGCGGTTTTGGCGGGGGTGGCAAACGCGATGCGCAGCGCCGTGCCCAGCAGGAGCGCTTCCGTCGCGCCGTTGCTCAAAAGGGTGAGACGGATGCCGAGGCTGTTGAGAACGAGGTTGCTGCCGAGTCGCAGAAGCCCGCGAAGGAGCAAAAGCCCGTGGAGGCCCAAGAGCCCCAGCGTCGCCGTGGTGTCCACTTTAAGGCTGCGCAGCAGGATGTCGCGCATGAGGTTGAAGAGCCTTCCGAGGCTGCAGACGATGTTGAGGAGTCTGCCAAGAGGGCTCCGGGTTCATGCCGTCCCGGGCGTGGTTTTGCGAGGCGCGCGTATCCCGTAAGGCGTCAGGAGAAGGGCGAGCCGGCTTCGACCACTCAGGACAAGAAGGCCGAACAAACCGAGAAAACCGTTGAGCCGGCGGCTCGCGAGCAGCAGCCTTCCGAGTCGCAGTCTGCGGCTGACACCGAGGTCAAAGCCCAACAGTCCGCTGACAAGCAGGCGGGGGAGAGCGCTTCGAGCAAGCCCCGCCGCCGTCGTCACCGTGGCGGTCGTGGCTCAAATGCCGAGGCCGCGGCCGAGAAGGCAGCGACGCAAAGCAAGGATGCGAAGGCTGAGGCCCCGGTGGAGCAGCCCAAGCGCCAGCCGGCGAAGGGGGACAAGCCCGAGCGCTCGCAAAAGAGCTCGTCCGCGCCAAAGCAAGAGCGCAAAGCCCAGGCAGATTCTAAGCGCAAATCCCAGGCGCAGTCCAAACCGACTGCAAACGATGCGGCCGCCCAGCAGCCTGAGCCGCCCGCTCATGGCGAGGTTTCGGCGTTTGCTCTGGCCCGTGTCCTGGGCAGGCAGCTGCTCAAGGTCGTTCCCACGCCTACGGCGCTCTCCAAGATTAAGGAGCAACAGACTCAAATTGTTAAGGTCGAGGGCAAGGACGGCAAAAAGGCTCCGCAGCGCACTCAGCACAACGAGATGTCCAACCGCAAGATTGCCGAAGAGATTGCGATCATCCAGGCTTGGATCGAGCAGAATCGCGGTGCCGACACGCCGGTCGCTTCGCGTCGCCAGCGCGCCTACCAGATTTTTAACGATGAGAAGGCCTTTGACGGCAAGCACGGCGAGCGCCTGATTCGGCGTATGACCGAAAAGGGCATCAGCATGCAGGCGATTAAGGTCGCCCCCAACCGCCCCGTGCACTTTACGGGTTTCTTTACGCTGGGCGCCGACAAGCCGTTCATTATGGTCGAGAACCTGGACACCTATGACGAAATCGTCAAGCTCCTGCGCGGCCGCAAGCACGCCAAGCTTTTTGGCACCAAGGTGGGTGGCGTGATTTTTGGCGGCGGCTGCAAGGCGAGCGTTTCACACGCACTGGATGATTATCTGGCCGAGATCGGCTATCGCTTTAACTATGTCTACTACGTGGGCGACATCGACCGAGAGGGTGCGCGCATTGTCGAGCAGACCCGTAACGCCAATGTGGTTGAGATTCGCCTGCATGCTGGCATGTATCGTGCCATGCTCGCCGAGCACAAGCGTCGCGTGAAGGCTGGCGGCGAGTGCGAGCCCGCAGCTGCCAATCAGGGCGTGCCGCAGAACCTGGCGGCGACGATCAAAGATCTGCCTATGGTCACGCGCGTGCAGTTCCGCAATGTGCTGCGCGAGGGCGGACGCATTCCGCAGGAGATTCTGATGACCGCCGACTATCGGGATGGCGACTCGGGAAGCTTCGACCGCATGCTGAACAATTAGTTCCGCCGTTCTACCGAACGGCGGTCCTCTCGACGCTGCGAGGGGCCCTGGTATGGCAATCTGACGTTCAACTTCGGCGGCACGACCAGAAGGTCGGCGCCGCCTTGTTTCACGTCACCTTGCCATACCAGGCCCCCTCTCGCTGTCACGTCCAAAACATCGAGGTCACGTGGCCTTCTTTGCGTGCGGAACTCGCGACAAACTTAATGCCCGGCCCGCCGGGGCCACACGGCACGTTGCAGAAGGCGGCTCGCTTTTCGGAACTGGGCCGATAGGCGTGCCTCAAAAAAATCTACCCCAGTCGCTGTATAGGGTGTCTATAAAGAGCCGTGGCCAAATAACATCAAATATGAGTACTGATATTCTTTTAGTAGCAGTAATTTTGACCACATTTAAGGTGATTTGACGTGTCGATCGAGCAGATAAGCTGCCGTATCTCTTCAAGTGTTCATTAAAGGAAGACCTTGATGCGAATAAGTCTCATTAAGATCTTCTTTTATTAACGAAAATAATGTAGCTACAACGGTAACAGTACTCATATTTGCCGTATTTTGGCCACAGTCCTTCGGAGGGTCCTCGAAAATAGTCCCGAGCTGGCACTTTAGGAACGTCCCTAAGTGCCGACACCGCGTCTGCCTGCGGCGGCCGCGCGCCGCTGCGTCGCTCCGCATCCTTGCGGGTTCGGATCCCTCCGCTTGGCGGCGTTGGCTCGATTTGCTTGACGTGAGGGGCTCTTGACTGGTGCGGGACGGAGGGATTCCGCGTCCGCCTGGTCGGCGGCCGCGCCCCGCTGCGTCGCTTCGCTCCTTGCGTGCTGCGCTGGAAAACGCTTCGCGTTTCCTCAGCTCCGCACCCTTGCGGGTTCGAATTCCTCCGCTTGCCCACAAGAAAGCGCCCTGGGCCGTTATGGGCTTAGGGCGCTCAGTTTTAATGGCTGGGACGGAGGGATTCGAACCCCCAACAGCCGGCACCAAAAACCGGAGTTCTACCGTTGAACTACGTCCCAATGTGTGGTGTTGCCCAAAAGCAACTCGTCTAGTTTACCTAATCTGCGAGGGCATCGCAAACGCCGTCGAGTAGGCGTACGGCGAGCGTCTGCGCGTCGCTGGCCGTGAAGGTGCCGTTGTAGCGCGTCATGCCCGTGAGCTCAATGCGAATGCGAGCCGGCTTCTGCTGCGCGGCGACATTGGCGGTGCGGATGCGCTGGGCCAGGTTGTGGCACTCGGCGAGGGCAATCGTGGCGCGTGGCGCGGCGTCGGCGGGCAGCTCGTCGCTTGCGATCTCGAGCACCAGGTCAACGTTGGTTGGGACCTCGGAGTCGCAGAGCATCATGCCGCTGTTGTCGGTCGTTGCCGTGGCGATATTCCACATGCGCGACGCAACACTGCGCGCGATGGGGTCCTCGCCGATAACGGCAATCTGGAAGCGCTCGAGCACGTTGGCGGCGCGAGCAAAACCGATGCGGGACTCGGCCTCGGTGACCGAGGGCTTGCCCTCCCACACATGGTGCAGGCGGTTGATGTAGGCGTAGGTGTCCTGGAAGGCCATGCCGTCGGCAAACAGGCCGACATTTTCCTGGAACTGCTGCAGGGCGGCCTCGGTATGCGGACCAAAGTAGCCGTCGTCCTCGCCGCAGGCAAAGCCCAAAACGTTGAGAGCGCGCTGCAGGGCCTGCACATCGGCGCCATGGAAATTGGGCATGCGCAGATACAGAGTGCGGTCGCCCAGCTTATACGAGGCGTCGACCAGGGCGCTCCAACAGGGGATATCGACGGCATGACCGGCAGCAAGGCCGCTGTCGAGCCTGAAGGTGCTGACGGCCTGCTCGGTGGTGGTGCCAAAGCGCTTGTCGGCAACCTCGGTGTCATCGATTGTATAGCCGAGCTGCAGAAGGCGGGACTGGACGTCCTCGACGGCTGCTCCCTGCATGCCCGTTGTAATAGGTTCCATGAACGAACCCCTTTCGGCGTACCATTCGTACTATTTGAGCGTGTGTCGGATAGACAACGCAAAGGGATGCATAAACATGCACTCAACAGTGTAGCAAGTTGTACCCAAATACGCTGCTGACAGGTTTTATAACCCCCGCTAGTTAAGGCGCTCCACAAAGAAATCTGCCATGGAGAGGAACAGTTCACGTGCATGCGGGTCGAGCGAAACGTCCTCGATGGCCGCTTTGGCCTTGGCGGTCAGGTCGAGCGCATAAGTGTGGGCGTAATCGATAGAGCCGGTCTCCTGGAAGATCTCCACGGTGCGTGCGAGCTGCGCGGGGTCCTCGGTGCCCGAGGAAAGGATCGCTTCAATCTCGTCGTGATAGCGCTCATCAGACAGGGCGTGCACGGCAACGAGCGTGCGCTTACCCTCGGTGATGTCGGTGCGGAAGTCCTTGTTGGCGGCCTCCTTGGTGCCGATCAAGTTGAGCAGGTCGTCTTGAATTTGGAAGGCAAGGCCCGTGTGCAGGCCAAAGGCGCGCAGTGCCTCAATTTGCTCCTCGCTGCCTCCGCCAATGATGGCTCCGGCGGCAAGCGGCGTCGCTCCGCTGTAGTACGCGGTCTTGTGCGTCGCCATGTCCAGATAATCGTCGACCGAAATGTCAAAGCGCCCGTCGCGGACCCAGCCCAGGTCGAGCGCCTGGCCCTCGATGGTACGGACTATCATCTCGGTAAGCTCGTGGAGCACGCGAAGCTTCACGTCTGCGTTGAGTGTGGGGTCGTCGAGAACCGTCTTGGTGACCATGGTGAGCGCTAGGTCGCCACAATTGATGGCAAGCCCCGTGCCCTCGGTGAGGTGCATGCAGGGCTTGCCGCGGCGCAGCTGTCCGTTGTCGGCGATGTCGTCGTGGATGAGTGCGCCCGACTGAAAGTGCTCGATGGCCGCCGCTGCGCTGCGGGCGCTCTCAAAGCTGCCGCCCACCGCGGTGGCGGCGAGCATGCAGATGAGCGGGCGGTGGCGTTTACCGGCGTTGGCCGTAAATGCCGAGAGCGGGGTATACAGGTAGCGCTCGATATCGGCGGAAGTCGCCTGTCCGTCAAAGAACGTGGCCAGATAGTCGTTAATCTGGTCAAAGTGCTGGGCTAAAAAGCTGGTAAACGGACTGGACACGGGTTCTCGCATTCTTTGATAGGTTGCATCGTTGCATTATGCAGACAACATATTGCCACATTAGGGCGTCGAGCGCGGCGGTTGAAGACGATTGGTCCATGCGGCCGCAAGTGCGGTAGGGGCTTGGCTAGATAAGCCCAAAGTGTTCGAGCGCGGTGACGACGCCGTCGTGGTCGATGCTGTCGGTGACATAGTCGGCCTTTTCCTTAAGGAAGTCCGGTGCGTTGCCCATAGCGATGCCAACGTCGACGGCGTTCATCAGCGAGACGTCATTGCTGGCGTCGCCGATGCCGTATACGGTTCCGTGGTGGGGATCGAGGGCGTCGAGTACAGACTGGATGCCCCCGCGCTTCGTGCATTCGCGGGGCGAGATTTCGGTTACCTCGAGCTCGAGCTCGTTAAAGCAGAGCAGCGGCTCAAACGCTTGATCCTGAGCGATGCGGTTGGCAAGCGACGTGGACATTAAGATCTTGTAGGCGCTGTAATGTTGCAGCTGCGTAATTGCATCGCCCACGGTGCGGGCGTATCCGGGGGCGTCGGGCGCATCGGCACTCATGCGAACGACGCCATTGAGTCCCTCAAAACGAATCACTTCGTCCGATTGCTCAAGAATGGGAGCAAGGCGCTGCAGCATGCCGGGCGTCATCGCCAAATCGCGAATCACGCGTCCCTCAAGTTCGACATAGCCACCCGCGAGGCAGACGATGCCGGTCCAGGGCAGCTCGAGCAGCTTTGGATGGATGCAGCTCAGCGTGCGCCCTGTGCAGATAAACGCCATATTGCCCTTGGCAACAAAATCACGGATGGCTTGCGAGACCGCTTCATTGGGATAGGGGGAGAGGTCTCGCTCATCCTCGGGAAGCTCTTGTGCCACTCGAGGGTCTTGCCAGGCGAGCGTGCCGTCGATGTCGAAGAAGCAGATATCGCCGCGCTTATGGGCTGCGCTGGCGGCAGGGGAGGCCGAGGTGGTGGGCACAAATCCCGGCTCGAGGCCCATGATCTGGTCAAAATGCTCTTTAACGCGGGGAACGGAGATGCCGATAATCACCTGGGCGGTCTTGCCCGTAATGATGAGGCCCTTGGCGCCCACCGCGACAAACGACGCATTATCTGCAACGATGGAAGGGTCTGCGACCTCGACGCGCAGGCGCGTGGCGCAGTTGGTTGCGCCCACGATATTGCCAACGCCACCTAAAAGCTGAATTACCCGCTCAGCGAGGACGTGATCTTGATCGGATTGAATACTGACCTCGCCATTGGGAGACTGCTCTTTGGCAAAGCCGCTTCCCGTTAAACGGTCGATTGCCGCGCGATTGGAGGCATGATCCTCGCGGCCCGGCGTCTTAAGGTCATAGACCAAGATGAGTGCTCGAAAACTAACAAAAAAGATGAGGCTAAAGGCAAGACCGATACCGAGCGCCAAAAGGTAGGAGCCGGCATGCATTCGCATGAGTGGGATGAAGTTGAAGGCCGTCATTTCCATGAGACCGCCCGAGAAGATGCCGACGATGCCAAAGAAGTTCATGGTCATGGCAAGGCAGGAGGATAGGACGGCGTAGAGCAAAAAGAGTCCAGGATAGGTGAACATAAAGAGAAACTCGAGCGGCTCGGTGACACCGCAGACCACCGAGGCGACGATGGCGGGCAAAAGGATGACCTTAAGGCCGGCGCGGCGTTCGGGTTTGGCGGTGAAATAGAATGCTGCCGCGATGGCGGGAAGGCCAAAGAGCTTGCCCCAGCCGGTGGCGGTAAAACCTGCCCAGGGCGCAAGTTCATTTAAAGGGCGCGTGCTATGGGAGAGAATGGGGAGCAGGTTGGTCCACGTGGCGTAAATACCGTCGTGAATGACCAGATTGTCGTAATAGATGGGCATATAGAGAAGGTGGTGCAGCCCCATGGGCTCGAGTGCTCGCTCCAAAAACACAAAGATGCCCACGCCGAAGGGGCCGACGCCCGCAAGTGCGTGGCGCAGCGTTTCGGTCACAGCGTATGCGAAGGGCACGATGGCGGCCGAGATGGCGGCAAGGGCAAACACGGCAAAAAAGCTGATGAGGTAGACCAGCGAGGAACCCGAGAAGGTGCCGAGCCAATCGGGAACCTTGGCATCGTAGAAGCGGTCATGGATGGCGACGACGGTTGCCGATACCGCCAGCGGGCCGATAATGCCGGTGTCGAGCGTCTTGATGCCGTCGATGACGGTGATACCGCTGGCGGGGGTCAAAGATGATGGGTACTTAAGCCCAAGGTTGTCTCCGCTCAGCTTAATGATCTCGCTCAAAAAGAAGCAATAGGCAAAATAGGCCACGAGCGCCTCGAGGCAGCAGCGTGCCGGTTGCTTTTGGGCAAGACCGATAGGCAGCGCTACGGCAAAAAGGAGCGGGAGACGTTTAAAGACCGTCCACGAGCCGCGCTGGATGATGGTCCAGAAAACGTACCAAGGGGTTCCGTATACGGCGAGGTCACCGACGATGTCTACGGTCGTGGCGAGGGCGGAGATGCCGACCATGAGGCCTGATATAGAAAACAGCATGGCGGGCGCGAACATCGCCCCGCCAAAGCGTTGGATTTTTTGCAGCATAATATGCCTTCCGGATGCAACATGCTGTGCGAGCAAGAACGTTTAAACAATGAACTCATTGTAGAGGACTGGCTGCTTGCCGCATTGACGGTTTTGATTCGGTCCGATTTGGGTTTCGGGGGAACCGTCGACGGTAAATAATCCGTGCTTTACCGATAATCGGTTTAAACAACCCAAAGAAATGCTATCGTGCCTAGCCATACATATTCATTAGAGGTGAAGTCATGCCAAAAGCGATATACGAAGGAATCTACCGAGAAATACGCTCACGCATCATTAATGGGACCTATGCGTTTCAGGAGATGCTGCCAACCGAAGCTGAGTTGACCGCGGAGTTCGGATGTACTCGCAATACTGTCCGTCGCGCCTTGGGTATGCTGGCCGACGGGATGTTTGTGCAGCCCATACACGGCAAGGGCGTGCGCGTTATTTGGCTTAAGGGCGAAACCGACATGTTGGGCGCACTCGAAGAGGTTGAGTCGTTTGGCGAGTTCGCAAAACGCAACAATGCCGTCGCATCGACCGAGGTCAAGTCTTTTGAACATTTGATTTGCACTGAGCAACTGTCGCGCCGCCTTGGCTTTAAGGTGGGCGAGGAGCTGATTCGCGTCGTGCGTGTCCGAAGCCTCAACGGCAGCGCGCGCCAGGTGGACCATGGCTACTTTTTGGAGTCGATCGCCAAGGGCCTGACCCCCGAGATTGCGGCAAGCTCTATCTACGACTATCTGGAGCACAAGCGTGGCGTCAAAGTGATGGCGAGCCGCCGTACGGTGAGCGTCGAGCTTGCCAACGATGAGGACTGCAGCTACTTGGACCTTGGCAAGTACAACTGCGTCGCCGTTATGGAGAGCCAGTCGTACACCTCGGACGGCATCTTGTTCGAGGTCACGCATGCCCGCACGCATCCTGAGATCTTCCACTACCGCGTCAACTCCAAGCGATAGCCGGCTAGCTCGCAGCCTGACGAGACTCATGCCCTCAAAGAGAAAACGCCCGGTCAAACCGACGATGCATCGGCTTGACCGGGCGTTTTCTCTGCATTTAATAACAAATAATTGTTTATACAAAACTTGTCAAGTATCAAGTCGAAATTACCGTTCACCGAAGTTTTTCTACCGCTCTAGTAATACTTGTTCAAACAACTAGCCAAATAGCGTATTGTACAAATCAGCAAAAGGGGCAAAGTCCCCGAGCCAATCTCCGAAGGCGGCGGCAAAGGGTGCCGCCACGGTGTGAAAGGGTGGATTGTAATGAAGAACGAAATGAGCAGAAGGCAGTTCCTGGGCTTTGCTGGTTCCGCGGCTGCGGTTCTTGGTCTGGGCCTCGTGGGCTGCGGTGGTTCTGCCGGCTCTGGCTCCTCTGCTTCTGGTGACGCTGCCGAGGTCTACTTCCTCCAGTTCAAGCCCGAGGTCGACAAGGAGTGGAAGGAGATCGCCAAGGCGTACAAGAAGGAGAAGGGCGTCGAGGTCAAGATCGTGACCGCCGCCTCCAACACCTACGAGGAGAAGCTCAAGTCCGAGATGTCCAAGAGCTCCGCTCCGACGCTGTTCCAGGTCAACGGCCCCACCGGTCTTAAGAACTGGAAGGATTACTGCGCCGATCTGTCCGACACCAAGCTCCGCGGCGAGCTCATCGACGACTCCCTGGCTCTGCAGTCCGACGGCAAGGATCTGGGTATCGACTGGGTTCAGGAGAGCTACGGCATCATCTACAACAAGGAGCTCCTCGAGAAGGCTGGCTACAAGGCCGAGGACATCAACTCCTTCGACAAGCTGAAGGCTTGCGCCGATGACATCCAGGCCCGCAAGGACGAGCTCGGCGTTGACGGTGCCTTCACTTCCGCCGGCATGGATGACTCCTCCAGCTGGCGCTACACCACCCACCTCGCCAACCTCCCGCTCTACTACGAGTTCGAGAAGGAGCACAACCAGGAGGACGACGAGATCAAGGGCGAGTATCTCGACAACTTTAAGCAGATCTTCGACCTGTACATCACCGACTCCACCTGCGATCCTTCGCAGCTCGCCTCCAAGACCGGTGACGACGCCACCAACGAGTTCGCAACCGGCAAGGCCGTCTTCTACCAGAACGGCTCTTGGGCCTACGCCGACCTCACCAAGGCCGGTATGACCGACGACCAGCTCGGCATGCTGCCGATCTACATTGGCGTCGACGGCGAGGAGAACCAGGGCCTGTGCTCCGGCGGCGAGAACTACTGGTGCGTCAGCTCCCAGGCTTCCGAGGATGCCCAGAAGGCCACCGAGGACTTCATGTATTGGTGCGTCACTTCTGACACCGCCACCAGCATCATCGCTGACAAGATGGGTCTGACCGCCCCGTTCAAGAGCGCTAAGGAGACCACCAACGTCTTCTCTCAGCAGGCCGTTGCTATGGCCAAGGACGGCAAGAAGACCGTCGCTTGGGACTTCGTTTACATCCCCTCCGAGGAGTGGAAGAAGAACCTCAAGCAGGCTCTCATCGCTTATGCTGCCGACAACACCAAGTGGGACGGCGTCAAGAACGCCTTCGTCGATGGCTGGAAGACCGAGAAGGCTGCTTCCGAGTAAGCAGTTGCTGCCCAAGCTATCTGATTAGCGACAGGGGGCGGGCAGACGTAGGTTTGCCCGCCCCCTGCATATTGAAAGGACCCTTCTATGGGCAAAGCACTCAAGCGCTGGTGGCCGCTCTTTATGCTGCCCACGTGCCTGGCGTTTATGATCGGGTTCGTGATTCCCTTTATCCAGGGTTTCTATCTCTCGTTCTGCCAGTTTATTACCATCAATAACGCGCACTTTGTCGGTATCGAGAACTACGTGCGCGCACTGACCGACCCGCAGTTCTCCACGTCGTTCTTCTTTACCGTGGCGTTTGCCTTCCTGTCGACGGTGCTCATCAACGTGATCGCGCTGGCCATTGCGCAGGCGCTCACTCGCAAGGCGCTCAAGGGCACCAACATCTTCCGTACGATTTTCTTTATGCCTAACCTGATTGGCGGCATTGTACTGGGTTACATTTGGCAGATTCTGATCAACTGCCTGCTCTCCAACGTGGGTGCCCAGCTTATCGCCCTCAACTCCGCCGCTGGCTTCTGGGGCCTTATCATCCTGACCCTGTGGCAACAGGTCGGCTACATGATGATCATCTACATCGCCGGTCTGCAGTCCATTCCGTCTGATTACATCGAGGCCGCCAAGGTCGACGGCGCTACGGCATGGCAGACGTTTTGGAAGGTTAAGATCCCCAACCTGATGCCGACCATCACCATCTGCCTGTTCCTGTCCATCACCAACGGCTTTAAGCTGTTCGACCAGAACCTCGCCCTTACCGGTGGTGCCCCGGCGCACTCCACCGAGATGCTCGCCCTGAACATCTACAACACGTTCTATTCGCGTGCTGGCATCGCATGGCAGGGCATCGGTCAGGCCAAGGCAGTTATCTTCTGCATCCTGGTTGTCGCTATTTCTATGATCCAGCTTAAGGCCACGAGGTCCAAGGAGGTGCAGCAGTAATGAAACGCGATAAGGTTATCAACCGCGCGCTCTCGATTTTCTTTACGATTCTGTCGCTCGCGTGGATCTATCCCGTGTTCATGATTGCGCTCAATTCCTTTAAAAAGGCAACTGCAATCAGCACCACCACGGCATTCGATCTGCTCACGCCCGAGACGTTCAACGGCCTCGCAAACTACATGCACGCCCTTAACGAGCAGGGCTTTGCCTCGGCGTTTATGTACTCGCTCATCATCACAGTCACGTCGGTCGTGCTGATTCTGGTGTGCTGCTCCATGTGCGCTTGGTACGTGGTTCGTGTCAACAGCAAGATCTCGAACTTCTTCTATTACCTGTTCGTGTTCTCGATGGTTGTACCGTTCCAGATGCTCATGTTCACGCTGTCCAATTTGGCGGACCGCATCGGCTTTAACACGCCGTTCAACATCTGCTTTATCTATCTGGGCTTTGGTGCGGGCCTGGCGGTCTTTATGTTCGCCGGCTTTGTAAAGAACATCCCGCTCGAGATCGAGGAGGCGGCCATGATCGACGGCTGCAACCCGGTCCAGGTGTTCTTTAAGATCGTCCTTCCCATCATGAAGCCCACCTATCTTTCGGTCGGTATCCTTGAGACCATGTGGGTCTGGAACGACTATCTGCTGCCCTACCTTACGCTCGACTCCACCAAGTACAAGACCATTCCTATCTTGATCCAGTACTTCCGTGGCGGCTATGGCCACGTCGAGCTCGGCCCCATGATGGCATGCATCATGATGGTTGTCATCCCCATCGTCATCATGTACATCTTCTGCCAGAAGTACATCATTGACGGCGTTGTGGCAGGTGCCGTCAAGGGCTGATGCCGTAACTGTTTTGCAAGTTTTGGCGGCGCCCCTCAGCGCGGCGCCGCGTATCGAAAGGTAAAGACATGGCCGAGATCGTTCTCAAACATGTTCAGAAGGTGTATCCCAACAACGAGTCAAAAAAGAAGGGCTTCTTTGGCAAAAAGAAGAAGACCGAGGAGAAGAAGCACAACCTCAAGGTTACCGAGGACGGCGTGCTCGCTGTAGAGGACTTCAACCTCACCGTTCACGACCAGGAGTTCATCGTCCTCGTTGGCCCTTCTGGCTGCGGTAAGTCCACGACGATGCGCATGGTCGCCGGCCTGGAGGACATCACCTCGGGCGATGTGCTCATCGATGGCAAGCGCGTCAACGACGTCGCTCCCAAGGACCGCGACATCGCCATGGTGTTCCAGAGCTATGCTCTGTACCCCAATATGACGGTGTACGAGAACATGGCGTTTACGCTCGAGCTCAAGAAGGTCCCCAAGGACGAGATCGACCGTAAGGTTCGCTCCGCTGCTGAGATCCTGGGTATTACCGAGTACCTCGATCGTAAGCCCAAGGCGCTCTCGGGCGGTCAGCGTCAGCGTGTCGCCATCGGCCGCGCCATCGTGCGTGACCCCAAGGTCTTCCTGATGGACGAGCCGCTGTCCAACCTGGACGCCAAGCTCCGTAACCAGATGCGCGCCGAGCTCATCAAGCTGCGTCACGAGATCAAGGGTACTTTCATCTACGTTACCCACGATCAGACCGAGGCCATGACCCTCGGCGACCGTATCGTGGTTATGAAGGACGGCGTCGTCCAGCAGATCGCCACGCCGCAGGAGGTCTTCAACCACCCCGCGAACATCTTCGTCGCCGGCTTTATCGGCGTGCCGCAGATGAACTTCTTCGATGCCCAGCTGGTGCGCTCGGGCAACGGCTTTACCGTCAAGACCGAGGACATGAACGTTGCGCTTGCTCCCGAGACTTGCGCTCAGCTTGCCCTTAACTGGGACGGCGGCGACGTGAAGGAGATTACGGCCGGCGTTCGTCCCGAGCAGATCCTGCTTGCCGACAAGGGCGAGGAGGGCGCGCTCCAGGGCACCGTCGAGGTGACCGAGCTCATGGGCTCCACCGAGCACGTCCACGTGACCGCTCCCGACGGCCAGTTCGTCCTGATCATCCCCGTTGTCGACCTTGAGGCCAAGGGCGCGCTCAAGGCGGGCGACCCCATCTGGTTCAAGTTCGAGAAGAACGCGACCCACCTCTTCGATAAGGTCTCTGGCAAGAACCTTATCTAGGCCCGGTGCAACCAGGCCCTTCCTTTGGGCGACTGCGGTATTGCCATCCTTTTGCCGCGGTCACATATGAGGCTCCCCTCCCGTCCACTGGGCGAGAGGGGAGCCTTTCTTTGTGTTGGGGCTTTCCGTCTGTCAGTTTGTCTTGATCTGTAACAGGTAGGGCCGATTTCGGACGTTAGATGTTACAGATCGAGACGGTTCCGCTGTGCCAACCATTTCATCTAAATCTGTAACACCAAAGGCGAATTACACCTGCTAGATGTTACAGATTGAGATAAACCCAAGGGGAGGGGCCGGTATGTCTCAATCTGTAACGGCTGGGACCGTTTTGGTTGAGTAATTGCTACGGATCGAGATTGTTTGGCCGAGTCGGATCACAGGGTAACGTGCGGGCACAAAAAAACGGAGCCGTGTTGCCACGACTCCGTTTCTCAAGAGGATGGGTAAGGGGAATGAGCTAGCTCAGGTGCCAGATCTCGTCGTTGTATTGGGAAATGGTGCGGTCGGACGAGAAGGTGCCGGCGTTGGCGATATTGATGAGCGCCTTGCGCATCCAGGCGTCCTGGTCCTCGTAGTCGGCCAGCACGCGCTCCTTGGTCTGGATGTACTCCTCAATGTCGAGCAGGGCCATAAACCAGTCCTTGCCCTTAATGTCGTCGTGCAGGCGCTGCAGGCGCTCGGCGTTGCCGGTTGCCATAAAGGCCGGGTTGGTGATGAAGTCCACCAGCAGTTTAATTCCGGGCTTGCGGTAGAGCGCACCGGCGTTGTAGGTGCCGTCGGCGTAGAGCTGCTCGACCTGTTTGGACGAGGCACCAAAGGTATAGATGTTCTCGTCGCCCACGAGCTCGGCAATCTCCGCGTTGGCACCGTCGAGCGTGCACAGGGTTAGGGCGCCGTTGAGCATGAACTTCATGTTGGAGGTGCCGCTCGCCTCCTTGGAGGCCAGGCTGATCTGCTCGGAGATGTCGGCGGCGGGGATCACGCGCTCGGCGGCGGTGACGTTGTAGTTCTCGATCATGACAACCTGCAGGTAAGGAGCCACGTCGGGGTCGTTTGCAATCCACTGCGACAGCGTCAGGATCAGATGGATGATGTCCTGCGCGATGGTGTAGGCAGGCGCCGCCTTGCCGCCAAAGATGATGGTGACGGGGTGCTTAGGTCTGTTGCCGTTCTTGATATCGAGGTACTTCCAGATGATGTAGAGCGCGAGCATCTGCTGGCGCTTGTACTCGTGGATGCGCTTGGCCTGGACGTCGATGATGGCGTTGGAGGGAATGGTCACGCCCTGCTCGAGCGCCATGAACTGGCGCATGATGGCCTTGGCCTCGACCTTGGTGGCGGCCAGGCGCTCAAGAACGTCCTTGTCGTCGGCGAACTTGGCGAGTTTGCTCAGATCGCCGGTGCTGCGCCAGTCGGTGCCGATTACATCGTCGAGCAGGCTGGCGAGCGCGGGGTTGGCCCCATGGATCCAGCGGCGGAAGGTGATGCCGTTGGTCTTGTTGGAGAACTTCTCGGGATAGATCTCGTAGAACGGATGAAGCTCGGTGTCCTCCAGGATCTTGGTGTGGAGGGCGGCTACGCCGTTGATGGAGAAGCCAAAGTGGATGTCCATGTGGGCCATGTGGACGGTGTCGTATTCGTCGATGATGGCGACGCGCGGGTCATCGTGCTCGGCCTTCGCGATCTCATCGAGCTTGACGATAATGTCGGCGATGGCAGGGGAGACCTTCTGCAGGCTGGCGAGCGGCCACTTCTCGAGCGCCTCGGCAAGAATCGTGTGGTTAGTGTAGGCGACCATGGAGCGTACGATGGTCACAGCCTCGTCAAACTCGATGCCATGCTCGGTGGTGAGCAAGCGAATGAGCTCGGGGATGACCATGGTGGGGTGCGTGTCGTTAATTTGGACCACGGCGTAGTCGGCCAGATCGTGTAGGTTGCTGCCGCGCTCGATGGCCTCGTCGATCAGGAGCTGGGCGGCGTTGCTCACCATGAAGTATTCCTGGTAGATGCGAAGCAGGCGGCCCTGCTCGTCGGAATCGTCGGGGTAGAGGAACAAGGTGAGGTTCTTGGCGATCTCGGTCTTGTCGAAGTCGATGGAGCTGCCGGGGACCAGGCCGTCGTCGACGCTCGCCAGGTCGAACAGGCGCAGACGGTTCTTGGTGGGCTGGTCGTAACCGGGCACATCGATGTTGACGAGCTTGGAGGTAACGGCAAAATCGCCGAACTCGACGGTGTAGGAGCGGTCATCGTCGACTAGGATGTCCTGCTCACCGAGCCACTCGTCGGGGACGGCCTTCTGCTGGTTGTCGACAAAGCGCTGACGGAACAGACCGTAGTGATAGTTGAGGCCCACGCCATCGCCGGTCAAGCCCAGCGTGGCGATGGAATCCAGGAAGCACGCGGCCAGGCGGCCCAGGCCGCCGTTGCCGAGCGACGGCTCGACCTCGAATTCTTCGATCTTGTTGAGGTCGTGGCCGGCGGCGGTGAGCTGGTCCTTAACCTCGTCGTAGATGCCGAGGTCGATCATGTTGTTGATGAGCAGCTTGCCGATCAAAAATTCGGCGGAAATGTAATAGAGCTTTTTCTTGCCGTTGTTGAGCGGGCAGGCGGCGGAGCGCTCCTGCACGAGTTTGACCAGCAGCTTGTAAATGCGACGGTCGTCGAGCTGCTCGAGCGAGGTGCCAAAAGACTGCTCGGCGAGTTCCATGAGGTTAATTTGGGGCATGTTTTCTCCTGTGATGGGTTGTTTCATGTCTGCAATTCATAAGAAGCCCGCGCGAGGGGATTGGGGTGGCCTCGCG